>JAAYPJ010000033.1 GCA_012519835.1 Clostridiales bacterium | reverse complement strand
TTGCGAATTATTGCAGTCTCGAAACACAAATTTGTTCATTCCCTTCGGTCATGCAAATTTGGTTCTCGTTGCGTTTGACCTACCATCAATTTGTTTTACAAATTGGGTTAGGTCATAAAGGTTTTTTATTTGAAGGGAGCTGTTGGAACCATCAAAATTTCAAACCGCGATGAGAGTGTAATACACAAATATTTTAAATATATAATACGATGCATTGTTAGACATATGCGCATTAAAAAACATCTATATTATAACTAATATAGATGTTCCCTTTGCCATATTTCTATATCTTATTTTAGAATATCGATGTCAAACGGCTAAGTTGTTTCTTGGATGACTCAAAGAGTTCAAATACCTTGGACCTTAATTGAAGCGGTAGTTCCTCTTCATTTACACTGCTGTATACAATATAATACTCCCCCGCTGTCAGGGTATTTTCTAACTCCCTTTTCGTTTTTTCATCAGTTAAACCATGCTTTACATCTACAAAACACAGCGGGGGAAACATTACACACCACCAATTTTGTCCCCTTGCACTGCCTATCTCCACACGCAGTGCTTCATACCTACCTGCCGGGAAAACGGCGTTGCCGTATCTTTTGGTAGGGAATTTATGCTCACCCAGAGATACTTTTACATCATAGTTCTTCTCACTTACATATATTTCCTCTTTGGCGGTTTCTTTTATCCTATCCAAGTTGTTTTTTAAAATATTCCTGGTTTCATTCGCATTTTCGGAGTTCTCCAAATCATCCGACATAGTATTTATTATTTTGTCTCTTACCCTCAATTTTAACTCTTGGTCTTCCGGGGAATCGCTATTTGCCAGTACATGAAAGCGTATCAAATTTTCCCCTCTCTTTTCCAGACCCTCTACCTCTTCTCTTATATACAGAACATTTATCAATACCAAAAATACTAGAAATATTACCGTTAATTTATCAATCCATTTCTTATACATCTCTTATTTCCCCTTTATATACATTTTATTATTGCATTTTTATTATTTACAACTAGGGGGAATCTTATACATAAATATACATAAATATACGCTATTTACCTGGGGTGAAACAAAGGGATACAGTGGGGATGTGCAGTGGGGACGGTTCCCACTGCATCCCTATCTTACCAGCCCTATTCTTCGTATTTTAATATCGATATTTACATCGATATCTATATTGGGGAATATATCTTGCCAATCTCTTTCTACTTCTTTCCATAATTTATAATGAGACTGTCTCAGATATTTGTTTATGCCCAACACATCCGTTTCAAATTCTTTTTGAATCTTGTTTATTGTATCCATAGCTCTTTGTTTGGTTGCTTCCACCATCTCTTGTTCTATTTCACTAACAAAGCTGGATTTTAATGTATCCTCGTCGGTTTCAAAATATGTCTGTCTGACATCTCCTTCCATTTCAACCTCTATCAAAATCTTTATATTATCTTTGTCTTCTATTAAACTTATCCTTGGTTTTTTAGGTCTTAAAGCAACGGGAATGTCAAAGCCTTTATGTTTAACGGACATACCACACAGACATTTCGTTTCACCCTTTAAAACCAATAAATGCGCGGTTTCTACCTCACCCAGCCATCCTTTAAATTTAAAATTATTGATTATGCCGCCACCTGCTACCTTCACATCTGCTTTTCCCGGTACAATTTTGGGTATGATCGTATTTCCACTTTCGTGGAGGTCCCTCAATATATCTCCCGCTGAACCGCCCACAATCCTCGGAATTCTGTCGGACCTTCTGAATATTTCCGCAATGAATTCCCCAAGTTTGTTTTCCATGGCAGGAACAACTTTAATGATTTCGGCCGCAGAACCCTCGGTAAGAGCGAGTACGACACGCCTGCTTAAAAATTCATTGTTTTCTATTCCATCGAGTATATGGCGAAAATCTGCCGGATTTTTAGCTATATCAACTCCCACGACCACAGTCCTCAGATGTCCTAAAAAAAACTCCTTGTTACTTCTGGAGGCCATTATTCTGGAGACACTGTATAAATTGTCACCGACACTTGAAATAACTACATCCTTTGCACCTTCTTTTTTAAGTTCCGGAAAAGCAAATGTAAATATATGGCGACCCACCGTTTCTTCATCATCAGGCCCTGGGGTATATCTATCAATACCCAACGCACTGATATGCGCTCTTTCATCTATTTCTACCTTATCCCAACATCCTGTCAAAAGTAGTGCAATCGACAGGAAAATAATCATCTTTTTATGCATTCCCTTTAGCCCCCTTGCCCGACCTTGCTTGTATAAGCAAGGAGATTAAAACTATCAACGGTATAGCGCCAACCATAATACTTGCAAAATAAAAGGTAAATTTGTCTGTTACTTCATATACATGCGCCAGGTTTTTCGGAATCAGTGAAGCAAAATATATGAAGGGCAGAAAAGGCGGAGCCAGACTAGCCTGATCCTTAAAGCCTGTCACGGATTTAGCCGTGATTACACCCGCCAAATACAGAGGGGCTATGGTTGTAAACACAGCTATTACCCACGCGCTCATAACCACCACCTGTACATTCTCTATAAAGAGTCCCGGAATCTGTACGGTGTCGAATACATCCAATGTAGGCCATACCAATTTTTTTATCTGTACCGGCCCGAATTGTGCAAAAGTAGCCACTATAACCAACAAATAAAACAGCGCCACCGCTGCCACGGCAATTGTCGATTTCATAGATTCCCTGGGTTTTTCTAAATTGGCCCCGAAAAACAAAAGCACTTCTATACCCAAAAAACTCAATATGGTGACGGGAATACCCCGCAGGACCTGAACAGGGGTAATTTGAAATACCGGTAACAGGTTCCTGAAATTTGTATTTATAAATGATAGCAGGAATAGGAATATTGAAACCGTAATGACTATGGGAAACAGAAATGCTGCCAACCTTCCTAGTACCTCTACTCCCTTTCTCGACAAATAGATACAACTGATAAGGAGACTTACGTTTATCACCTCTATAGGTGTTTTGGTCAACAAATACACCTTTATGGTTTCACCGAAAATTCTTACAATCAATCCGTTAAGGCCTATAAAATATACTATGTATGCCAGAGCCACTATGTATGCTATAGGTCTACTTAGGGACTCACCGAGTATTTCAAAGTATTCTACCCCGGGTCTCAGTTTTACAATCCATGCATGAATTGCAATGACTGCCGTTATGACTAATCCTGTGACCAGCAAAATAATCCAATGATCATAAGGCACCACATCTGCCAAACTCCTGGGCAACCTGAGTATGCCCGTACTGATCATAGCCAGTGCTAAAATGAAAATCATCTGATTTGTTGAAATAATATCGCTGTTGTCTTTCATCTGTTATATCTACCCCTCTTTATTGAAGTTTTCATCTCTGTGGTCCAGCATTCTCCTGCGTTCGGATTTCCTAACTGTCGTTTCCCTATAATGCATAGAGAGTAACGGTGCTTTTAAAAGTGCATCCTTCAGGTCGCTCCTCTGTCCTATGGGTGCCGTGAAAGGAGTTAAATATGGTACACCGAAACTTTTTAAGCTACATAAATGTACCAGTGCCAACATGGTTATCAACATAACACCATATAAGCCCAGGAAACCGGATGCGATTATCAACACAAGACGTAAGAGCCTGGCAGCAATGGCCAGATTATAGCTGGGAATGGTAAAAGAAGCAACTGCCGTGATGGATACTATAATTATCATTATGGGCCCGACTATTCCGGCATCCACAGCGGCTTGTCCTATAATTACCGCACCCACAATACCTATGGTCTGCCCTATCGCTCCGGGCAACCTGATCCCCGCCTCTCTTAATATCTCCAATGTTAACACCATGATGATAGCCTCCAGCACGGCAGGAAATGGAACACCTGCCCGGTTAGCCGCTATCGATATAAGGAGTTTGGCAGGAAGCATCTGGGGATGGAAGGTGGTCACTGCTATATATAATGCCGGCATATATATGGCCATTAACAAGGCAAAATATCTCAAGGCCCTGATAAATGTAGCAATGCCCCATCTTTCATAGTAATCCTCCGCAGATTGCATCATGGCATTAAATCCGGATGGGATTATCAGCACAAAGGGGCTATTATCTACCACGATGACAACCTTGCCCTCATATAGTGCAGCCGTAGCAACATCAGGCCTTTCCGTGTTTTGTATTTGTGGAAAAATAGAACGCCAGTTATCCTCCACAAGCTGCTCTATATACCCGCTGTCTATTATGGCATCTATATCTATGGCCTTCAGCCTTTTATCCAATTCTTCCAGTACATCCTCGTCGGCCAAATCCTCAATATACAAAACACATACGTCGGTTTGGGACCTCCTTCCGATTTGATAGCCCTTTATTTTAAATTTATGATCCCTGATCCTTCTTCTGATCAGGGCTGTATTTACCCTGAGGGTTTCTATAAATCCCTGTCTGGGACCCCTGATAACATTTTCAGTTTCAGGTTCGGCAACGTCCCTCATTTCCCAACCCTTTGTACCGACAATGATTATTTTGTCATAGTTATCCAAAATAACTGCTGTGTCCCCAATCAGTATATCCAAGACAGCCTGCTCAATTGTCCCTACTTCCTTCATTTCGGCAGCACTCAATGTTTTGTCCTTTACGGCATCGCCTATCTGCCTTTTAAAGATTCCTATGTCGGGTGGCGCTATCCTACTATTTATCATTAAATTTTTAAGTATGTGATTATCCAATACGTTCTCGTCCGTCATGCCGTCTATGGATATCACAACTGCCCTTTGATTTCCTTCTATGCCTATTTTAATTTCTCTGTATAAAACGTCGTCACAATCTTTAAGCATATCCTTAATTATTCCGAAATTTTTATCCAGATTTCTATGTACTTTTATTTCCCCGATATCCGTATCTGTATCTTCACTTTTTTTGCCAAACAGTCTCTCCCATAGGCTCATTTAAATTCCTCCAAGGTTTCATTCTGTAATATAAAGGGTAAAAAATCTTATTTTTTGTTTTACATTATGTGTTTTTTACAATTGTAAATAAAATAATGCTGCCGAAAATATATACATAACCTAATATCTTTATTGCCTTGCTTTCCCTTCCGAGACCCTTCTTTCTCAGAAGCGGCACGTCCCTTATCAATGAAAACAATCCTGCAAACACAAATAAAACCGCCATTTCAATGCCGAATAACAATTTTATGTAACTAAAAATAGTATGTATGATGTTTATCATTGTTTATCTTCCCTTCATTGGCCTTTAACAAGACAAGAGGACAAAATATATAACTTAAATATCACTTAATAATCTTTACATTTTAACTGTTTTATATTCGTGCATAAAAAAAAAGACCCTGTAGAAATTTCTCTGTCAGGTCTTTACATATACTTTTCTAATGTTTTAATGTCCTCCACCCTATCTATATCACTTCCCACTTCCGGATACGGGATGATCAAGGCCTTACCCGTTATGTTGAATTTTTTTTGTACATAGGTTTCTATCTTTTCAATCGTCAGTTGTCTTAAAAGAAACTGTATAGTGATGAACATACCCAACGCTCTGGTCATCTTCAACGGGTTTTTTCTATTATTTATAAGACATCTGATCTGATTTTCTATGGCCTTAATTTTACTCGGGTTGATCATAATCAAATTACCTCCGGTAAATGCCCCCTCCTTTAGAATAACATAAGTGCGTCTGACATCGGGATACTTGGCCATATATACCGATCTTTCTACAATAGGATAACATAAATCAACCCTAAGATTTAAGGCATTATTTATGAAATATCTTATCGCATCCGAAGTAATTAAGGGTATATCACAAGTTGCTATTACAACATTTTCTTCATTGCTAAAATAGGATATGCTCTTTATTAAATTATCCAAAATATTGTTTTCCTGCCCAATTATTCTGTCTACGCTATCGCCTATTATGGGGGTTAGAGCATTCTCGTTACCTACAACCAATATATAATCAATCATTTCCGAATCTATCAATGCATTTATAGTATATTCTATCATTGGTTCTTCCCTAAAACTGACTAGAGCCTTACCCCGTCCAAAATATTCAATATCCCGGTTTCCTTCACCTGCTAATATAATCGCTTTCATCGATTACCTCCATTATAAGTTTGAACCATATATACTTGCCTATAAAGTAAGGATAAATGCCTGTATGTTGCTTTAGCTCTCTTATAATTTTTGCATATACCGAAAACTGTCGGCCCGCTGCCGGACATTTTTGAACCCAAACAATTATATTCAACCATCTTTCTTTTGATCTCGGTAATTATAGGATGCTTTGCTTCGGTTACAGATTCCAACACGTTCCCCATGTTATCTAACATATCATATATATTACCCCTTTCAACAGCATCAACCAGCGCTGTCGTATCAGGTCTGTCAGTTATTTTGGATAAATCCAGTTGTCTGTATATTTCACCCGTCGATATAGAAATAGGCGGTTTGGCCAATACTATCCAGATGTTCCGAATAGCCGGTTTTATAGCAGTTAATTTCTCTCCTCTCCCTTTTGCCAGGGCAGTACCTCCCAGAATACAAAATGGAACGTCCGCACCGATATTTGCACCTATATCCATAAGCTCATTTTTAGAAAGTCCTAAATCCCACAACCTGTTAAGCCCTTCCAACACCGCAGCTGCATTGGAGCTGCCCCCCGCCAATCCGGCCGATACCGGGATTTTTTTGTCTATATAGATATCTACTCCCTTGGAAACACCCGCTGTTTTACGGAGCCTGTCTGCTGCTTTATATGCAATGTTTGAGGCGTTTACAGGTATATATTCGCAGTTGGTAGCAATTTTAATTTGGTTATCATCCCTTTTGTTGATATATACATTATCATATAGATTGATCTGTTGCATAACCATTTCTACTTCATAATAACCGTCATCTCTTTTTTTCAAAACATCCAGGGACAGATTGATTTTTGCCCTGGATTTTAAGTGTATCTGTTTCATCATTTTTCCCCTTAGGTCTAAATACATCGTTTTACTATATTATATATCATATATGCTCGATTTCAATATTTAATTAAAAATGGGTTTTTTGTGACACACATGTCACATGTGATTTAAAAAGGGGGCCATCCGGTAGGATAGCCCCTTTTTCAAAACTTAAAGCTATAAATTTTTTCAATAATAATGTGGTCCCCGATTTTGAGATCTGCGGGATCTTCAATTTGGTTTGTCTCTATAATCTTTGATACAGTTGTATGATATGTTTTAGCAATTTTCCAAAGTGTATCTTCCGGCTGCATATAATATATGGTTAAGCTGGGTCTGGTTTTCGGATCAACCTTTTCTTCTGCTACTTCAATGCCTGATATGACGTTTATAAATTTGGTATAAAATACCTCACATATGGCCCCTGTATTTACCTTGATTTCTACTTGTTCGCCGTTAACAATACTATGATCCACCCCATCTATAAACAAGTCAACCCCGGCTTCCATACCTTCACTTGCACCCTCAACCTCAATATAATGTCTAAAAGGCACTTCCCGGGCAAAACTATACAGAGGTCTGAGCTCCTCCATTGCCCTGTATATAACAGTTACCTCCAAAATTCCCTCTATCGCGACCTTGTCTATAGTCGCATTGTAATCCACCAGAATAGGTTTGACGTTGATAGAAAACACTTCGGCAATAGAAGAACTGCCGGGGGGTATATCCAAGGTTTCCCTCACAAGTACATTTGCCCTGTTCATACCGACATTTTCTTTTAGCTCGATCTGTTCCTCCAATATTTCAAGCTCTCTGCTCAAAGAATATGCATCGACCAAAATCTCCCTACTCTGTGTATCCATGACTTTGGTTTCCACTTTAACTATGCCTTCAACTTCCACTATCTTTTTTTCGCCCCGTATGTTTTCCTTAACATCATGATAGAGTTCATTCATGGAGAGTCTTACCCTATATTGCATATCTTCAGATACATTCGCTACATCAACAAAATGGGTGAACGGAATTTCTCTCTTTATCACCTTTAGCTGATCCTCATACCCTTCATCAACATATAACAATTCCAAATTTACCATACCGCCTACGATTATCTTTCCATCCGTTATTCTTGTTTCCCTTTCCGAAACTGTAACATCCCATTTTAATATTTCCACAATCTCATATTCCTCTTCCCCTAATTCAAAACCGTCTTTCACCAGGGCCTCCGACCTGTCAACACCCACAACATCGGTGTATTGGAAAGTTTCTTTCAATACCTGTATGTCCTCCAGGCCGGCAAGGTCCTTTGTAATTTCTACAGTCTTTTTCTCAATCCCCTTACCCATCAGATTGATTATTGCCTTTACCCCTATTTTTCTTTCATTGTTTATAGTAAAATCTATATGTTCAACATCCGCCGTAACTTCACCTTTCACTTCGGCACTTATACCGTCAATTTCAATGTCTTGTTTAAATCCTGCGCTGCTATCTATACTGTATAGGGGTTGTTCCTCTTTTTCTGAAACATATAAAATTTTAAAATATGTAATACCTTCTACAGCAATTTTGCCATCCTCTACTTTGTGTTTATTCAATTCCACCCTGGCATCCACCGACAACACCCTTGTGATATCAGGTTTTGTATCGGGAACCAAAATATCGCCTTCCACAATAGTCTGAGCAATGCTCTCGCCCACTACCTGTTCAAATTCAAACGAATCCTTTATCAACTCAACAGACATATATTTGCCACCTCCCGAAATCTTTTAAAATCCCTAATATACTATATTTTGTTATGTACAAAATATGTTAAAAAATTTATTATAGTTTCAGTTAGTCCAAAGTTACTCTTATATATATATGTTGATTAATAAAAAAAAGAAGTGATATTTGAAATTTAATACAACAAGGGCGGTCGAGGACCGCCCCTACATATTTATTAATTTCAATTTATCTTCCCGCTTCATCTGCTTTATCTCATATTCCCTTTTTTGAGCGGATATTTTGTCATCATATTCTTCAAAATATACGAGCCTTACAGGAAGTCTGGATCTCGTATATTTCCCGCCTTTTCCTTCTTCATGAATCTTAACTCTTTTTTCAATATCATTAGTCCAACCGGTATACAGACTTTTGTCGGAACACTGTAATATATATACATAGTTCATCCCTTACACCACCGTATATGTTTTTGAAGCACCGGGGATGGTTCTTTTTGCTTCATTCAATTGAAAAAGGTCTGTCTGAAGCAAAAAGAACCATCCCCGGTGTTTCATGTCGCCAATGTCTATATTTAAAAATAAAAACCACCTATTACTGGGTGGCATTTATATATTAACTTACTTTGATACTCTTGTTGCCACTACATACGGTGATTTCAACTGTTTCCGTAAGAATATCGGAATAACTGTAGGAAACCCTTCTGACATGGCCCTCGAATTGGCCATCAATTCTTACGATAAAGATACTCGGGTATGTGTTTTCTAAAATTCCTTCTCGAATGACTGTTCTTTTTCTGCCTTTGTTAGCCTTTAACACAATCTTTTGCCCGACATACTCTTCGATATTTTTCCTTATCTCTTGTAATTGGTTTGTTCCAATTGGTGGAGTTTTACTTGCCAAGTAATCACCTCTTTCACAACATTGACAATCATATAATAACATATTTCGTGACAATTGTCAAATGGTTAGCTATACATTATATAATGTAATTGGTCTATTTGTCAAATGGTATATGATAACTTTTATAGTATATTTTATTTAAATTGCTATTTTAGAATTAAAATTATACATATCTATAAAAATTTACAAGACCCTTTGCAATAGATTTGGCAGCTTTTTTTCTAAAATCCGCATCCATCAACATAGTCTCTTCAATAGGATTTGAAATATAAACTACTTCCACATGAATGGAACTGACAATTACCGACCTCAAAAGAAAAAAATCCGCCGGCTTTATACCCTTATCCAGGGTTTTAAGATCTTCTGTGAGCGCCTTCATTATTTCCTTTGCGAGCTCCTTAGCCGCCATATCCCCTTTAAAATAATAGATTTCCGTCCCTGATTTGGAAGGATGGCTAAAATAATTTTGATGAATGCTGATAAAAAAATTAGGCATTATATCATTAGCCATTCGGGCTCTGTCTTCCAGATGCACAATTTTATCCTCATTCCTGGTCAAAAAAACCTTCGCCCCTAAGTCTTGTAGCTCTTTTTCCAAATACAACGAGATTGACAGATTAATGTCCTTTTCTTCCAAGCCCTGTCTGCCGGTATGACCCTCACCGCCCTTCCCGCCATGGGCAGGATCAACCATTATTAGTTTGCCTTTTAAAGGTTTATTTATGCATGAACCTCTTATTGCTTTAATTTCAACACCTGTATAATAGTATTTTAAAATTTGCTCTGCCGACATTCCCTTTTCCGCCATAGCATTGGCACCATATTGGCACAACCCCAGGCCGTCACCCTTTCCTATACTGAAAAATCGTATTATTTGCGGTTGCCATCCAAACCGCGTCGAATTGATATCTAAAAGTTCAACTATCTCCCTGCCGCTAAACTCTTTTTCACCTATCCTGACTTTTATTACTCTACCTTGCTTATCCCTCACAATGTCTTCTATCATGTTGTAAATAGGAATATCCCGCAATACATGGTTACTTGTCAATTTTACATCTAATTTTTCCTCTATTTTCTCAATAGGGATATCCTGATAATTCAAGGAGTATGGACTGTCTTGACAATAACTGCAGAGCACCTTTCTCAAATATTGGATAACATTTCCGTCAACATTTTCACTATTCTCCGTGGAACCTCCGCATGCCGGATGAAATCTGGCATCTATAGGTTTGTTGTTAAACAATAAAATATCCCCTGCGGTTTCCCTCACCGCTTCTTCTAACTTTTTGATATACGATTCATAGTTTTCTTTCCATATCTCTTTATATTCTTCCAACGGTATAATTTTTATAAAATCTTCTATCGTGATATCGACTTCTTTTATCTTCTTTCCCCTGTGCTCTTTACGATGTTTCAATTGTCTGATTAATTTAGTTCTCATGATGATACTCTGACATTTTAATGCCTCTATATGAAAATTTAGTGGCATGCTGCATGCCACTAACTGTTTTACCATGTTTTCAAGCGATTTTGTAAATGCTTTATCAGTTTCATTGTCATACATATTTATATAAATGTTTTTTTCATTATCGGCCAAGTTTCATCACCCCTAGCTTTTCAAATATAACTTTTATCATATATCATCAATCGCATTGTGATATAATTTTCTTTCCAACTGTTGATATATTAAGCCTTGATATATAATATGAAAAACCGGTTTTTGTTGTGCATAACCCTTATCTTGCTGGCACATTTAAGGGGTGAAACCACTGATATTATAAATATTATTTCTCCATGGATTTGGCCAGATGGTATAATGTCCTTACCCCTACACCCGTAGCGCCTTTGACCAAACCGCTTTTGTCATTGGTAATCATGGATGTGCCTGCAATGTCCATATGTACCCAAGGATTTTCCCCTACAAATTCTCCGAGGAATAATCCTGCAGTGATTGTGCCTGCTTCCCTCCCGCCCGTATTTTTGAGATCCGCCCAATCACTTTTGATCAGCTCTTTATATTCAGGATATGAAGGCAGTTGCCATACCTTTTCCCCTGCTTTTTCAGCCGCAGCCTCCACCTCTTTTACAAATTCATCGTTGTTGGATATGAGTCCCGTGGTTGTGCTCCCCAACGCAATAACGCAAGCACCTGTCAAAGTAGCTATATCAACCAATTTTGTAGCACCCTCCTTGAGAGCGTAAGCAATACAGTCGATAAGCACCAGACGGCCCTCCGCATCCGTATTTAATACTTCTATAGTTTTGCCACCCATGGAGTTCAAAATATCTCCCGGTTTATATGCTTTACCTGAGGGCATATTTTCACAAGTACCTATTATGCCTATAATATTTGCCTTCGGCTTGAGGGATCCGATAACATCCATAGCGCCCAGCACGGCCGCAGCTCCGCCCATATCCCCCTTCATCTCTTCCATTCCCGAACTCGGCTTTATGGAAATGCCACCGGAATCAAAAGTCAGGCCCTTCCCTACCAGTCCCAGCACTTCATCATCCTTATTCCCGCCGAAATATTTTATGGTTATCAATTTTGGCGGCATGTCACTGCCCTGTGCCACACCTAAAAAACATTCCATTCCTAATTTCCGTATATCTTCTCTTTCTAAAATTTTAACCTCCAGCCCATGTTTATTTGCAATCTCCATAGCCTTGTTTGCTATGGCTTCAGGCGTTACTATATTGCTCGGTTCGTTGATAAGGTCCCTCGCCATAATAGTCCCCTTTGCAAGGGCACCCCCAATTTTTATTCCTTCATGCATATCATCCGCTATAGAATTATCGGCATTAATTATGTATAATTCTTTTAAATTATTTTCCTTGTTCTCATCACCGGTCTTGTATTTATTAAATTTATAAGATGCCAGCATGGCACCTTCCACAATACACTGTGTAACTATCTCGGGAGAAATACTTTTATCCAGACCCACAGACAAAACCGCCGCCGTGTCGGTTTTCGATTTTTCTAATTGTTTGACAGCCTTCCCAATCACCTTGCGTATAGTATTTGCCCCAAAATCTTCTTCTTTTCCAAGCCCCAACAACAATATTTTTTTGGCCGGGATTTTTCCCAAGGTATATATGAGTAAAGTTTCGCCTTCCTTGCCCTTAAAATCATCGCCACTTATCATGTCAGAAATAACACCGCCCAATTTCCGATCTATATCGGCTAAATCCGGGTCCAGGCTTTTCACACCTTCATAGATTCCCATAACTACTGCGTCCGCCATGATATCTTTAATATTATCCTTGATTATTGTTGCTTTCACCACAAAAACCTCCTACTATTTAATATTATTCTCTATCCTCATCTTTATATTTTATCACATCATGAACCGAATATTCGTGATTATCCGCATATATATTGGGGAATGAATTCCTTAGTATTTGTCATAGTCGTTTCCGGCCCATGAAGGATCGGTTGTGTAACTTGCAACACAATTTATCGAATTGTAAAATTTAACACAGTTACCCTGTTTAAATTGGTCTAATTTGTGGAATTATTATAATAAACCCGGTTGTAAAATAGTATAATATAGATACCGTTAAAATTACCTGTAATTTTAAAATAGATTTCTGCATTATCCGTATAATAGACAGGAGGAGAAGGAATGCTCTGTGAACGTTGTAATGCCAGGGAGGCAACGGTGCATAAAACTAAAATTGTAAATGGGATAAAGGAAGAGGCACACCTATGTGAAGAGTGTGCGAAAGAAAGTGAAATATTTAACTTTGAGGACAATTTTTCTATACACAGTTTCCTGTCCGGTTTACTGGATGGAAATATAGCACCAAATATAACTATTACCGATGGCCAAGATAAAAAATGTCCACAGTGTGGCTCCACATACAGCGATTTTAAACGAACCGGAAAATTAGGTTGTAGTGTATGTTATTCCACATTCGGTGATATGCTTGCTCCTTTGATCAAGAGAATTCAGGGTAATAATATCCATGCAGGGAAAATTCCCAAAAAATCCGGAGCTTCCATAAGGCTGCGTAAGAAGATAAAAGATTTAAAAAACCACCTGCAACAATTAGTTGAAACAGAAGAATTTGAAGAGGCGGCAAGAGTCAGGGATGAAATAAAGAAACTTGAAGAAGAGGCCAACAATGAGTGAGAGGTGAAATCATGTCCAAAAATTTCAAAGAAAAAGATCCGGAATCGGATATAGTTATCAGCAGTCGTGTCCGCATGGCTCGCAATATAGAATCGGTATCATTCCCCCATTATCTGGATAAAGAAGAAGCCAAGAATGTTATAGACAGGGTATATGATACCATAACTAAGGGGCACTTGTGTATCCAAAACGAATTTAAACTGATAAAAATGGATGAGATTGATTTAATTGAAAGATCGAATTATGTTGAAAAGCATTTAATCAGCCCGGCCTTGGCCAAAAATGTTTCAGGTGGGGCATTTTTGATAAATAATGAGGAAACAATCAGCATCATGATAAACGAGGAAGATCATATACGCATACAGTGCCTCTATCCGGGTTTACAATTAGAAAGATGTTTTGATATGGCAGACAAGATAGACGATCTGTTAGAAGAAGGCATTGTGTATGCTTTTGACGAACAACTCGGTTACTTGGCATGTTGCCCTACAAATATCGGCACCGGGGTCAGGACCTCCGTTATGCTGCATTTGCCTGCACTCAGTTTAACAGGATATATCAACGGGGTAATCAGTACGGCCGGCAAAATAGGACTTGCCGTCCGGGGAATTTTTGGCGAGGGCACAGAGTATCTGGGCGACATTTATCAGATTTCTAATCAGATAACCCTTGGAATGTCGGAAGAAGAGATAATAAATAATCTCAAGGATGTTTCGCTTCAGATCATTCAAAATGAAAGAATTGCATGGGAAAGGTTATTGGACAACAAGGGCATCGAGCTGGAAGATAGAGTTTTTCGTTCCTACGGGACCCTTAAGAATGCCAGGTTACTTTCCTCTAAGGAAGCCATGCAATTGATTTCCGACGTAAAATTAGGTGTCAATTTAAAATTGATAGATGGGATTTCCACAGAACGATTAAATGAACTCATCACGATGATACAGCCCGGCTATTTACAGAAACATTTCAAATCACAATTGACCGGTGTCGAAAGGGATATTAAAAGAGCACAACTGGTAAGAGAAAATATATTACAGTAATCTAGGAGGGGATATACGTGGGTATGTTTGGAAGATTTACCGAAAGGGCCCAGAGGGTTATAAGCTTTGCTCAGCAGATGGCTCAACAGCTGGGGCATAATTATGTAGGTACGGAACATCTGTTGCTGGGGATTATTAAAGAAGAAGAGAGCATAGCTGCCAAAGCATTAAAAAACCTAGGTATAGAAATGGACCAGGTACAACAAATAATTGTACAATCAATAGGCACAGGGAACAAGCCGTCAGAATTATTAGGTTATACCCCACGCACTAAAAAGGTTTTTGAACTGAGCATGGGGGAAGCCAGAAGCTTGAACCATAATTATATAGGAACAGAACACCTGTTATTGGGAATAATAAAAGCAGGTGACGGAATTGCAACCAAAATTTTAGCAGAGTTAGGAGTAAATCTCCAAAATGTAAGGGCGGAGGTGTTAAAGTTGCTAAGCAGCGGTGGAGCAGGTGGAAATCAAAAAGGTGTCCCGGCGGGTCAAAACAAAAATACTCCTACTTTAAACCAATTTGGGCGGGATCTTAATGAACTTGCCAGGGAAGGCAAAATCGATCCCGTGATTGGAAGAAGTAGGGAAATAAATAGAATTATACAAATTCTGAGCCGCAGAACCAAAAATAACCCCTGCCTGGTAGGTGAACCGGGAGTCGGGAAAACTGCGGTAGCGGAAGGACTGGCACAAAAAATAGTAGAAGGCAATGTTCCGGAAATGTTAAAAAATAAAAGAATAGTAACATTGGATCTGGCGTCCATGGTAGCCGGAACAAAATATCGCGGTGAGTTTGAGGACCGTTTCAAAAAAGTGATGGAAGAATTACGCACGGTAACCGATGTAATCTTATTTATAGATGAAATTCATACTATAATAGGTGCGGGTGCGGCGGAAGGCGCAATAGATGCGGCCAATATGTTAAAACCCGCATTAGCCAAGGGCGAAATACAGGTAGTCGGTGCCACAACTTTTGATGAATATAGAAAACATATAGAAAAGGATGCCGCACTGGAGAGAAGGTTCCAACCGATCACTGTAGAAGAACCGTCAATCGATGATACTATTAAAATATTAGAAGGACTGAGGGACAGGTATGAGGCCCATCACGGAGTCAAAATTACAGATGATGCACTGAAGGCGGCAGCGGAACTTTCTGCAAGATATATAACCGACAGATTTTTACCGGACAAAGCCATAGACCTGATGGATGAGGCCGCATCCAAGGTCAGAATATTTACCGTTACCATACCGCCGGATTTAAAAGACCTGGAAGAAAAACTGGAACAACTTTCTAAGGAAAAAGAAGAAGCGATCAGTATACAGGATTTCGAAAGAGCTGCTGAAATAAGGAATGAAGAAAAACAGACCCAACAAGAATTGGAGGAAAGAAAAAACAGCTGGAAAGATAAAGACAGCGAGGCCATAGTTACGGATGAAGAGATAGCCAATGTTGTATCCGATTGGACAGGTGTGCCTGTCAACAAACTTAAGGAAGAAGAGTCTGAAAGATTGCTCAATATGGAAAAAATCATTCATGGCAGGGTGATAGGCCAACAAGAAGCTGTAAAATCCGTGGCAAGGGCCATCAGGCGGGCCAGAGTCGGCCTAAAGGATCCTAAAAGACCGGTAGGCTCCTTCATATTTTTAGGACCTACAGGTGTGGGAAAGACAGAATTATCAAAGGCATTGGCAGAAGCCATGTTTGGGGACGAAGATGCCATGATCCGTATCGATATGTCCGAATATATGGAGAAACATACGGTTTCACGGCTTATAGGATCACCACCGGGATACGTAGGTTTTGATGAGGGCGGACAGCTTACGGAAAAAGTCAGGAAAAAACCATATTCCGTAATACTGTTTGATGAAATAGAGAAAGCCCACCCGGACATATTCAATATTTTACTGCAAATACTGGACGACGGAAGACTGACCGACGCACAGGGCAGGACAGTAAATTTTAAAAATACCGTAATTATAATGACCTCCAATGTCGGTATGCAGACCATAAGAAAACAAAACGTTTTGGGGTTTGCCACCAGTGATGAAGATTTAGCCCGAAGTGAATATGAAAAAATGAAAGAGAATGTAATGGAGGAACTCAGAAGGACCTTCAGACCCGAATTTTTAAACAGAATAGATGATATAATAGTATTCCACAGTTTGGATAAAGAGCATATCAGCAAGATTGTGGACCTGATGTTGGCAGATCTCAGAAAACGCCTGGAGGATCTGGATATCACCTTAGAAATAAGTGATCCTGCCAAGGTATTTATCGCGGACGAAGGATTTGATTCCGAATTTGGCGCAAGGCCCCTAAAGAGGGCTATTCAAAAAATGGTGGAGGATCGGATATCTGAGGAATTGTTGAAAGGCACCGTTAAAGCGGGTTCGGAGGTGTTGGTAGATTTGTCCGACAATGAACTTGTGATTAAACCGAAAGTGGGCTCCAAATAGGGGCTAAAATTTAAGCATAATTATTGTATTTATTACACGAAAAAAACCCTGAATTTAAAATCCAGGGTTTTTTTATATTAACTTAATTTTATTTTAAAGCATCCATAACTGCCGCTTTGATTCCTTTGCTTGAAAGGGTTGCCCCGGACACATTATCAACTTCTATACTCTGTGCATCTATTATGGCACCGGGTATTCCCTCTATTGCAGGACCGGCGATGTTCTCTGTTTCACCATGCTCCAAAATTTCTATGTTCGCAACCTTTCCGTCCTTAACTTCAACTTCCACCTTGATGTTTCCGCCGAAGCCTTTTCCTGTTCCCTCATAAGTACCGTCCGCTAAATTCATATCTGATATATCCTGAGTTACTTCGGGTTCTTTCTCTTCTTTCTTTGGTGCCGGTGCTTTATCTTTTTCTGATGCTCCCGGTTCTCCCGCTAAAGCATTTTCAACCGCTTCTATAATACCATTGCTCGAAAGGGTTGCTCCAGATACTATATCAACTTCCGTACTTTGTGCATCTATTATCGCCTTTGGTATTTGTTCTATCGCAGGATCAGAGTACCCGGGTGACTCGTTATGTTCCAACAAGTCTATAGAAGTAATCTTTCCACCGGACACTTCCACCTCGACCTTGATAGCGCCGCCGAGGCCTTCTCCCTCCCCTATATAAATACCATCCGTATAGGTTTTGGCCGCTCCTTTGTTCCGATTTGATATAAAAGTTCCACCTATTAAAATAATAATTGCCAATATCGGTAATAAAACAAGCGCAATTTTTTGCCTTTTATCCATAATCTAGCACCCCCGCATATTGTTATAATTATATCGTACATTACAATCATAACACAATTTTTAATATTTTAAACATTTTTTCGCCAGTATAAATTATTGTTATATTTCATAAGCAAAATCTAGCCCACTTGGCCGTTTTACATGATCCCCAAATTTACAAAACCTTATAAGACCTTAACCTTTCGCCAATTTGTGTTCCGCCATTTAAACCTGCTTCACAAACCAAATTTACAAAACCTTATAGGGCCCTAACCTTTCGCCCATCGGTTCAAGCTGCACCATTTCAATCCATTGATACCCTCTTCTTTCAATCTTTCTTTGGATATCATAGATAGGCTGTTTTTATTGAACATTAATTCTTCCAGCGGTTCTAACATCTCCCTTTCTTCCCCGACCAGGGATTTTTTAGCTAAATCAAAAAGTATCAATATATATTCATATGTAGTCTTGGAACCGAAATATGCATCAAAACCCCTTTCATGTATATGTCTTTTAATCTTGCTGAGCTGCTCTTCCTCCCTCCCCTGGGAAAAATCATACAAATATTCCAGAGCGATATCATTATAAAACATTCCCTTAATCAGGGCGATATATGCTAAGTTATAAGGAAAAGGTAGCGAATCCCCTACGCGTATTTCTATGCAGTTTTTTACCCTGACATCCGGAAACACCATGTTCATAATATGTTTTATTTCCTTCTGTGTAAAAACATATCTGTCCATAAGACCTTCCACCGTTTCATTGCCTATGCCGATAAGGTCACCATTTTTCGTAATCGTAATAGGGGAAGCATTCAATATATATTCGGCATAATCCCCATATCCAAAATCTTCTCTGAAGGCATTTGGTACACTACCGCTCCTTTTTTCATCCACGTTTGCCCATATAAGGCTTCTGAGACTGAATTTATCATGAACTTCACCTTCAAATACGGGCGAATTGTCAGATATCAGATAAAGTAAGGGACTGATAAAATTGGCTACACGAAATTTCCTGGTAAAATCATATTCATCTTTATAATCTATAAATACCCGCAAGGCAGCCGTGCCTTTCATCATGTTATGGGCATACTTTCCCTTTCCTTTAAAATAATCGAACATGTATTTATATTTCTTTCTGGGAACAAGCGGTATATCCCCAACAGACGATTTAGGATGGTACCCTATGCTCATCAACAACAGATTGCGTTTTTCCAGTATTGGCACTATATCATTTAAAAAACCGAGATAAATAGATTCAATCTCTCTTACAGTTCTACAGGGTTTTATATCGATTTCAATTTGGCCACCGGATTCCAATATAATTTCTCTGTCCTCCCCTAATAATCCTATTAAATAACCCCCTTCATAATTGCCTTTGTATCCTTTTGAAAGCAATTCACGTAAGATGCTTTCAATACCTTCCGCCCCATAATACCCGACGGATTCCATATTATCCTTGTTGACAACAATATGTTCAATTTCTACACCGATTTTAAAATCCTTTATGTTCTTTTCCCCGTTCTTAATCAGCGAAACAACAGATGCTAAATTTTTTTCATACTTCATATGGCTTATCCCTCTTCTCAAAGTAAAATTGCATTTGAATATTCCTACCCTTAAATATATATGTTTACACACCTTTTTTGTAACTTTAACAGATAATATGTACCGACTATTCACATAATTTAAAAAAAATAATCCCTAGAATTTTCTAGGGATTATCTTTTTTAAATTATAAATTATTTTGCAACTTACAAGCTTTTATGACGTGTCTTGCCAGGATAGAAGTGGTTACGGAACCTACACCGCCCGGTACAGGTGTTATCATACCTGCTACCTTTTCAGCTTCTTCAAAATCAACGTCTCCAAATAGGTTTCCTTCTTCGTCTACATTGATACCTACGTCAATAACTACTCCACCCTCTTTTATAAAGTCTCCCTTAGCAAATTTACCTCTTCCTATAGCCGCTACCAAGATATCTCCACCACTGGCAACTTTTGCAATATCCTGTGTTCTGGAGTGACATACGGTAACTGTTGCATTTTCTCTGAGTAACAATAGTGCCGCAGGCTTACCTATAACCATAGACCTACCTAAAACTACTGCATTTTTACCTGACATGGGAACCTCGTAGTGCTTTAGTATTTCGATAACCGATACGGCAGTACACGGAGCAAAACCGGTTTCATCGTCCTCTACCAATTTTGCAGCATTGATAGGACTAAAGCAATCAATATCTTTTTCCGGTGCAATTACATATTTGATAACTTCTTCGTCCAACTGTTTTGGAAATGGTCTGAATACTAGTATTCCATTTACAGCCGGGTCATCATTTACCGCTTTTAATTCTTTTATAAAGTCATCTTGTGTTATGTCTTCAGGCAATTCTTTAACTTCTGCATCTATGCCTACTTTTTTAGACCTGCCAAGTGCTCCTCTTTCATAAGCCAAGTCATCCGGGCTTGCACCAACTCTGACAATAGCAAGCTTCGGAGTTACTCCTTTTGCCTTCAGTTCTTCTACTTCTTTTATCAACCCTTCGCTGATTTTATCCGCTACGGGTTTTCCTTTTAGTATTGTTGCCAACTGCCTACCCCTCCCTTTAATAATATTTATCAACTAAAATCCAGACAAAATCCATCTGAATTAAGTCTCCGTTTAAATATGAAGTGTGCCAATGATTCTATATTCGGAAGGTATACTGTATTCTGAAAAATCACCATCCAATTCTTCTTTATAAATACTCCATCTGGCCGAAAAACTTGCCTCCTTAAAAAATTTTTCCATATACAACATCATAACACCGGCATCCAATAAAAGGTATTTCCTGCTTATGTCCTTCCCACCTACAGTTAAAATGACCTGATCGTTATGTATGATCAGCCTCCATGGTTGAAGATTTGTCCAAGATGGTGCTAACCTGAGGTTATGTAGTGCTTTTCCTGTACCCATAGTTTTGAGTTCTTCATAACAAATTGTTTTTCCCCATTCATCTTTAAATATGAAGTCATGCATGCTTATGCGGGAACTCTCACCCCTATCGGTATAGTGCACATGCATTTTCGGATAACCCAATGCTATCATGGCTACTAATTCCTTTTGGACATCTATTTCAAGATCCCTTTTAAGCCCGTCGGCATCCTTTTCCACAAGAAGCCAACAACTGCCGATGTTCAATTCCACAGCTTTCAATATTACCTGCTCCAAAATATATGCCGTATTGAGCAGGTACCCTTCCTTTATCTCGCTAAATAGTGCTATATAGCTAGGGGCTAAAATTAGATTGCCCATATGACTGACCCTATTTTTAAAAATATTTTCTTTTCCCCATCCGTTTTCAATAAAAACAAATTTTATACCTATATTCTCCAGGAGTGTTTTTATCTCTTTCAAAAATTCTTCAAATATTTTAATTTCATCGGAACTCGGTTCCTTTTTTTCATATTCCTCAACAAGTTTTCTTTTTTTAATTATGCTCAGAAAAGTCATACATTTCACCCCTTTGCTTTTATTTTACAGGTTATAAGTTATAATATGCTATACCCAATAAGTTTAAAAGCAAATCTTTGAAATTTATTTTAATTGTTGCCTTCCCCGAGCTTATGCACTTGTCCTGATAATCTTTTTATGTATCAGATGGGTCTTCCCGTCTCTGATACGGTCTTTCCAATGAAATTATTATCATTATAACATTTTCTCAGCCTTTTTGCCACCCTCTTCTTGATCCCCCGCCCCGTTGCCTAGCAGGTCAACCCCAATTTTTCAGGCCCCAAAAATAAAAATTTACTCGTATACCCGAATCAAATATAGCACGTTCTCCGACACACGGCATCTCTAACATGCATAACAGGCTGTAAAAAAATTGATACTATATTTATTTCTTTTAATTATACTATAAAATTACCGCCATTTCCATTAATTAATATTACAACTTTTCTATTTAATACCCCTCATCTTGTCTCTGATGGTTAATTTTGTTTTTCTTTATGTAAGCTCTATATATTTCTTCTTCCGTAAAATCCAGTTTACTGCCTAACAATAAAAAATGGCTGAACAGTTTTTCATAATTATTTAACGCAGGTTTATGTTGAAATGCAGTAATCTGCGCAAACATATCCTGAAATTGGCCTGTTAAATTGTCGGTGTTGTCAATTTTAGTTGGGACAATACCTGTAAACCCGCTCTCCAGACCTATACTCAAAATAAAATGAAGACAATCCACATATTCTTCCAGGATAGCTTCCCTGGGGGATGGGCCTTTATTGCTCCAGAATTTAAAACAACGGGTTTCGTTTGCCAACTCGCCAAGTTCCACCTGCAATGCCAATATTTTAGCTCCGATAAGGTTCTTTCCTTCCAGCTCGTGCTCCGCACATATACGATCATCTAATTTTTTCTGTATTTCATATAATTTAAATAAATTCATTAAGATTCCCCACCTTATGGTTATATTATATTGCATTGCCTTTGTCCTTTCAAGGCATACGAAACTGTAGGATACTAAAATATAATATATTGGCTATAGTTAACACCCTAACCTGTGCACAGCCAACCAACTGTGCAAAATTTTAATTAATGCACAAAATTTGCGGAATTCATTCCAATTTATGTCGCACTCACAACATATTGATTTATAATTTACACAATAGTATCTATTATGTTGTATATTCGCTATATATACAGGAATTACTTGAAATTTTGCACAGTCGGCTATTGGCAGGGGCGTTTTGGTGGCAGGGTGTTAACAATAACGATGTACCTGTGGTTTTCTTTGGACATGCCGAAATATATGTGACTTTTTGGAAAATCTATGTTATAATAAAAGAAAAATATTTATCGCTGGGGGCGCCATGTGCTGAGAGGACTGTTCCGACCCTTCGAACCTGTAGGTTAAGACCTGCGTAGGAAAGCGAATTCTGTAAACATAACGCGAAAAGGCTTTCTTTTCACGTTTTTTATTTTTATCAGATAACATAAGGGACGTTAGGCGACATGAGGACTATCTTTTCTTGTCATATTACCGGTGATAAATAAGGGAAAGGATGTTGTGTTGTGTTTAAAAAATTATTGGAATTGAAACCTGCATCAATTATTGTTTTAGCTTCCCTGTTGCTGATTGCTATCGCTTTTGCTTTCAGGGAAAAGAAAACAAAAAGTGGGTCCAGGTATGTAAAAATGATAGTATATGGAAGCCTGTGCATCGCGCTCTCCTTTGTTCTCTCCTATATACGGTTGTATCGTTTTCCGCAGGGAGGGAGCATAACACCTGCCAGCATGCTACCCATGTATATATTTGCCGTTATGTTCGGTCCCACAGCAGGTATACTAGCCGGGTTTGCTTTCGGTATGGTCAGATTAATTCAGGATCCTTTTATCATTCATTGGGCACAATTTCTTTTGGACTACCCACTGTCCTATGGGGCGCTGGGTCTGGCCGGCTTATACCGCAAAAATATAGCGATATCCTGCCTCATCGGAGGTTTCGGCAGATTTTTCATGAATTTTCTGTCCGGTGTTGTTTTCTTCGGCTCCTATGCCCCTGAGGGAATGAACATGATAGTTTACTCCCTCGCGGTAAACGGATCGGTTATCGGGGCGGATACATTAATTTGTGTTATCATCAGCCTTATACCGCAAATAAGGAATGCCGTAAAACAGGCAGAAAAAATGGCCGCGTGAAGCATTGGGAAGCATTGGAGACGGCAGACTGCGGAAATGCACTGGGGCACTGTGATGCACTGGGGACGGTTCCTGGTGCATTTTTGCGATGTGGTGCAGTCCCCGGTACGGTACAACGGAAACCACCCCCATTGTATCGAAGGTCCCTAGTGCATCCTTGCATTTTTATGCAAAGGGAACCATCCCCTGTGCAATGTACCATTTTAAAAATATAATGATTACAGCAATAAAATAGTGGTATATATATGGATGATGTTGCATGATTAAAGAAAATTAAAAAATAAAACATTGATACACAGGAAAGGATGATAACAGTGAAATCATTTGGTCAATTTTTGCAAAGCGGAGATTGGAAAGGCGAAAAGCATGTTCCGATAATACATGCTCCCGAAACTATAACAGCGGGAGAACCTTTCGAACTGAAAATATCTGTGGGAGATGTCATAGGACATCCGAACACACTCGAACATTACATATCTTGGTTTAAGGTATTTTTTCATGCGGAAGGTGCTAAATTCCCGGTGGAACTTGCAAATTTCAGATTTTCCGCCCATGGCGAAGGGGAAAATTTCACGGATCCCGTCGGTTGTACACAGGTAAGACTGCAAAAATCCGGCACACTTTATGCCCAGAGTTATTGTAATATTCATGGGGTATGGGAAAACAGCAAGGAAATTGAGGTAAAATAGGCATATAGATCTAAAAGTGCGTCGCTAATATAAGCCCAGTTATCTAATAAAATTTAATATAACAATACACGTTCATTTAGTTTCGAATATGAATAATTCCTACAGCTCTTCAGACGAAAAATACTACAACCTGCA
>JAAYPJ010000032.1 GCA_012519835.1 Clostridiales bacterium | reverse complement strand
CAGGTTGTAGTATTTTTCGTCTGAAGAGCTGTAGGAATTATTCATATTCGAAACTAAATGAACGTGTATTGTTATATTAAATTTTATTAGATAACTGGGCTTATATTAGCGACGCACTTTTAGACTACTGCGCAGGATATGTACCTAATATTTTTAAAAACCCCGTCATGTTTTCTATTTCACATAATGCTTCATTCACAGCATTATTTTTCGGTGTTCCCATAAAGTCAATATAAAAGATATATTTACCGATCACTGTTTTAGCCGGCCTTGATTCAATCCTAGTCAGGTTTATGTTCCTGTCGGCGAATTCCTTTAACACGCTGTGCAAAGCCCCCGGTTTATCGTCAGGAAAGGTAAATGCAATGGATGTTTTACAATGGTTGCATTCTAAGGGTAGTTCCCTGCTTATGATAACAAATCTGGTTTGATTCAGAAGGTTATCCTGGATATCACGCTCCAATACATTCAAGTCATAAATTAAGGCAGCCTCCATATTTGCAACAGCAGCAAAATTTTTGCCTCTCCTTTTGGCCTTAGCGCATGCTAAGGAAGTACTTTCACAGGAAATCAGCAAGGCCTCCGGGAAATACTCCCTGAAATATTCCCTACATTGTTCAATTGCCTGCGGATGGGAATATATACAATCGATTTCTCCAATATTATCATTTAAACTGACAAGATTATGACAAATGGGCAGCACTAACTCCCCCACAATCCCAGCCTCTTCAGTTTTTAAAAGTCCGTCCATCACAAAAGTTACCGCACCTTCGGTGGAATTTTCAATCGGCAGTATCCCTCTGTCAATGTCCCCTTTCTCGACCGCCTGTATTATTTCATAAAAACTTGTCATAGGGACGAGCTTGGCTGCAGGAGCGTACACCTTAGCAGCTTCATGACTGTGGGACCCCTGTGGCCCCAAATATCCCAATTCCATATGTTACCACATCCTTGTTTTTTTAATTATTATATTACTGTTAGATTATGAAACCCATTTTGTTTAAGAATTTCCAAAATCAAGCCCCTGTCTTTTTCGCTCTCAAAGGCCAAACGTAACGCTCCCCCTTCGTTCTGTCTCGAATGAAGTATTTCTATCTGTTTAATGTTGATATTGTTAGAACTGATTAATTGTGTAAGCCCTGCAATAGTACCCGGCTTGTCTTCAATAGATACTGTAACCTCAAAAAGTGGTGACATATAATCCCGTCCATAATGGGGAATACTATCTCGAACTGATTTCGCATTTTCGAGGGATCGAATAATACCGTCGTCCTCATTATATTCCAGATAATATTTAAACTCATCCAGGAGTGATTGAAAAGACTCTATGCCTTTTATTATTTCCTTTTTGTTGGCAAATAAAATATCCCTCCACATACCGGGATTTCCTGACGCGATCCTCGTCGTGTCCCTGAAACCGCCACCTACAAATGGCAAATAGGATATACCCTTATTCTTATCAATAAAATTTACCAAAGTCATAGCTATTACATGAGGTAAATGACTTATCCTGGAAACAATTAAATCATGTTCATCAGGGGAAAGATATACCGTGTATGCTCCTAGACTTTTTACCATATATTCTATGGTTTTTATAGCATCATAAGGCGTGTTTTTTTCGGGAGTTAGAAAATAATATGCATTTTCATATAGAAACGGATCTGCCGCCTTGAACCCTTCCCTTTCGGAACCCGTCATGGGGTGTCCGCCTATAAAATGTACGTGTTTCGGCAATAATTTGTTGGCTACTTGATGCGCCTGTACCTTTACACTGCCTAAATCCGTAATTATGCAATTTGGACATAAAAACGCACCTATTCCCCCCAGTATGGCATCATATTTGCTTATGGGAATCGCTATCACTACAACCTTTGCATCGATAACCGCTTCCTCCGGATTATCTGCCGCTATATCTATTGCTCGTGCTTGCAGTGCATCCTCCATACAGCCTGTAGATATATCATAACCTATTATTTCCCCCTTAAAACCCCTGTTTTTTAATGCCAGTGCAAAGGAGCCCCCCATTAAACCGAGACCTATAATGCAAATTCGCTCAATATCTGTTATTTGTTTCACTCCCGTTTCACTCCCCAATTTTCTTATAAAACTGTTTGCAACAATATACACAACTTTCCTGAGGCTGTCAAGATTCCGGTTCTCGAAAATCTGATATGTTTTGAAATTATTTCCGCACCCTCCTCCTGTGTTATCCTTTATAGGGATGGACATCTTCGACTTTATAAAAATAAACAAATAAAAAAAACCGGTTTTCATACTTGAAAGCCGGTCTAACGTTTAAAAATTAACCAATATGATTCCTTATTATAACTCTTTCTGCAGATTTTCCATAAAAATGATATCCCGAACCTGCCTCACATAACACATTCAACAATTCATCAGGTTTGGTAACAGCTATACCACCTAATGAGGTAACACCGCGACGGAAAAAGGCATCGGGGAGCATACTTGCAGTCGGCCCCACTAATATTATCTGTGCCCCGGGTTTGGCATTTTTCAATAAGCCCTCTAAAGTGTTGTTTATCAATGTTGTCCCGGTAATAACCAAAATATCTCCCTGGGCAATCCTTTCCGCTGATTCCTCAGGAGATGCCCAATAAGGCTTTTCGTCATCCTTTAAGGTTCGAGGATCTAATTCCAGAATAGTGAAGGGTTCACCTCGTTGTAGCAACATTCGGATATAGGGCACCAAGGCCCCGACAACTACTACATTTGCCCCGTCGGGAATATCAATTTCATCAACGGGATCACTACCAAATTTAATCTCATAATCATTAGGTGGTTTAATTCTCCAGCATGTCGAGGATAACGCATTCAAAACGGCAACACTTAAGGCCCTTCTCATAGGGCTTTCGGCTTGCAGATTCTCCAAGAAGTATGCGACCGGCCTGCCCCTAAGTTTTCCGGAAGTAGGCATTATCTTGGCCGAACTGGGACAACAAACTGCTTCAGGTATTTCCTTTATAGGGGTAAAACAAATACCGCCATCGCCATTACTCAATTTGACCCCGGTGAAAAAGACACCGACAACCGCCCTTTCAACAGTAATATCTTGGAAATTTTCCCCAAGGACATTCTGAATATGCCCTATTGTTTCCTTGAGGATTTCTCCTCCGCTGTCGTTATATACTGCCATCACTCAATCACCCCGATCTTATTTAATATATTTACACTTCGTCAATATAGTATCATATATTTTATATTTTTACATCATTTAGTAGAAATAGGGCAAAATAAGACAAAGAAATAGCGGGCTAACTCCCCTTATCCTGTTATTACAAAAATTTTTTAAAAATTATCATTGACACAAGTGATTCTATAGAATATACTGTAATATAATTCAAATGTATTTCAATGTTTTGGAAATATTAAAAACTGAGGTTGATTAAGATGGTATGTCCAAAATCGAAGGACCGTAAACTTAATATCTATTACTTTAACTTTTACTGGGGCTTTTTTAGCGCCGGTTATTTTGCATACAAAAAAATAGATATTGATTTACCAAATCGAAGATGGCTACCTGGCTACCAAATTTTATAATAAAATTGGAAAAACATACACACAATTTCTCTATACAAAGAGACCCTTCGACGGGTCTCTTTTCTTTATGACCTAACCCGATCCGACACTCAGTTAACAATAGATGGAATATCCTTAATTCAACAAAGATATCAACAAGTAGTGGATATTATCTTCGAAGGGCCTGAGTGTCGGATCGATAGTAGGTCAAACGCAACGAGAACCAAATTTGCACGACCAGAGGGAGTGAACAAATTTGTGTTTCGAGACTGCGGAAAATGACCTAACCCATATGGGAGGTGGGAGGTGGGAGGTGGGAGGTGGAAAGTGGGAAGTGGGAAGTAGGAAGTGGGAAGTGAGAAGCCGGAATCCTCTGTATTTTTGAAAAAGACCGATAATGGTATCCAATTATAGAAAAAATAAATAATCGATATTTAATGTTTAGCAAAAAATTAAAAGGAGGTATACAAAATGGTGGTCGTTATGAAAGCAGGCACATCTGAGGCGGAAATGGAAAAAATGGCGGAAAAGTTAAAGAGAATGGGATGTGTCCCCCATAAAACTCAAGGAGAAAACTATTGCATATTTGGGCTGGTAGGCGATACGACAAAAATTGATCTGAGACAGATAGAAGCAAACAAAAATGTAGAACGGGTACTTAAGGTGCAACATCCTTTCAAACTTGCTAATAAGTTATTCCACCCCGAAGACACCGTTATAGATGTTGACGGTGTAAAAATCGGTAATGGAAACATTGCAATTATAGCAGGTCCCTGTTCCGTGGAAAACGAAGAACAGCTTATGAGTGTAGCCAGAAGTGTCAAGGCCTCCGGTGCTCATATCTTGAGGGGCGGAGCCTACAAACCCAGAACGTCGCCTTACAGTTTTCAAGGGCTAGGAGAAGAAGGCCTAAAAATATTAAAGAAGGCCAAAGAAGAAACAGGCATGCCCATAGTTACTGAAGTTATGTGTACGGAAATTTTTGATGTTGTAGAATCCTATACAGATATACTTCAAATTGGCGCAAGGAACATGCAAAATTTCCCCCTACTGAAAAGAGCCGGAAAATCTGATAAACCCGTACTGTTAAAAAGGGGAATGTCTGCAACTATTGAGGAATTACTTATGTCAGCAGAATATATAATGGCAGAAGGAAATGCAAAGGTTATTCTATGCGAAAGAGGTATACGAACATTTGAAACATACACTAGGAATACCTTGGATATAAGTGTAGTTCCTGCAATCAGGGAGCTCAGTCATTTGCCTATAATAGTAGACCCAAGCCATGCATCCGGCAAGTGGTCCATGATCACACCTTTATCCAAGGCTGCTATTGCAATAGGAACTGACGGTCTTATGATTGAGGTTCACAACGACCCGGAGAATGCGCTTTCCGACGGTGCTCAGTCTTTAAAGCCGGAAAAATTTGAACAATTAATGAAAGAAATAAACAAGATTATTGCAATTCACTGAAAATGTGCCGGATATGCCGGAGATGGGAAAGGGTTGATTAAAATGATAGTTGTTATGAAGGCAAATACACCTACAGAAGAAATTGAAAAAATGGCGGGAAAATTAAAGGAAATGGGTTTTACCCCACATACATCACAGGGGGAAAATTACTTCTTATTTGGATTAGTAGGTGACACAACAAAAATTGATTTAAGACAAATAGAAGCAAATAAGAACGTAGAACGAGTCCTCAAAGTCCAACATCCGTTCAAACTCGCCAATAAGTTGTTTCACCCGGAAAATACTGTCATAGATGTTGATGGTGTGAAAATCGGCAATGGAAACATTGCAATTATGGCAGGACCCTGTTCCGTGGAAAGCGAAGAACAGCTCATGAGTGTAGCCAGAAGTGTCAAGGCCTCCGGTGCCCATATCCTGAGAGGTGGAGCCTACAAACCCAGAACGTCGCCTTATAGTTTCCAGGGTCTGGGGGAAGAGGGTTTGAAAATATTGAAAAAAGCTAAAGAAGAAACAGGCATGCCCATAGTTACAGAGGTCATGTGCACGGAAATTTTTGATGTTGTAGAAGCCTATGCGGATATACTCCAGATTGGTGCAAGAAATATGCAGAACTTCCCTCTTTTGAAAAGGGCAGGAAAATCCGATAAACCTGTATTATTAAAAAGAGGTATGTCTGCAACTGTTGAAGAACTACTTATGTCAGCAGAGTATATAATGGCGGAGGGAAATGCAAAGGTTATTCTATGCGAGAGGGGCATACGAACGTTTGAAACATACACAAGGAATACTTTGGATATTAGTGCGGTTCCTGCAATCAAGACACTCAGCCATCTGCCCATAATAGTAGACCCCAGCCATGCATCCGGCAGATGGGACATGATCAACCCTCTATCCAAAGCTGCTGTCGCGGTAGGCACTGACGGTCTCATGATTGAAGTCCATAATGACCCTGAAAATGCACTTTCCGACGGCGCTCAATCCCTGAAACCGGAAAAATTTGAACAATTAATGAAAGAAATAAGCCAAATTGTTACAATTCACTAGAAATGGGAAATAAACCGAATTGTTGCAGTTTATCAGAAACGGAGGATTATTTAAATGCTGAGATACCTTACAGCAGGTGAATCCCATGGGAAATGTCTGACAGGAATCATAGAAGGCCTCCCTTCCAATGTTCCTATCGATATTGACAAAATAAATGCCGATTTAAAAAGACGTCAGATGGGATACGGCAGAGGCGATAGGATGAAAATAGAACAAGACAGCATAGAAATTTTATCGGGCGTCAGGGACGGTAAAACATTGGGAAGCCCTATCGCCTTTTTAATACGCAACCGTGATTATGTAAATTGGGAACAATATATGAATCCTGTTAAAGTTGAAGATAACAGCAAAAAAGTAACAAAACCCAGACCGGGGCACGCCGATTTAAGCGGATCTGTAAAATACAATTTTACAGATATAAGAAACGTGCTGGAAAGAAGCAGTGCAAGGGAAACAGCGGCGCGGGTTGCAATAGGAAGCATTGCAAAACAACTGATGAATTGCCTTGGTATAGATGTCATAAGTCATGTTACGGCTATAGGCAGTGCCTCACTGAAAGAAAATATATGGGATATCGATAAAATTAAAAATGCGGGTAAATCACCTGTGAGATGTATAGACAAGAATGTTGAAAGCAGAATGATAGATGAAATCGAGGAAGCAAAAAAAACAGGTGACTCCCTGGGGGGTATTTTTGAAATCCATATAATTGACGTACCCGTAGGCCTGGGCAGTTATGTCCATTGGGATAGAAAACTGGATGCCAAACTGGCATATAGCCTGATGAGTATACAAGGGATTAAAGCGGTGGAAATCGGTGAGGGTTTTAACAATTCAAGACTCAGGGGTTCTGGGGTCCATGATGAAATTTTTTATAATCCCGAAGGGGGTTATTATAGGAAAACAAACAGAGCAGGCGGCATAGAAGGCGGAATGTCCAACGGTGAAAATATCATAGTTCGTTGCTACATGAAACCCATCCCTACACTCTATAAACCTTTGCAAAGTGTGGATATAGAAACCAAAGAAAGTTTTATAGCATCCGTAGAACGAAGCGATACTTGTGCAGTACCTGCGGCATCTGTTGTCGGGGAGATGGTAGCTATAACTGTAATTGCAGATGAGTTTTTAAGAAAATATGGCGGAGATTCTTTGGAGGAGATTTTAGATCGATGGAAAAAGTAAGGGTAAATTTAAAGGAGAACAGTTATAATATATTGATTGGGAAGGGGCTACTGGGGGATTTGGAAAATCTGGCAGAACACAGTCCGGAACAAAATTTCATAATAACGGATAAAAATATAAATGCTCTGTACGGGAATTATTTAGATGCACTTGATAGTTATGAAAGGATTGTTATAGAACCCGGAGAGCAAAGCAAATCCATAGATGTGACTGCGAATATTTTAAAGCAGATGCTTGAAAAAGGAGCATCGAGAAGATCTAAGGTTATTGCCTTTGGCGGCGGCGTGGTAGGTGATTTAGCGGGATTTTGTAGCGCCATATATATGCGCGGAATACCGTTTGTTCAGATCCCTACTACATTGCTAGCTCAGGTGGACAGCAGTGTGGGCGGCAAGACAGGCATTAACCTACTGCATTACAAAAACAGTATCGGGGCTTTTCATCAGCCTGTAAAGGTTATAATAGATACCGGCCTTTTACATACGCTACCTTATAAAGAGCTATTGAGCGGCATAGGTGAAATTATTAAATACGGAATAATATATGATTATGAATTTTTTAAATATGTAGCCAGGAACATAGAGAAGATAAAAAAATGCGATGAAGATATAATGCCATATGTAGTCAAGCGCTGCTGTGAAATTAAAGCCGAAATCGTATCCCGGGATGAAAAAGAAGAGGGCTTGAGAAAAATATTGAATTTTGGCCATACCATCGGCCACGCATTGGAAGGAATAACGGACTTTTCTAAATATGCCCACGGCGAAGCTGTAATAATCGGTATGTACTATGAAACAATTATGGCAAAAAAAATGGGGATAGTCGACGAAGAATATGCTGCGGAAATATTAAACTTTTTGGATGGTTTGGGAATAGATTTGAACATAGACGATTACCCTGTCCTAGAACTTGCCGATTGGATGTTAAAGGATAAAAAAAACGTCGGCGGAAAAATATCTTTTATTCTGCCTGTTAAGGAGGGCATGGTAAAAGAGCAAATGTTGGAAAAGTCTGGGGTTCTTTACTATATATCATCACTATAAACAATGGTTTAACAATAGTTTCGGGGAACCGCTTTATGTCATTCCGAGACGGACAGTATAAATGAAGCTCACGAGGAATCTTGCTTTTAGAGGAACTGGGGACCGGACCTCTTACCCGGCTTGATGGAACGAAAAGCCCGTCCCCTACCCTGCTCAGATTATTCAGTACATGAAAGGCGGTAACAACATGTTAATTAAACCGATCAAGCGAATAAAACAAAACATCACTATTCCCGGGGATAAATCCATATCCCACAGAGCAGTGATGCTATCCTCCATTGCCGAGGGCGAAAGCAAAATCCACAATTTTCTGATGGGTGATGACTGTTTAAATACTGTCGAATGTTTTCGTAAAATGCAGGTACCCATTGAAATTACCGCAAATGAAGTAAAAATTAAAGGGGTTGGACTGAGGGGCCTAAAAAAACCAAACAGGGTATTGGATGTGGGAAATTCCGGTACAACAATCCGCCTGATGTGCGGAATACTGGCGGGCCAGGATTTTGATTGTGTAATCACCGGAGACAACTCCATTCAAAATAGGCCTATGGACCGAATAATTATACCGCTCAGACAGATGGGAAGTATAATTGAGGGTACTGAAAGAAGAGACCATGCCCCCCTCAAGATACAAAAGAGCGAACTGGCCGCCATCGATTACAATATGCCTGTTGCCAGCGCCCAGGTAAAATCCGCTATTCTACTGGCTAGCATTTATGCCGACGGGACGACATCTGTAACTGAAATCCAAAAATCCCGCGACCATACGGAACGCATGTTAAATTATATAGGTGCAGATATCAAACAGGAAGGGCTTTCTATATTTTCCAATCCCCGGGGCAAATTATATGCAAAAGAAATACACGTGCCCGGCGATATATCTTCCGCCGCCTTTTTCCTTGTGTTGGGTGCCGTAGCCAAAGATGCGGAAATTATGATTGAAGGTGTAGGTCTGAACCCCACACGAACCGGAATCGTAGATGTTTTAAAACGGATGGGTGCGAATATAAAAATATTAAACAAACGAGTTTTAAACAATGAACCTATTGGGGATATACATATTGTCGGTTCCGATTTAAGAGGAACAGAAATAAGCGGCGATATTATACCGAGGCTGATAGATGAAATCCCTGTAATAGCTGTTGCCGCCGCCCTTGCAAAGGGAACAACCACCATACGCAATGCAGAAGAACTGAAAATAAAAGAAAGTAATAGGATTGTAGCCATGGTGACGGAACTCAAAAAAATTGGTGCCGATATCGAGGAAACCGATGACGGTATGATCATCCGCGGCAAGGACGCTCTGCAAGGCGGAACAGTTGAAAGTTATAATGACCATAGGATTGCAATGGCTTTGGCGATAGCCGGTTTATTGAGCAAGGAAGGCGTTATTATTAACAATCCTCATTGTGTGGATATATCTTTTCCTGATTTCTTTGATATTTTAGATAGGATGATAAAAGATGAAAGTTAACAATGAAACAAAACTTTATGCCGTTATCGGGGACCCCATAGCCCACAGCCTATCGCCCGTTTTTCAAAACTATTTTATAGAACTGAGAAATATAAATGCTGTTTATATCCCCTTGAAAATAACCGCCAAAAATTTAAAAAACAGTTTAGAATCCCTGAGGGATAATTTTGCGGGATTTAATGTAACAATACCCCACAAGGAAAATATAATGCAATATTTAGATGATATAGACCCTTTGGCTACCGAATACGGTGCGGTAAATACGGTGAAGGTTGTTGACGGTAAACTTATTGGCTATAACACTGATGGCGTAGGGTTTGTGAAAAGCATTGAAAATGTTGGAGTGAATCTAGGAGGAAAACGAGTCTTATTGTTGGGCGCGGGCGGCGTTGCCAGGGTTATCGCATCCGAGATTATAAAACCGGGCGGAAATTTAACCATAGCAAACAGAAATATTGAAAGGGGTATTCAGCTTAAAAATCAGCTTGAAGAATCTTATGGCACTTCCATAAATGTGGTAAATCCAAAGGAATTGAACACCTCCTTTGATATGATAATCAACAGTACCCCTATAGGAATGTATCCTGATATAGACGAATCACCCGTTGGCCCCGACATATTGCAGGATTCCGAGTTGGTATATGATGTGATATACAATCCTTTTGAAACTAAGTTGCTTAAACTTGGGAATAAATTTGGTGCTAAAACAATCAATGGCCTGCCTATGTTAATTTATCAAGGATTAAAATCTTTTGAAATATGGACCGGGGAACAAGCGACATATGAAGAGGAAATGGAAATCTATAAAATGCTGAGAACCGAAAAAGTGTCAGGTGGACACATGGGTCCGCCGCTACCCCCAATGATCCTAAGCAAAAAAGTTGAAAAATTGGAGAATCTTGAGTACATCAGAAATATTATAAATGATTGCGACAAAAAACTGGTAGAAATATTTGAACAACGGTTAAAAGCTGTTTTGGATGTTTTAGAATATAAAAAAGGGCATAAATTGTCTATCTTTCAACCTGAAAGAGAACGTGATATTTTTAAAAGGGTCAATTCCTATTTAAAGCATGATGAATTTTCCGATGAACTGGAACTGCTATATCACCAGATATTAAAAATCGGCAGAAAACTTCAATCGAAACGTCTATTCCCCTTCAACATTGTGCTTATCGGGTTTATGGGTAGCGGTAAAACCTCTGTGGGCACCGAACTCTCAACCTTGTTGGAAATGGATTATATAGACACGGATGATATAATTGTGAAAAATCTCGGAATGTCCATAAATGAGATTTTTAATATTTATGGGGAAGTTGAGTTTAGGAGGTCAGAAACAGAAGCAATAAAGGATTTGCAAGACACGAGAAACACCATAATTTCCTGCGGCGGCGGTGTAGTATTAAACTCCGAAAACATTAATCTGTTAAGGAACAACGGGAAGATAGTTTGGCTCAAAGTATCCCCTAGGGAAGCCTATAATCGTCTTCTGGGCGATAACAACAGACCTCTGCTAAAGAATAATTTCACTATAGAAAAATTGTCACAAATACTGAAAAGCAGGTTGCCTCTGTATAAAGACGCTGGTGACATAATTATAGATACTGATAAAAAGAACATAAGGGAAATAGCGAAGGAAATTATCGAAAAATTGCTTGGGTGTTAAACGCTTCGTAATAGTCTAATTATGCGTCGTATATTTAAAATATCTGTATATTACACTCTCATCGCGGTTTGAAATTTTGATGGCTCCAACAGCTCCCTTCAAATAAAAAACCTTTATGACCTAACCCAATCCGACACT
>JAAYPJ010000031.1 GCA_012519835.1 Clostridiales bacterium | reverse complement strand
GGATTGGGTTAGGTCATAAAGGTTTTTTATTTGAAGGGAGCTGTTGGAACCATCAAAATTTCAAACCGCGATGAGAGTGTAATATACAGATATTTTAAATATACGATGTGACGCATAATTAGACTTTCGTGCCGGAAATAAAAAAATAGTATATAATAGTATATAGTCAGAAATAAGATATGGTTTTGTTATAAGTAGAGCAGTGGTGTATAATATAGTACATATTAAAGCAGTTCCTGGGGGGATATAATTGATGAACGATAGTGTTGATGTAGGACGTAACATAAAGATAATAGAATTTTTAAAGTGTGAGCTCCTGAATAGTGTTTCAGCAGTTTTTGAGGCCATATTTAAAGGTAGCAAAGAGGGACAACAGATGATTACAGAGGGTTTGGCCAACATTATTTTGGTGACTTATTCCCTGGCCAGAAGATTAGGCATTGAATATTCACATATTGATAAAAAAGTGCAAGAGAAGGCAAGACTCCATATATTAGAGGAGCATCATCTGGAAAAATGGTATGGGGACCTTTCAAGTCTGCACCAACATCTAAAAGGTCATGGAAGATGGGGACAATAGCGGGAGTGATTTTTAATGAAAAACTATGACGATAGGAAAGCATTTGTTGAAGCTGCGTTGATTGCTGCCATAACTACTATGTTTACTATTAGCATCATATATATACCGATCTTATCCGTATCCATAACGTTAATTCCTGTTCCGTTTATGGTTTTAGCGTACAGGCATGGCAACAGATATTCTATACTTTCCTTTATTACTTTTAGCTTATTGATTGGGATTTTGGTGGAATTGATCTATGCCGGTTTCTTGTTATTGGTATTCGGGCCGATGATTTTGGCAATGGGCTATTATATAAAAAAACAGAAAGAACCTTACGCAGTAATAGGCATAGGTACTATTGTGTCGATTTTTTCCATATTGGTCATATTTCAGGTTGCTTCATATATTGGAAATATAAATATATTTGATGAGATTACCCTTGCTATGGAGGGTATTGTAAACAAACAGGTTGATATGTTAAAAACTATGAACATAAACGCCCTTAATGCAGATGAGATACTGAATTATTTATTGATGATTATGCCGGGTGTGTTTGTTATTCAATCCATGGTTATAGCTTTCGGAAATTACTATATAACGGCAAATGTGTTAAGGCGGTTTAATGTTAATAATATTGAGCTTCCACAATTCAGTAATTTTAAATTACCGAGAAACATTATATTCGGGTTTGTCATTGTTTTTATATTGAGTTACCTGACCAGATATATCAAAGGAATTTATCATGTCAATCTGCTTACAAATGTTATGCTTCTTTTTGTCTTCATGTTTTTTATACAGGGCATGTCGGTCATAAGCCATCTAATAAAAAGGACCAAAATTCCCAAAACCCTGCGCATTTTTTTATTAGTACTTATTTTATTTATAAGCCCTTTGCTTACAGTGATTTCGTTTGTTGGATTGTTAGATGCTGTAGTTAATATAAGAAATATAGGATAAATTAAACTGGGTTATAAAAATAGTCGTAAGGAAGTTCCGGGAGGTAAAATTAAAATGGGCAGTACTAAAAAAAGTAAGTTTCTTAGAATGCCGGTTCCCGATACACGGATTTATCTTATTATAATTTTTATTTTTTTGCTGGCAGTATTTTATTATAATAAGACAATCGGCATAATGGGTATATTTTTATTGGCATATTTGATCTACTATAATCTGAAAATCAGCAATATCAGGAGGGCGGAGTGGACCCGCTATATTGAAAGACTGTCGTCGGATATCGATTCTGCTACAAAATATGCAGTTTTAAACCTTCCTATCCCTTTAACGATAGTTGAATTCGACGGTACCATCACCTGGTATAATCCTAAATTTTTAGATGTGGTAGACTGCAGGGATCTGTTGGAGAAAAATATTCAGGATGTTGTCCACAATTTCGATCTGAAAAATATTCTGCAGAATGAAAATGAATTGTCCGAATTGATTGAAATCAACAACAGGTATTTTAAGGTTGTATATAACATCGTTAAATTGCCGAGGGAGCATACTTCAGATTATATTATCATGATTTATTGGATAGAGGTTACCAAATACAAGGAGTTAAGTAAAAAATATGAAGATGAGCAAATGGTTGTGGGGGTTGTCCAGATAGATAACTATGATGATGTTATGCAGGACATGGAAGAGGCAAAACGGCCGTTAGTCGCGGCGGAAATAGAACACAGGATAAATTTATGGTCTGCCGGGATTAATGGTCTTATACGAAGGTATGCCAAGGATAAATTTATTGTTATATTCAGTCATGAATATTTAGAAAAGTTGGAGGCCAAAAAATTTGATATATTGGACGACATCAGGGAAATAAACCAGGGTAACAATATGCCTATTACCCTGAGTGTAGGTATAGGGGTTTATGGGGAAACGCCCCTACAGACCTGGGAATTTGCCGATGGAGCCAAAGATCTGGCACTGGGCAGAGGAGGAGATCAGGTAGTTCTAAAAAAGGGAGACAAAATCAGTTTCTACGGAGGCAAGGCAAAGGCAGTGGAAAAAAGAACTAAGGTAAAGGCAAGAGTGATATCCCATGCTCTGCGCCAACTTATGGATGAATCCGCCAATGTTATAGTTATGGGGCATAAGATGGCGGATTTAGATGCCCTGGGTGCTGCCCTCGGTATCTATCGTGCGGCAAAAAATAGAGGCAAAGATGCATATATTGTCTTGAACGAAGTTAATCCTGCAATTGAAGGGTTGATTAATCGTATATACCGGGTGGAGGAATATAAAAATGCAATCATACACTGTGACGAGGCAAAATTTATAATCGAAAACAGGTCCCTGTTGGTAGTGGTTGATACTTACAGACCAAATTTTACTGAATGCCCGGAATTGTTGGAGTTGACGGATAAAATAGTGGTTATAGATCACCACAGGAGAGGAACCGAGTTTATTGAAAATACGGTTTTGGCTTACCATGAGATATATGCTTCATCTACCTGTGAACTGGTAACTGAAATACTGAGTTATATGGACGATAAAATCAACATATCCCAGATGGAAGCGGAGGCCCTGCTTGCAGGCATTTCCATGGATACTAAAAACTTTACATTTAAAACCGGCGTAAGGACGTTTGAGGCGGCCTCTCTGTTGAGAAGGGCGGGTGCGGATACGACGTCGGTAAAACAATTGTTTGAAAATGATTTTAGCACTATTATCGCCAAGGCGGAAATCGTCAAAAGAGCGGAAATAATTTATGAAACAATAGCGGTCTCAATGCTCAGGGATATCTCCAAACATTCACAGCTCATTGCAGCCCAAGCCGCGGATGAATTGTTGAGTGTTAAGGGTATTACAGCCTCTTTTGTTTTGGGGAGAAAGAGTGATACAATAGTTTTTATAAGCGGACGTTCTATGGGTGATATAAATGTTCAGATAATTTTGGAAAAGCTTGGGGGCGGAGGTCATATGACAGTTGCCGGGGCCCAGATAGAAGACACCACCTTAGAAGAAGCCAGGGCTAAATTAGAAAAAGCAATCGAAGAGTATTTTGAGGAGGGAGAAGAAGAATGAAGGTAATTTTACTACAAGACATAAAAGGGTTGGGTAAAGCGGGAGAGATAGCAAATGTTAAGGACGGATATGCAAGAAATTATTTGCTCCCCAGAAAATTGGTTGTTGAGGCAACGGAAGGAAATCTGAAGACTTTAGCGGAGCAAAAAGTATCACAGGAATTAAAGCAACAACAAGAAATCGATGAAGCTAAGGATATTGTAGCAAAATTGGAGGAATCACCCATTGAAATTACGGCTAAGGCCGGTGAAGGCGGAAAACTGTTTGGCTCCGTAACATCTAAGGACCTGGCCGAAGCACTGGAAAAACAACATAAAATAAAGATAGACAGAAGAAAAATAGTTTTGCCGGAGCCGATAAGAGAACTGGGCATAAGGGATGTGGAGGTTAAACTTCATACCGGTGCCGTTGGAAAGTTAAAAGTAAATATAAAAGGTGAATAGAGTGGAAGATTTGAATTTGATTAACAAGGTCCCGCCTAACAGTGTGGAAGCGGAACAATCGGTTCTGGGTTCTATGTTGTTAGACAGGGAAGCCATGATAATTGTTTTAGAAATCCTGGAAGGTCCGGATTTTTATAAAGAAGCACATAAAGAAATATTTGAGGCTATGTATGATCTGTTTAACAGGAACGAACCTGTAGATTTGGTTACTTTGACTGAAGAGCTTAAGAAACGGGGAACCCTTGATGCTATAGGCGGAATACCTTATCTGACAGGTTTAACCTCGGCTGTCCCTATTGCTTCCAATGTACGGTATTATGCGGAAATAGTGGAAAAAAAATCTATTCTGCGGAAATTGATAAAAGCCTCCCAGGAGATTGTTCATTTAGGTTATAGCAGTGATGCGGAGGTCTCCGAGGTAATTGAACAGGCACAAAAAAATATATACGATATTTCACAGGGCAGATTTGATAGGGGCTTTGTTCTTATAAGGGATGTTTTATCAGATACCTTTGATAAGATTGAACAATTATACGAAAGTAAAACAGAAATTACGGGAATGACTACGGGATTTATCGATTTGGATAAAAAATTAAGTGGATTTCACAAAACAGATTTAATTCTGATTGCCTCCAGGCCTTCGATGGGAAAATCCGCGCTTGCTCTCAATCTGGCACAAAATGCGGCTGTTAAAGCAGGGGCATCCGTAGCTGTTTTCAGCCTGGAGATGTCAAAAGAACAACTGATGCTCAGAATGGTGGCGGCGGAATCCATGGTGGATTTAAGAAAAATACGGATTGGGAATTTAGATGAAGAGGAGTGGACGAAAATTGCTAATTCCATGGTTCCCCTTTCCCAATCTAAAATATTTTTTGACGACACCCCGGGCATTTCTGTAGCAAAAATAAGGTCAAAATGTAGGCGTCTGAAAATGGAAAAAGGATTGGATCTCGTTTTAATCGATTATCTGCAATTGATGGAAGATGACAAAAGAAGTGAAAACAGACAACAGGAGATTGCATCTATCTCGAGAAGTTTGAAGATAATGGCGAAGGAATTGGATTGTCCTGTAGTTGCTTTATCCCAGCTGTCCCGAGCACCCGAGCTCAGGGCTAATCACAGGCCTATTCTATCCGATCTGAGAGAATCAGGTGCTATGGAGCAGGATGCGGATTTGGTCATGTTTTTGTACCGAGATGAGTATTATCATCCGGATACTGACAAAAAGAATATAGCAGAAGTGATTATTGCAAAACACCGTCATGGTGAAACGGGCACTGTCGATTTAACTTGGCAGGGTCAGTTTCAAAAATTTTTGGATTGTGAAAGACACAGGGATTTTTAATCGAAATATCAAGTTACAGGTGGAAGATGACATGGAACTCGTGAAGGGTGAAAAGACCTATATTAAAAAACTCAAAAGGGAACACATAGATCTTATGCAACGTTGGGGAAGACATGAGGAACCTTTGTTTTACTGTTATAATTTTCCGCGTATGAACGAAGAGCAAAAAGATTACTGGTATAGAAACAAAACATTATGGTTTTCAAAAAAATGTTTTGTTGTCTTTAATAATTGCGACGAGTTGGTAGGATACATTGCATTAAGGAATATCAAAACCATCAAAAGGACCAGCGAACTGGGCATAGTATTTGATCCGAGTAATATAGGTAAGGGATATGGAACAGATGGATTGAAAGCCTTTTTGGGTTACTATTTCAGGACATTAAAAATGAGGGCCCTGTATTTAAAGGTATCTGTTTTTAATAGAAGGGCTCAGAGATGCTATGAAAATGCCGGCTTCAAATTGCTTGCTACTGTTACGGAAGAATTTGAGGATCAAAGCCTGCCTATTTTCCAAGAAGATTGTTTTATTCCATATAGACATTTTTTTCAATTAGACGGCGAAAGGTTAAAATGCCAGTTTATTAACATGGTTATTACAAGGGACATGTATTTTAGTAGAAGAGGAAGATAAAAGGTGGGAAGTGGGGGTTTATCCCCATTATCCACGGTTAGCTGTGCATAAAGTCTTAATTTCGTGTGTTTTGTCGGGATAAAGTTATAATAATTTTGTTGTTGATTAAGCAAAATAAAGATGATACTATTATAGGAGTTTAAACATTTTTTGAGGAGGGATGGGAATATGGCCAAAATTACAAAAGATATGACTGTTATGGATGTTTTAAGGTTGGATCAGGAATCTGCGTCTGTTTTCAGGAGTTTCGGTCTTCACTGCCTTGGCTGACCGGGGGCCACAATGGAGAGCCTGGAGATGGCTAGTAGAGTACACGGTATAAATGTTGATGATTTGTTAGCGGGACTTAATGAATTTTTTGAATCGAAATAATTGGCAAGGCGAGCTTTGCTCGCCTGTTTTTATTTAGGCCGCCCGTATCTATACAACCTTTTCCCACCTCAGGTCCTTGCCAAAAAAGTGAAGCACAGTGAACTTTGAAAAAAGGCGCGAAAAGATGCGATCATCGTAGCGATCCATTATTTCCATGGGGGAGAGATTTGTGGATATTATTGTTTTTTTGTTGGACAGGAGCCGACTATTGATAATGTTAAACAGCTCACTGTTTGTAAATGTATTGGTCATTTCAGTGCCCAAATCGTCTATAATCAATAAATCCGTTTCAAACAAAAGATTATATTTTTCCTTGTTGTCGCTGTCCCTGAACCTTATCTCCTCCAATATCTCCAAAAGTTTGAAGGCGGTTTGGTAGATTACAATTTTCTCCTTATCCAACAGTGATTTTGCTATGCAGTTGGCCAAAAATGTTTTACCCGTACCTGTCTCCCCGCAAAACAACAAATTATCTTCATTTATATCAAAATTAAACACAAATCCCTCACATATGTTGAGTATATTCATTATATTTTGTTTAGGTGTCAATGATTGGTCTTCAAAGGGTTCGTCGGAAAAGATGTCCAGGTTAAAAGATTGGAAGTTTTCTTTCTCCAACACATTGGACAGGTTTGACATGTCATAGGCTTTGGTAATGAGCTGTTGTTTGAAACACCCGCATTTTTGGCCGTCGGGCAAAAAGCCCGTATCATTGCAACTTGCGCAAGAAAAGTTGTCATCTAAATATTGTAACGGGATATTATTTTCTGTCAGTAAAACAGCTCGTTCCTGTTTTAATTGGTCCAATTCCCGCTTGAGGTCGTCTATAGTTTTTTTCGGGTTATCTACACCCTGTATCAGCGCTCTGGAGATTGTTATACCTGTTTTTTGAAGTATTTCATCAATCTCCCGTATTCTGGGCACTTTTTCATACACTTCCTGTAATCTGTCCTCTTTTGACTTTCTTGCCTCATTCCTTTTCCTTTCATAATCCTTAAGTATTTCATATGCAAATGACTGTAACATATAACATCTCCCCTCAGTTATTCAGTCTCTTTTTCTGGTTATTAAACACAAGTTGTTCCAATTCCTCTGCCGTATATTTATCCCCGCGACTTTTAGCCAGATGAAACTTGGTTTTTATTTTAGGCGTGGTTCGAACCTTTTTGTACTCTGTGTCACTTTTCGGTTTTATGTCTAACTTTTCGATATCCTCTACCTTTTTAATTCCCTTCTTATGCCAGTCCTCTAATATTGAATTAAAATAGTTGATATTAGGATTAGAGGTTCCGCTGGATTTTTGACATGCGGCTAAGATTATTTCAATATCAAAATTCAGTTTATCCACCCAACTATCCATAATTTTCATTTCAGCTTCGGTAGGACCGCGTGAGCTAAAGCCCAATGCTTTAAACACTCTACTGTAGAGCCCGTATCTATCCCCTTGTTTGATGAGGTATTGTTGCAGGTCTTCTACTGTAAATATACCCTGGTCATACCAGGTTCTGATGACACCAAATGTGAAACTCAGAATATGCCGCACATTTTTTTGTTTTTTGGAATAGCGAAAAGCTTCTACTATCAAGGAAGGGTTTATATTATATTTATAGAGTGACTCGACGACCTTGAGTTTTTCATTGGGAACCAATTCCCTGGCGATAATTTTATTTATTTCTACGAACATATCCCTGATTTCGGGAATCCTGTTGGCTTCTACCAGATCAGTGGGTGACAGGACACCGGAATCTGTATCATTCCTGCTAATATTATTTTCTTGTGAAGCGCCGTATATCGGTTTATAGTTGTTGTCGATATAGAGTTGTTTTAAATTTACAAACTCTACACTGTAGTTATTTTCATCTTCATCTTCCGATTTATGCTTTATTATAATGTTTTTGCCCTCCCAGAAATCCCAGGCGGCCAGCACATCAGATAGCGGAATATTAAGATGTCTTGCGATAGATGCATTATTTACATTCATATCGGGTTCGCGATTTAGGGCATATTTATAGCCCAACAGATATACTTGTACGAAAGTTCCGTTTGCCATAGGCATATAAATATCTATAAAAATATTTTCAATCGGTGTATCACCCAAATCAATAGAAGTACTTCCTTTAATAAAAGACATAACTATCACTCCATTTTTACTATAGCCTTTATTTAATTATATCATACAACGCACTTTACTGTTTCCGGTCTTTAAACAGAAATTATGGAATAAATTAATATCTTCGAAATAAAATTTTAGTGATATATCAAATAATCAGGGAGGTAACTTATAATGAGATCCAGTAAAACGATTGTCGGGAAATTATATATATTAGCTATTTTATTTATAACATTTACAGTATCGATATCTGTACATTATGTGTTAGATACCGGGCAGGCACAGAAAGTGTTCAGTACTTTTGTAAAGACGGAGTCGATTCCCAAATATACAATCAACGTTACATTTGACGAGCAGAATATGTCATTAGAAGCAAAACAGCGGGTACGCTATGAAAACACGACAGGGCAACCTATAAAAGACCTGTATTTCCATCTTTACGCCAATGCTTTCAGAAACAGTGATACCGCTCCCTTTGAAGTCGAAGATATGACAAGAGCCTATCCCAACGGATTCAGTGAGGGGTGGATAGAACTCATAAGTATAAAAAAGGGAACCAAAAAGTTAAATTATAAAATCATGGGCGAAGGGAATACAAACTTGAGAGTTACCCCTAAGAAACCTATAGAGCCGGGTGCATCCATCGAATTGACTATGAAGTTTAAAGTTAAGCTTCCTAATTCCATAGGACGGATGGGTTATGGGGAAAACACAGTGAATATAGCAAACTGGTATCCAATACTATCCGTGCTCGATGAAAATGGATGGAATCTGGAACCTTATCACAGTATAGGGGATCCGTTTTATAGTAATGTATCGGAATATAAGGTAGACATATCCATTCCGGAACAATATAAATTGGCCTCAACAGGAAATATCATAAAAGAAAGCGTCAGTAAAAATAGAAAGACATACAAAATAAAAGCCGACAATGTAAGGGATTTTGCTATCGTCTTGAGTGAAAAATTTTCTATAAATAGGGGAAACATAGATGGTACAGAAGTGATTTCCTATACAATCGGCGGACTCAAGAATAAACAGGCATTGGATTATGGAATGGAGGCTCTACAAATATTTAACAGGTTATTCGGCAAATATCCTTATAAACAGTTGTCCATAGTGGCCAGCGATTTTTTTACAGGTGGAATGGAATATCCGAATTTGGTTATGATCGGGCAACCGCTCTATGAAACCAATCTGGATTTACCCTTGGAATATGTGATTGCACATGAGGTCGCACATCAATGGTGGTATGGGATAGTCGGTAATAATGCAATAAAGGAACCTTGGCTGGATGAGGCCCTTACAGAGTATTCCACTCTTATGTATTTTGAAGAAAAATATGGTGGACATATCAAGGAACAGGTATATGAAAGAATGGTTGAGGATCGGTATGAAGACTTTTTAGGCTGGAGATTAGGCAGAGGCGGAGGCATATTAAAAGGTTTGGATGAATTTGACGACCAAATGCAGTATAGCAGTATAGTATACGGTAAGGGGGCCATGTTTATAAGGGAACTTAGGAGAAAAATGGGCGATGAGGCCTTTATGAAAGCTATAAGGGAGTATTTTGATACATATAAATTCAAAAATGCCAAAACGGAGGATTTCTGTAGGATATTACAAAAAAATACGAATAAAGACTTAAAAAGAGATTTTTCCAAATGGTTGGACGTTAAAATTGAATAATATTTGTGATTAAGGGGTAAGCTAAAAGACGTTTAATATATTTTATGGACATAAAACCATAATTTATGATATAATAAACGATGTATTTGTTACAAAAAGGTTACAAAATTTTTAAGTAACTTTTAAGAAGACAAAATCAAGCCATGTCCGTGCATTATTTGGACATTTTGAAGGGAGATTTACAGATGAAGAATAGTGTGGGGGAGGAATCTGAGGCGCTGCCGCAGAAGGTTATACAAAGGATTAAGCCAATCTATAATAAATATAAAAATATAGTGGCCGGGCAATTGCAAAACGGGTCAAACCGTATAAAGAACAGTCCGATTTATGGGGAATTTAAAGGGAATAGGGAGCTTATATACAGAATAATCTGCGGGATAGCCGTATCCTTATTTTTAGCAACATTTATATTTTTAAAAATCAACAATTCATATGTGGCAGCTTATAGTGTGGAAGTAGATAATAATGTTATAGCCGTAGTCAAAGAAAAAAGTGATTTTATAGATGTACTAAAAAAAATGAGGGATGAGGCCCTGTCTCTATATGGGCAGGAAATAAGGTTGGATAAAGAACCTGAATTTATTGAAACAAGAGCCAGAAGAGAAGAACTGACACAATATGAAGAGATGATAAAAAATATCAAGGCACAGCTTGACGTTAAATTGCGGGCTGCGGCCATTGGGGTTAATGGGGAAAGGATAGTGGCTGTCAAAGATAATGAAACAGCCTACAGAATATTGGACAGCATTAAAGATTCCTTTGTCGGTGAAGAAGAATTTGAATATGACTATGTAGGTTTTGTAGAAAAAGTGGAGGTCATGGAAACAGCTGTAGATTTCGGCGATATTATGGATGAAAAAGAAGCATTACAGTTGATAACAGTCGGTACTGATGAAACCGAAATTCACGAAATACAAAAGGGAGAAAACACATGGACCATAGCCCTGAAATATGGCTTAAAGATGGATGATATTATGAAAGCCAACCCGGGTATAGAACCCACCAGGTTGCAAATCGGCCAAAAAATCAATCTGACAGTACCAAAGCCCTTGATTTCGGTCAAGACCAAAAAATACATAGAGCTTATAGAGGAAATACCCTTTGAAACTGAATATGAAAAAACGGATGTTTTATACAAGGGAGATAAAAAAATAATAGTTCATGGTGAAGAAGGGAAACGTGAGGTAAAAGGATACTTAGTTAAAAAGAATGGAATAGAAACCGACAGGGAAATTATAGAGGAAAAAATCCTCATAGAGCCTAAAACCAGGGTTATAGCGGAAGGAACCAAGCCAAGACCCGCTACAATGGCTACAGGATTCTTTATCAATCCGACAAGGGGACGTTTGACTTCATCCTTCGGTATGAGATGGGGGAGGCAACATACAGGCATAGATATAGCATCTCCAAGGGGCACCCCTATATTTGCAGCGGATGCCGGTAAAGTGTTTTTTTCGGGTACAAAAGGCACCTATGGCAGACTGGTAATCATAGACCATGAAAACGGGTATCAAACCTATTACGCACACAATAGTAAAAACCTGGTAAAACGAGGGGAGCGTGTCTATAAGGGGCAAAAAATTGCGGAAATGGGCAGCACAGGAAGAAGTACCGGGGTTCATTTACATTTTGAAGTGAGGAAAAACGGCACTCCAATAAATCCCCGGAAGTTTGTTAAATACTAGTCTAAAAGTGCGTCGCTAATATAAGCCCAGTTATCTAATAAAATTTAATATAACAATACACGTTCATTTAGTTTCGAATATGAATAATTCCTACAGCTCTTCAGACGAAAAATACTACAACCTG
>JAAYPJ010000030.1 GCA_012519835.1 Clostridiales bacterium | reverse complement strand
CGGGGAATTCCAAAAATGAAAATTTTTATGAGGATTTAATTGATTTTGTAGATGATTTAAAAGAAGAATCGGAAAGACATGTAAGGGAAGGTTTATCGGAAAAGGAATTAGAGATATTTGATTTGCTTAAAAAAGAAAACCTAACCAAAAAAGAAGAACAACAGGTAAAATTATCAGCCAAAAAATTATATGAAACCATCACAAAAGATGATAGTGCTACAAAGATTGTAGATTGGTATAAAGATGAGCAACCCAGATGGAGGGTCAGGTCCGGGGTTGAAGAAGTATTGGACGAATTTTTACCACAGTCTTATAGCAAGGATATGTTTAATATTAAAACAGATATTGTATTTGCTCATATAGTAGAAGAAGCCATGAAGGGAAGACAATATGCCAGTTAGAAAAAATTTATCGTGGTAAGGAGCCTAAAAAGTTGTTTGTTTTTCGGGTATTTTCAGGTTGCCTGTTTTTTCTTGACACAAATATTTTTCAATGATATATTTGACGTACCACAATTAGATTGTTTTTAATTCATTCTTAAAATTGATAATTTTTCATAAATATGTTTTCGATTAGACGGTTGAAATAAATGGCACCGTCTAACGGAGATGCGGTGAATGCCGTATCTGAGGGTGTGGATTAGCCACCATGCCTCCCGTTCGGAAAGGAAACATTGCAAAACTGTATTTTATCAGGTTGCTAAACGTCTTTCCGAAGACGTTTTTTTTATTTCCAAATATAATTTTAGCAAAGGAGGTAACAGCAGCTGCTAAATATCTGTGCAATTTTAGACAAACATATAAAAATTAATGGATAGCATGTATAAATTTTGATATACTGATATTAGAGGTGAAAAATATGGAAGAAATGATCAGTATATCAAAAGCAAGCAAAATATTAGGGGTGGATGTAAGGACCCTTCAAAGATGGGATAATGACGGTAAACTAACAGCATACAGAACCTTAGGCGGACATCGAAGATATAAACTGTCTGAAATTGAATCCCTTATTTCCGGCAGCATAAAAGAAAACACCAAAAAGAACGTATTTATATATTGCAGGGTATCTACCAAAAAACAAGCAGACAGCGGGAATTTGAAAAGGCAAAAAGACAGGTTAGTTAGATATTGCAACGATAAACAGTACAACATAATTCATATATTTGAAGAAATAGCCGGTGGATTAAATGACAAACGCAGAGAATTGACTAAAATGTTGAAAAGGCTAAATGATGTAGATACAATTGTTATAGAATATCCGGACAGACTGGCAAGGTTCGGATATAACTATATAGTAGAATTTTGTAAATCAGTTGACGTAAGCATTGAAACAGTAGAACAAAACAAGGAGCTAGAACCTAATGAAGAGATGGTGAATGACTTAATTTCAATAGTAACTTGTTTCAGTGCCAAGTTATATGGAAGCCGTGGAGCTGAAATAGCCAAACAAGATATAGAAAAAACCATCAAAGAATTGGAGAAGCAAAAAGAACCAACAAAAGAAAAGGGTGAGAATAGTGAAAATAACAACTAAAGCTATTCTGATCAATGTAAATAGGGAACATAAAAATATTATAGATAACATGATGACAGTATTTTGCACGGCAATAAGATACTCCTTTAAGAGACTGCTTGAAGGTAAAAGAATTGGGGATTTAGAAAAAGAAGTAGCAAGAAAATACAACCTGAATATTCGCCAAGCTAAAGACGCGGTAGAAAACGCAAGACAGATAATACAATCACAGAAAGAATTAGTTAAAATAAATCATGACAATTATAATAAAAAAGTAAGGGTGATAGAGAAACAACTGCAAAACGACAAACTATCAAAAAAGAAAAGAAACGCACTTCTGAAAAAACTTGAAAAAAGAAAGAGAAAAGCTGACTATTACAAAAATTTCATTGATACCGATACCATCCCACCGGTAATATTCGGAACAAAAAAGATGTTCCTAAAAAGATGCAAAGGACTTATATCCAACGAAGAATGGAAGGGCTGCAGGAATAACAGAATATACTCAAGGGGAGATAAAACAAAAAAAGGAAACCCAAATCTCAGGGTAGTAATTATAAACAACATGAGCTTTCTTGAAATATCAACATTAGAAAAGACACCTACAAACAGAGCAATAAAAATAAGAGTACCCATATACCTGCCCCAAAAATTATCAAAGAAAACAGGTAAAATAAACGGTATAAACTACAGAGAACTATTTTTAAATCACCTACAAACAAACGAGGCGTATCAAGTAGAACTCATAAAAAAAGACGGAAAATACTATGCACATATAACATTTGAACTGCCAAAACCCGAAATAAAATATACAAATCAAAATGGAATTATAGGAATAGACACAAACCCGGACGGATTTGCATTGACATATATAAACAGTAAGGGAAACTACAAGAAACACTGGTATCTGAAACAACACGAACTGTTATATGCGCGTACGAATAGACGAGAAAATCTGTGTGGAGAATTGGTAAAACAGGCAGTATCAACAGCTAAAAGCCAAAACTGTGCAGTAGCAGTAGAAGATTTGAAGTTTAAAGACGACAAAGACGTAAGCGGAAAATTTGCCAGAATAAAACATCAATTCATATATTCAAAACTGCTGACAATACTGGAAACAGCATGCTACAGAGAAGGAATACAACTGATAAAAGTAAAACCGCAATATACAAGCATAATAGGATTATATAAATACTTACATCAATACAAAATGAATATACACAACAGTGCAGCAATGG
>JAAYPJ010000029.1 GCA_012519835.1 Clostridiales bacterium | reverse complement strand
TGCAGGTTGTAGTATTTTTCGTCTGAAGAGCTGTAGGAATTATTCATATTCGAAACTAAATGAACGTGTATTGTTATATTAAATTTTATTAGATAACTGGGCTTATATTAGCGACGCACTTTTAGATTTTTATTCATTATTATCAAGCAGTTACCATGCCTTCGGCGGATTGAAGATTAAGTTTTTCAATAGCCTGTTCCCGCATTTTGTATTTCATGATTTTGCCTGCGGCATTCATCGGAAATTCCGTTACGAAATCGACATAGCGGGGAGTTTTATGTTTTGCCATTGAAGCGCGGACAAAATCTTTGAGTTCATCTTCGGTAAGAGTCGCCCCGTCTTTGAGGATTATACAAGCCATAATCTCCTCGCCATACTGCTTATCGGGAACACCGATTACTTGAACATCCTTTACCTTGGGATGAGTATAAATAAAATCCTCAATCTCCTTAGGATAAATATTTTCGCCACCGCGAATGATCATATCTTTAATCCTTCCGGTTATTTTGTAATAACCGTTTTCGTCCCTTCTTGCCAAGTCACCCGTATGCAGCCAACCGTTTTCATCAATAACAGCCGCTGTTGCTTCCGGCATTTTATAATAGCCCTTCATAACATTATAGCCTCGAACAACAAATTCACCGTCAACATTATCAGGTAAATCCTCACCGGTTTTAGTGTCAACGATTTTGCATTCCACACCGGGTAGTGCCCGTCCGACTGTGCTCACGCGCAGTTCAACGCTATCATCAACCTTACTTTGGGTGCAACCCGGCGAAGACTCGGTCTGGCCGTAAACAATTGTAACCTCGGTCATATTCATTTTATCGACAACATCCTGCATAACCTTGGTGGGACAGGGGCTTCCGGCCATAATTCCGGTCCGCGTATAAGAGAAATCCGTTGCCGCAAAATCCTCATGCTCCAACATGGCTATGAACATGGTCGGGACACCGTGAAAACAAGTAATTTTTTCTTCGGTGATACACTTAAGCGCCTGTCTGGGAGAAAAATAGGGTATCGGTGACATGGTGGTAGCATGGGTCATGGCTGCGATCATGGCTAAAACCATTCCGAAACAATGAAACATCGGCACCTGAATCATCATCCGATCTGCTGTGGAAAGATCCATATTGTCCCCAATATTTTTACCGTTATTAACCACATTATAATGAGTGAGCATTACCCCTTTTGGAAAACCGGTAGTCCCCGATGTATATTGCATATTACAGACATCATATCTATTAAGAGACAACACGCGACGATAAACTTCCTCGAGAGCTACCCTCTCACTTAAGGCCATAGCATCCTCCCAAGTTAAACATCCGTTTTGGCGGGAATCTATGGTTATGATATTTCGCAAAAAGGGAAGTCTCTTGATATGTAGGGGCCTTCCGGCTTCAGCGTTTTCTAACTCAGGACAGAGTTCTTTTATAATTGCCACATAATTAGAATCCTTATAACCGTCAATCATAATCAAAGTATGGGTATCTGATTGGCGAAGTAAATACTCCGTTTCATGAATCTTATAAGCAGTGTTGACGGTGACCAGGATAGCCCCAATTTTGGTTACAGCCCAGAAGGCAATAAACCACTGGGGAACATTGGTTGCCCAGATCGCAACTTTATCTCCTTGCTTAACACCCAAAGCAATCAGTGAACGGGCAAAGGTATCAACATCATCTCTGAATTCTGAATAAGTCCTGGTATAATTTAAGGTAGTATAGCGAAAAGCATCTTGGTTGGGGAATTCATCGACAATGCGATCCAGCACTTGTGGTAATGTTAAATCTATTAAAATATCTTTTTGCCAAATATACTTTCCGGTTTTGGCGTTATTGTCATATAAATGGCCTTTTGTGACTTCCTTTCCCAGGTAGCGGCTCATATAAGAAGCATATATCGGGAAAACTACTCCTGCCTCAGCTAAATCAGGTGCCCAGCGTTTAACCCATTCTAAGGAAAGATACCCCTCATAATTTATGGAACGTAAAGCCATCATAATTTCGTCAAGCGGCAGGTCGCCTTCGCCCATCATGCGGTATTTTACAGTCCCGTCTTCCATTATTGAATCTTTAATATGAACATGCTTAATATAAGCACCCAGGTTTTGGACAGTCTGTTCCGGGGTTTCACCTGCAAATCGATAAGGATGATTGATATCCCAAAGGGCAGCTACAGCATCGCTGGAAATGTTGTCTAATAATTCACAAAGGCGAGCCGTATCGGTATAAACACCGTTTGTTTCGACCAGCAAAGTTACCCCCTTTTCTTCGGCGAGAGGAATTAAACGCCTGAGAGCTTCAAGAACTATATTATCATCAACTTCACCCATAGGATGGGGCTCCAGATCGGCAAGAATACGGATATACGGGGTCCCCAGTTTTGAAGCCAACAAAATATATTGAACGATTTCTTCGTGATTTTTTTCAGCATTTTCAGGAAATTTCAAACAACAACCGGACGATAGACAGGGGATTTCCAAGCGCAATTCTGCAAGTTTTTTAATAGTTTGCGGGAGCTGACTTTCAGTAAAGGGCTGAGCTCGAACAGCAAAAATATCATCACCGAGTCCGCGAATTTCAATACCGTCAAAACCGAGGTCACTGGCCATAGAATAGATGTCGGTCCAACTAAAATTTGGACAGCCAAGTGTTGAAAATGCAAGTTTCATAAAATCTCCTCCTTCTTGAATTTATGTGTCGAGAGAGTATTTAAACTATTGTATTATTAATATGTAAATAATTCAAGCCTATTTCGTGTATTGCGCATAATTAGACCATCATTCATCATCATTATACTGTTTTCTTATTTTATCCAATACTTCTTCGTCCTTTAATTCCTTGATATACTTATGTTTATTTTCGTAAAAACTGCTGTCAAATTGGCATATGGAGATAAATTCACAATATTTGCATGGTGTGTCTTGCCCTTTTTTATACGGTTCTATTTTGACATAACCTTTCAGTATCTCTTTTCCGATTTCTTTGACAAGCATTCTTACATGATTAATAAGTGCCTTAAAATCCTCCTCGTCCAGGGCTGACGAAAGTTTTGTAATTTCACCGGCCTTTGTTATGCCGGCAGGTATAATATCTGAATATACCCCAATTTCCTCATCCATCTTTTTTATAATGTTTACATCCTTTAGCACCAGACCCTTCATTTTCAGCTTTTTGTTTATCTCTTTTTCTACTTCCTCCACTACCTTTTGCGTAGTGTTTATCATAGGATCGTCTATCTTAAAATAAAACAGACCACCAGGATATACCTTCATATCATGTTTTTTACCTTCATTTGATAATATTGCATCTAAATAAACCAACAACTGAATCTGAAAACCGTAATAAACATCGGAAAGACTAAAATCATTACTTCCGGATCTGTAGTTTATTATTTTAATATAATTTCCATCTTCACTGTTCAATATATCTACCCTGTCTATCCTGCCCTCTAAATAAATTTTTTCTCCATCGTCTAACTCAATCGTAATAGGGGGTAAATTTCCCTCAATTCCGAAAACAATTTTATGCCCGTAAGGAACAAATTCTCCCTTTTTTATATGCTCCGTCAATGTCCACATTGCTCTCTTACTGATTCTTTTTAATCTGTTAACCAGATATTTGTACCTGTATGTACTCAGCATGATACCATGTTCAAACTGTGGTATCATTTCATCTATTATTTTTTCAACCAAATGATCGCTTTGCTCTTTAGACAGGTCTTTCCAATCAATTTTTTCATTTACAACTTCTTGATTGAACTGTTCTATAGAATTATAAAAGAATTTACCTATATCCGGATCGGTCAACCCGCATTCTTTCCTTTCTTTCGGTCTTAAACCATGGCTGACAAAATGATAAAAAGGACAACATGCAAACCCCTCCAATCTTGAAACACCGGAGTAAATAGGGATATCGTATAACTGCTTGGCACTTTTTTCTCCTATGTAAGTAACTTGATTTCGGTGAAACAGTCCCCTGATCATCAGATTACATCTCTCTTCCCAAGCAGACTGTTCGGTATACCAATTGTAAACATCCCACCATATAGTTTCTATAGGCCTTTTATCCAGACTCAACCTCATATTCTCCGTCATATACTTAAATGTACTTATAGGTGTGGTTATAAGATGCATCTGGTGTCCTGATGTATTTACAATATCATTTTTTATATCCAGATTTTTAAACAGCCTTTTTAAACGATCTATTAAAATAGAAGGCCTCAGAGCTCCTCCTTCCTGATCCGCCAGTGCATAGCTTACCCACAAGTATTCGGTGGGCTTTGAGAAAGCGGAATATATCATAAACTGTTCCTCTAATAGAGAGGTTTCCAGAGTTGTGCCCATCGAAAGTCCCTTTTTTTCTAAAGATTTCCGCTCATGGTTTAACAGTATGCCGCTGTCTTCCTTGGTAAGGGGCAGTATGCCGTCATTCACACCTACAATAAATAGAGCTTTAATATCATGACTTTTGGATCTCTCTATACTGCCTGCCAATACCTGATCTACAGTAGTAGGTATAACCCCTATCTTGCAAGCTTCAAATCCTGCTTCCAAAATCCTTCCATATTCTTTTAGCGTCATGCTCTCGTCCGACAGTATTTCTATCAGCTGATCAAATATTTCAATAATTTTGTTCCATATCTGGGTGTTTTCATTCACATATTCAAAATACCTTCTGTCCCTAAGATTTTCTATCCACTTGTCCAATTTTTCTTCTATATTAAGTCCTTTGATAAATTCAAACAGGGCCCTTGTGATGTGCCCAACTTTCTTTTTACGGTAAACCCTTTTTTCAAACCTTATAAACGGAGCGATAAATCTTTCCCTCAGATCATTGTATTCTGACAGTTCTTTTTCATCACCCTTTGTGAAGGGCTCAAGGTAGTCATTCTTGCCCCTGATTCCGTGCTGCAGTACATAATTTTCCAGCTTTTCTATTTCATCTTTGGTAAAATCACTAAAACCGGTTTTTAAAAACCTGAATACGTCTTCATATCGGTATCCCCCAGCTAATATCTCTACACCGGACAAAATTAATTCCACCATGGGGTTGTTCATGATAGACCTTTTTTCGTCCATAAAATAAGGTATGTCGTATTCCTCGAACACTCGTTTCAGTATCATTCTATATTGATCCAATCCACCGGAAACTAAAGCTATATCCTTCCACCTATAACCCCTATCACGTACCAGATGGATTATTTGAGCCGCCACATTTTCCACTTCCGTATAAAGGCTGGAGGCGGCAAAAACCTCTAAACTGACAATATCATCTGTATATTGCCTATAAGGATAACTGTATAGTTCCTTTTCTATATGTCCGATCTCCTTAGCCTTTGGTAGAACATCCCTTCTGATTACATTCAGGTCAATTACTTCTTCTTTTAATTTCAATTTTTGGGCAATTGCCCTTATCTTCAAATAAGTTTTTTGGGAAATATGAAATAAATCTCTATCCCGCTCTTTGGAGTTTAATTCCATAGTAAGGGTAATTGTGATATTTTTTACCCTCAGGGCCAGTTTTTCCATGACCCTAAGTCTTTGGGGGGTAAAATTCTGAAATCCGTCTATCCAAACCTCTGCATCCCTTAAAAATTCCGCTTTTTCTATATTTTCAATAAGCAGGTTTATATTGTCTTCGTTATCTATATATTTATCTCTTAAATATGTACCGAACCTTTCATAGAGCAGAACAATATCCTCAAGCTTTCGCCTCAATATCGTATCCTCTTCCATTTCGTTAAATTCCATAGTAAGTTCTATCGGACTTATATCATGTTGTTTCATTTCACAGATAAGCTCGTTTAATTTAATTATAAAACCATCCTGTTTAGCGATAGAACCATAAATTGAGAGCTCTTTTGAGGATTCGTCCGCAATCTTTCTTAGAACCATATTCTTACCTAACTCATTTATAGGTACTCTTGTAAGTCCACCCGCCTCATTGAATACGCGATAAGCGAGCCTTGTAAAACTCAATACTTCCGCCCTCATAATGCCCTCTAATTCCTGTTTCCCTATTAAATCACGTTCTGCCTGTAAAGTGAACTGTTCAGGAACTAAAAGTATCAGCTTGTTATCTCCCTCTTCTTCTAATCTCTTTTTTATTTCCTCGAGAACAAGATAGCTTTTTCCACTGCCTGCTCTGCCAAATATATATCTGATGGCCATTAAATTGCACCCCTTTTCGATACCCTGATTGCTATAATTATATCACATGTAAAACGGATGTTTTAAATAAAAAAACAATCCCCAAAAGCCGTGCCCGGCTTGTGGAGATTGAATGATTTTTCTATCCTTGCTCCCCCTTCAGTCTTTCCATAATTGTGTTCAACCTGCTCACAATAAAAAAAGCGTTCTTCAGATGTCTGAGTTGAAATTCTGTTTTCTTGTCCGGAATTGTACCTTCGTCCCCGGGTTTGTTAAATATTATGGAAGCATCATAATATCCTTGTTTATAAAGTTTTGAAATGTTTTCACCGGAAAAATTGAAGATTCCGTTTAAATATCTGCTCCCCTTTTCCACAAACTGTATCTCGTGAATTTTGTTTTCAATAGATTCATGTTTGATTCTGGATTTTATACTCATCGGATCGAAGTGAACAATATAGGCGGGTGTATCGGTTTTTATAGACCTGAGCAATCCTATCGGAATGTTGTCCCGAATTCCGCCATCCATATATCTTTTCCCGTTTATAGTAACTTCCTTCATCAATCTTGGAACACTGATTGCCGCTTGTATAACATTTTTTATATATCTATCGCCTTTAGAATTCAATTTAAAATATTTTAGTTCAAGACTCGGATAAGCCGTCGCGGTAACATATATCTTCGTTGTCGATTGAGAGATCATTTTCGTATCTACAATATTATGTATAATTGTCTCATAATATTTGCTTTTTATTATCTCTTTATAGAAGGATTTAAAACCGGTAAAATTTAAATTCCTCCAATGCTCCCCCGCTAAATCCAACCTGTTGCTGAGAAAGGCGGCAGCATTCAGTGCGCCAATCGAAGTTGCTATAATGTATTCAATTTCTAAATTGTCCTTGTTGTCCTCTATATATTTCAATATTCCATATTCGTATGCACCATTGGCATATCCGCCGGACAACACCAGACCGATTTTTGTCTTCATAATTATCACCTGTTTAGGGAGGCTCCCTTCTTCATAATTATTTCAGTTGTTATAATAAAGACTTTCCGTAGGATACTCCGAATCACTTGTTATGTCAATCCCGAGCCTATTAAAGGTCTGCTCGTCATTTCGGCTTAATATAGTGGTTGAATGAGCCTGGCACCCCTTCAACATAGACAGCTTGTCCATAGCTACTTGTGCTGTCGGATTAGTAACGGCACATATACTGAGTGCAATCAATATCTCCTCACAATCTAATGCCACGCTTCTGCTTCCTAATATCTTGGATTTTAAATTTCTGATTGGCTCAAGTATAACCGGCGAAATCAAATGAATTTCATCAGATATATTGGCCAGATATTTAACAGCGTTTAAAAGTACGGCAGCAGTTGCATCCATCACATCCGAACCCTTGCCGGTTAAAATTGTCTTATCATTGAGCTCCATCGCTACTGCAGGGCATATCTCGTTTTTATTGGATTCTTCCCTCATTCTGGCTGCACGCTCCCTTGCGGGCAGAACCACTTTTCTGTCTTCCGGCCTTAATTCAAGTTCTTCCATAATCAATTTAGATCTTTCAAAAATTTCCTTCTCTACATGGCCCTTTTTATATTCACATCCGGTTTTGAAATATCTTCTGATAATTTCCTGTTTAGATGCTTCCTTGACTATATCATCGTCGGTGATTCCAAAGCCAACTCTGTTAACTCCCATATCTGTCGGTGATTTATAAATGGACTCTTCACCTGTTATTTTTTCTATAATTCTTTTAAATACAGGAAAACTCTCGATATCACGGCTATAGTTGACTGCTATTTCATTATAAGCATCAAAATGGAAGGGGTCAATCATAATTACATCTTTTATATCCACAGTTGCAGCTTCGTAAGCCATATTCAAGGGATGTTTCAGCGGAATATTCCACACCGGAAACGTTTCAAATTTTGAATAGCCTGCCATCTTGCCTCTTTTATATTCATGATATAACTGGCTTAGACAAGTTGATAACTTTCCGCTTGCCGGTCCCGGGGCTGTTACAACAACAATAGGCTTTGTTGTTTCGATATACTGATTCGCGCCATATCCTTCGTCGCTTACAATTGTATCAATATCTGTAGGATACCCCCTGATGCTTTTGTGAATGTATACCCTTATGCCTCTCCGTTCGAGTTTATTGATAAAAACATTGGTAGCAAATTGGCTACTGTATCTGGTTATAACAACGCTGTTTATATCGAGCCCATAGATCCTCAAATCATCAATTAACCTCAGGGTTTCCATGTCATAAGTTATGCCAAAATCGCCCCTTATTTTGTTTCTTTCAATATCTCCGGCATATACACAGATAATAACCTCAACTTTGTCTCTCAGTTTTTGCAATAGTTTTACCTTCGCATTTTCATCAAATCCCGGTAATACCCTCTTTGCATGAAGATCGGACAAGAGTTTCCCCCCGAACTCCAAATACAGTTTGTCATAGCTGTTTACTCTTTCTAAAATATATTTTGACTGTTCTTCTAAATATTTTTCATGATCAAACCCTGTCTTCATCTGTATACCTCACTTTGTCTGTTATTACCCAAGTCTTTGTCATTAACGTGTTCTCACAAAAACTAGCCCAAATTTGAATGTTTTGACTCTTAATTATTACATAATTTCAGATTAAAGTAAATAAGATGGGTTCATTATAATATTAATATTATCAATTATATATTGAACCGAAACATTTTTTTGCTGATGACATGCCGTTTTTATTTTATTACTAACTCTACGGGACAGTGATCAGACCCTAATATATCCGCATGTATATCGGCATCCACCAGTCTGTCTTTCAATCTTTCCGAAACACAAAAATAATCTATTCTCCATCCCGCATTATATTTTCTGGCCCTGCGCTTATATGACCACCAGGTATAGGCTTCTTCTTTGTCCGGATAAAAATATCTATATGTATCTATAAACCCGCTTTCTAAAAATCGGGTGAATTTATCTCTTTCCTCATCACTAAAACCTGCACTTCCTCTGAACACTTCAGGATCCTTAAGATCTATCTCTTTATGGGCAACATTCAAATCCCCACATATAATTACAGGTTTCTTTTTATCAAGCTCATTTATGTATTCCCTGAAGCAATCGTCCCATTGCATTCTGTAATCCAGCCTTGCCAGCCCCGGCTGAGAGTTAGGAGTATATACCGTTGTTGCATAAAAATCTTCAAACTCTAATGTAGTAACCCTGCCCTCATCATCATGTTCTTCCACACCCAATCCATACAATACCGAAATAGGCTCCTGTTTGGTAAAAATAGCGGTGCCTGAATAACCTTTCTTTTCCGCATAGCTCCAATATTGATGATAGCCCCTGAGTTCCAGATCAATCTGCCCTTCCTGCACCCTGGTCTCCTGAACACAAAATATATCTGCATCAACTTCCTCAAAGTAATCTAAAAAACCTTTCTTAACACAAGCCCTTATCCCATTGACATTCCACGAAATCATTTTTTTCATTGTTAACCCCCTCGAGCTATTAATCAATACCCCTTTTATAATAATTCGTCCCCATATTCCAGAGTTTATTTGTAAAGGCTTCCTCTTCATTTTCCTGTTCCGATATAAATGTCATTATACTTTCCACATCCCCTGACATTTTATCAGCTTGATGCAGTATTTGGGCTTCCACTGTTTTTGGCAGTACAGGGGAGCCGAACTCTAAACAGCCATGATGACTTAAAATACCGTTTATAATAATCAGCTTATCATCCTGATCAAAATCCTCAATCTCATCAATAGCATTTAATGTATTATGGGCACCGAGAAATACATGCCCGAACATAATACCCTCTTCCGTAAAACCGACATTAGGAAGCGGTTTATACTCTATAATTTTTGCCCAGTCATGGAGCATTGCCATGACTATCAATCGTTCTATTTGTCTGTCGGACAGTTTTTTTGTAATAGCGACTATATAGGAAAATTTCAGCACCTCCAAGGTATGCTGGAGCAATCCGTGATAATAATTATGATGAACCCGCCTTGCTGCAGGATGAGTAGAGAACATTTTGAAGTGATCACTGAAAAAAATCATTCTATCAAGCAATTTTTTCATATGGGGGCTTTTTATCTTTTCATAAAAGAAATCTAAACCGCTTTTCATGCTATCCAGTTCCCAGGTACTGGTTGGAATCAGATCCGCAATATTTACACTATCCATATCAACCTTTTCGATATGTTTGATTGTAACCTGAATTTGACCCTGGTATTCCCCCACTACAGCCTTTATATTTACAGCCTCTTCCGCACCTATTGAATTTATAAATTCTTCATTGTCCTCATAATCCCAATATTTAGCCTCTACCATTCTAGATGCATCCTGTATAATAATATCGGCAAACCGTTTACCGTTCCTCGCTACCCTTACCTTGACATCCCCTATCAGAACCACAAGTTCGAAACTTTGGCTAATGTAGTTTCTATCGATATCCTTTAATTGTTTTATCCCCATACTGACCTCCCATGATAAATTGCTATATATTCATTCTACCTTATTTCGGACTGTTCATGCAATATTATATAAACACTCCTTGCTTTTACTCTGATTATTACAGAAGGGTGTTTTGTTTTTACATAATCATTCGATTAATTTTGCAGCATCCTTGTCGATAATCAGTATACAATTTCTATGTGCCTGTAATATGGAAGCCGGATGGTTTGTATTTATGTAACCGTTTGTCATGTCTCTGATGGCTCGGGCCTTGTTCTCTCCACTGGCTAGCAACACAACCCTTTTAGCTTTCATAATGGAGGCTATACCCATGGAAATGGCTTTTGTAGGCATATCTTCCCTTTTTTCGAAGAATCTGCTGTTGTCTTCGATAGTATTCCCCGTAAGGTTTATCAAGCTAGTCGTCGTATTCAGGTTTTCAGCCGGCTCATTAAAGCCTATATGCCCGTTGGTACCTATTCCGAGTATCTGGATATCGATACCGCCCGCTTTTTCTATTTTCTTCTCATATTCCCTGCATTCTTTTTCAACATCATCAGCCATCCCGTTTGGAATATGTATATTTTCCTTTGATATGTTTATATGGTTAAAAAATCTTTGCATCATATAATAATGGTAACTGCCTTCGTTTTCCTTAGGTAATTTATAATATTCATCCAGGTTAAACGTGGTAACTTGCGAAAAGTCGATAACATTCCTTTTGTACATATCTATTAACCTTTCGTACATTCCTATGGGTGTGCTTCCGGTAGCCAATCCCAAGACACTTTTTGGATTCGCAATAATTCGACTGGCCACTATCAATGCGGCCTTTTCGCTTATTTTATCATAACTGTCTACTATATATATTTTCAAAAAAATACCCCCTTTCACATATCTGTTACATTTTATGCTCAAGGTTCCGATTTGTTATGTTATCTTTCTATCCCTTTGCTTCCCGGTTTTTCGAGGGATATACTGCCTTCTTTGCAAATTGGACATTCCATTTCTTCATAGGAAGCTACCTCCAAGGACAGGGCCGATCCCAATTTGGTTCCGAATTCTATTTTACCGTTGCTCCTGTCCACCAGAACTGCAACCCCGGCTAAAATTCCTCCTGCCTCCCGTACCAATTGTATAACCTCCCTTACAGACCCCCCCGTAGTGATCACGTCCTCTGCAACTAATACCACGGCTCCTTTTGGTATGCAAAATCCTCTTCTCAAAATCCTCTTTTCTTTTTCCTTTTCTGCGAACATCGCCAAAGCGCCCAATTGTCTGGCCATTTCATATGCCACAATAATCCCGCCCGTAGCGGGGCCTATTACAATCTCCACGTTATCATCCTTAAATTGTTCTGCCAATCCCTTGCAAATTTCTTCCGTATACTGTGGATATTGTAAAACCTGTGCACATTGTATGTATCGGTCACTGTGACGGCCCGATGTCAGTAAAAAATGTCCCCTTTTTAATGCCCCTGTTTTTTCTAAAATTTCAATAACTCGTTCTCTGTTTCTCATATATATCCCTCCTAGCTTGAGCAGACACACGGGTCTATCCCCACTACCCGGAAGCCGGATATCAGTTTGCCTGTGTGCCGGACTTTTATAACTCCGGCACCCTGATTTCTGATTTCCGGCCTCTAGTAGGTAGACACACGGATTTGCCCCTACGTATTAAAAATCAGAAATCACCAAACCTTTTCTTATTTCTTCTATACTGTTAAACCCGTATTTAATCATATAATCTTCAATACCGCTTAAGACATCAATAGTAGCGGTGGGATTTATAAAATTAGCCATACCCACGGCTACACCGGTGGCACCCGCGAGTATAAATTCTACCGCATCCTCTCCATCCATAATTCCGCCCATACCAATAATCGGTACGTCTACCGCCTTTGCCACCTCATAGACCATTCTGACGGCCACAGGTTTAATTGCAGGACCGGACAGCCCGCCCACAATGTTAGCAAGTACAGGTTCTCTTCTGTCTATATCAATTACCATCCCAAGCAATGTATTTATCAACGATAAAGCATCAGCCCCGCCGTTCACGGCCGCCTTTGCAATTGATACTATATCGGTTACGTTTGGACTGAGTTTCACTATTAACGGCTGTTTAGCAACTTTTTTAACTGCCTTTGTTACCTCTTCCACCATGAAGGGGTCTGTGCCGAAAGCTACACCTCCTTCTTTAACATTTGGACACGATATATTTAATTCCACCATATCAATATTTGTATCCCCCAGCCTTTCGGCGACCTCACAATATTCTTCAATCGTTCTGCCTACAATATTGACTATTACCTTTGTATCATATTGTTCCAAAAAGGGCAGGTCCTCCTTAATAAAAGTTTCCACACCCGGATTTTGCAGACCGATACTGTTTAACATTCCACCATAAGTTTCGGCAATACGGGGACTGTCGTTACCCTTCCATGGTGTATCCGACACCCCTTTTACCACTATTGCACCTAATTTATTTAAATCTATGTATTCACCGTACTCTTTGCCGCTTCCAAAAGTACCGGAGGCTGTCATTACAGGATTTTTCAGCTCTATGCCTGCTATATTTATCTTCATATCGGGTTTACTCATCCCATATTACCTCCTCACTCCAAAACACCGGCCCATCAGTGCATACTTTTCTATTTTGCCAATCCTTTTCACCCTTTTTCTTGATTTTACGGGTACAGCCCATACAGACACCAATCCCACACGCCATTCTTTCCTCCATGGATACCTGTGCTCTTATTCCCCTTCCCTTCGCCCATTCACTGACAGCCTTTAGCATTGGTTTCGGGCCACAGCTGTATATCATATCCCCTTTGATATCCTTTTTATCAAGCAATTCAATTACATTACCCTTAAATCCAACGTTCCCGTCTTCCGTAGCCACTAAAATCTTTGCGCCATAGTTTTTTAATTTCCCAACCAAAATGGGGTTATGTGCAAAACCCAGAAATGCATAGACCTCTCCTTTGAGGTGTTTTGAAAGTTCTACTAGCGGTGGAACACCTATTCCACCGCCTACTAACATATGTATGTTTACTCCTTTTTCTATTTTAAACCCGTTGCCCAGAGGACCCAACACTTTTATCATGTCACCTTTCTGCAAACGTGAAAAGCTTTCGGTCCCCCTGCCTACTACTGCATATACCAGCATCACTGTACCCTTTTGCTTATCCGTTTCACAGATACTTATAGGTCTCGGCAGCAATAATTCATGTTCCTTACAATATAAATTTATAAACTGACCGGGCAGAGCAGTTCCTGCAATTTCATCGCATTGCAATTTCATAGAAAATATGCCCTGTGCTATTTGTTTTTGTTCAATTATGGTTGGATAATATAATTTTTTCATAGGTTTACCTCTAATTTTAAAATAGGTTCTTCTGTAAATCATCTCTCATATGAATAGCAGCCTCCCTGGCCGCTAAAGCAAAATCTTTTTCGGAAAACTTCGGCTTATTGGATTCCTTCAGATAGGCAGCGATAATTCCTCTGGATGAATTGATTATTGCACCCAGGCCATCCTCATTAAAACAACCTTTCAAATCCTCCGCTTTTGCCCCCTGTGCCCCATAACCGGGCACTAAAAAATATGTATCGGGCATTATATTTCTGAGGGCCTTCGCCTGTTTTGGATGGGTTGCACCCACAACCGCACCTATTTGGCTGTATCCGTGTTTTCCCATCAATGCTTTTCCCCATCTGCTTACCAATTCACCGATTTTTTCATAAAGTTTGCCTTCCTTTGTTTCTAAATCCTGTATCTCGCCGCTATTAGGATTTGATGTCTTAACCAATATAAACAAACCCTTATCATATTCTTTACAGTATTTAATATATGGTTCTATTGAATCAAATCCCAGGTAAGGACTTAGGGTTATAGCATCCTGATTATAAATATTATAATACCGATTTTCTATTTTTACCTCTCCTATATGCCCTTCGGCGTATGCCTGCGCGGTAGAGGTTATATCACCCCTCTTTATATCGCCGATTACTATCAAACCCTTACTTTTTGCATATTCATTTGTTTCGATATAACATTGTACCCCCTCATGGCCATACCTTTCGTACATTGCTATTTGAGGTTTGACGGCGGGTACTATATCATAGATATTGTCTATAATTCCTTTGTTAAATGCAAAAAATATTTTGCCGACCGCCTTTGGTGTTTTGCCATATTCATTAAAATATTTCTCCTTTATAAACTGCGGCATTATTTCCAATCTGGGATCCAGTCCCACAACCGTAGGGTTTTGTTTTTCGATGATTCCATCTATTAATCTATCTATCATTTTTTGCCTCCAGGTATAATAATTATATAGCAGATAACCCCGGCGACCAAAGGCCGCCCCCACTTTTCAACGATTGTTCAACCATTGTTCAACCATTGTTTAGCGATTGTATACAATTTTTCCATTGACTATAGTATATTCAACCCTTCCTTTTACCGCCCTATTATGGAAGGGACTGTTTTTACTCTTTGAAACAAAATTTTCTAAGTCTATTTTATATTCAGTAAAGGGATCTATAATTGTTATGTCTGCTACCTTTCCTTCGCTTATATCCCCTTTATCTATGCCTAATATTTTAGCCGGATTTGTTGTAAGTTTTTCTATCAGTTCCATGGGTGTAAGCCAACCTTTGTCCACCAGTTCCGTAACAGCAATGGGCAAAGCTGTTTCCAAACCTACTATCCCAAACGGCGCTTCAATAAATCCCGCATCCTTTTCATCCTTATGATGTGGGGCATGATCTGTCGCTATTACGTCTATAATTCCCTTTTTTAATCCTTCCTTTATAGCCTTTACGTCACTTTCCCTCCTGAGTGGTGGATTCATTTTAAAATTGGTGTCTAGGGACAGCACTTCTTTGTCTGTCAAAGTAAAATGATGAGGACACACCTCACCCGTTACCTTTACCCCTATATCTTTTCCAAATTCAAGAAGATTTACACCGAGACCCGTACTGATATGACATATATGAAGATTTACACCGGTCCCTTCAGCGAGTACAATATCCCTTGCAATTATCACGTTTTCCGCCTCCGGTAATATCCCGGGCAGACCTAGCTGTTTCGAAATCTCACCGCTATTCATAACCCCACCATGCAATAACGCGTCATCTTCACAATGAACGAAAACGGGTATGCCTAATGCTCTTGCCTTTTCCATACCCTCCCGCTTCAGACCCGAATTTTGAACAGTCCTGCCGTCATCACTTATAGCACAGATACCTGCCTTGGCCATATCTTCTATATCCGACAATTCTTTACCTTGTAAACCCTTCGTTATGCTTCCGACCACCAGTACGTTGACTATGGCCTTTTCCTCGGCACGATCCTTTACAAATTGAACAATTTCCTGCGAATCTATAGTCGGCTCCGTGTTTGGCATACAACAAACAGTGGTAAATCCGCCTTTGGCGGCACTTTTACTGCCTGTCTCTATGGTTTCCTTATATTCAAACCCCGGCTCTCTGAAGTGTACATGCAAATCTATAAAACCGGGAGTCACCCACAGACCGTTCGCGTCTATTGTTTTATCTGCCCTATCAAAAATTCTGTCATCAATTTTTTCTATCATTCCGTCAGTTACAAGAATATCCTTTATTTTGTCCAAACCTGTACTCGGATTTATCAACCGTCCGCCCTTAATCAATATTTTCATAGCTCCAAATCCCTTCTGAAACATTAAAATCAGTACGTCCAACCTGTGGTGTTTTTTAGACCATCGTTGTTTTTAATAACCCAAAAGTTCCACCTCTATCCTGTCACCCTTTTTGTAAGGCCCTGTCCCTGCCGGAACACAAAACAGAGAATTTGTCTCCGATAAACCGGATAGTATTCCCGAACTGTGTTTGTCCGGAAGTTCGGTAAAGAATCCACCGTTTTTATAATAAGTTTTGGCCCTCACCACTCTGTCCCGGCCGCTTACCTTTATAAATTCGTCCCTTAAGGTAGATTTTATCTTGGTGAGTTCATATTCGGTTTCACCGCTTAACCTCAATATAGTAGGTCTTACAAATTTTTCAAATGTAACATATGCGGCCGCGGGATTTCCGGACAAACCGAACAATAATTTATCCTTATATCTTGCAACAGCAATAGGGGATCCGGGTTTCATATTTACCTTCCAAAACAAAACCTTTCCTCCAACTTCCTCAAAAGCTTCTTTTACTACATCTGCATCTCCCAAGGAAACCCCGCCCGTGGTAATGACAATGTCCCCCCATTGTAATGCCGAATCCAACTCTTTTTTTATAGATAACACATTATCGCCACATATACCAAATATTTTTATTTCGCTGCCTATTTTTTTTACTTGGGCCCCAATGGTATAGGCATTACTGTTTCTTATTTTACCTTCTTTAAGGGCTTCATTAATATTTATCAGCTCATCCCCTGTCGATATGACAGCAACCTTGGGCCTTCTGTATACCTTTACTTTTTCTTTTCCGAGGATAGCTAATATTCCTATATCTGCAGGATTTATAGTTTTACCTCTTCCGAGTAACGTGTCCCCCATCGCAATGTCCTCTCCCGCTCCTGCTATACCGGAATTTGGTTTGACATAGCCAAATATCTTAACACTTTTATCCGTAAAAACCGTATCTTCATACTTAATTATTGCATCCGCACCCTTTGGAATTTTAGCCCCTGTCATAATTCTGACGGCTTGTCCCTTGCCTACCGTCTTTTTACTTACATAACCCGCACGAATATTGTCTATAGTCTCGAGGGTAACCGGATTTTCCGCACTCGCATCTGCAGTATCCTTCGTTCTGAGTGCATAACCGTCGAGGGACGATCTGTCGAAAGGCGGCATATTTATATCCGATTTTATGTCCTCGGCTAATATATGATCCAAACTATCTAAGATTGGTACGTCTACTGTTTTAGGTTCAATGTTTTGATCCGCGAGAATTTTTTCAGCTTTTTCTATAGATATATTTATCAACATTTTTAACTCCCTTTGGCACCTTCTAAAAATAATAAATAGCAGCTTCCTTTTATAAAAGTCCGTTTTAACCTTTCCTTATTCGGTATAAGAATTATCATACAACAAAGACATGAATCTGCGCAATTCTTCAGATGAAATCTGCCCGGGTGCAGAAATACCCCCGACAGACGCAAATGTCAAATCGGAGCCGAACAAGCCCCCGGCCAATCTGCTGATAATGCCTTGTCTTCCCATGGAAATGGTGGCTATCGGCCTGTCCTTGTATTTTTCCTTCATTATACGTGTTGCATCCAGTAAGGTTATTATATCTTTTTCACATGTCGGCATTACCGCTATTTTAAGAATGTCTCCGCCCAGTTCGGCTGCCTTCCGCAATCGCGATATAATTTCTTCCTTCGGGGGAGTCCCCTCAAAGTCATGGCTGGAAATAATAACAGCTACATTATTTTTATGTGCGGCATCAATCAACGTTTTTATTTCCCTTTCATTATCAGACAATTCTATGTCCACAATGCTGGCAATCCTTGTCTGTATTATCGACATGTTCAGTTCAAAATAAAATTTCGTACTGATTTGCCTTTTACCGCCCTCCCTGACGTTGCGGAATGTAAATATAATAGGGTCATCCATCAGGATATATCTCACCGCCTCGAGTACCAATTTAGCCCTGTCTATACATTCTATATCATCATAAAAATCTGCCCGCCATTCTGCAATATCAAAGTCTGCAGTTTTCAGAAAACGGGTTTCCTCCAAAATTTCCTCTATCGTTTTGCCTACTATGGGCACACAAATTTTAGGCAAACCCTCGCCAATTTTAACTCCCTTAGTTGTAACTACTTTTTTCATGTGTAACATCCTCTATTTAAAAAATATTTAACACCACAACTAGAATTCAGCTGATCTCGGTGTTCTCGGAAAGGAAATAACATCCCTGATATTGCTCATTCCTGTCAGGTACATAATAGCTCTCTCAAAACCTAAACCAAAACCGGAATGCCTGGCACTGCCATATTTTCTGAGTTCTAAATACCACCAATATTCTTTTTTGTCCAAGCCCATTGCATCCATTTTCTTTTCTAATACTTCCAATCTGTCCTCCCTTTGACTGCCCCCTATGATTTCCCCAATGCCCGGTACCAGTAGGTCCATGGCAGCCACGGTTTTACCGTCCTCATTCAACTTCATATAAAACGCTTTGATTTCTTTTGGGTAATCTATTACAAATGCAGGCTTTTTAAACACCTTTTCCGTTATATATCTCTCATGTTCTGTCTGAAGATCGCAACCCCATTCTACAGGGTATTCAAATTTTTGTCCTGATTTTTTCAGCAATTCAATAGCCTCGGTATATGTAATTCTGGCAAAATCCGAACTTGTTACATTGTTTAAACGATCTACCAATCCTTTATCTATAAACCTGTTGAAAAATTCCATCTCTTCCGGTGCATTTTCCATCACATAGTTAATAATATATTTTAACATATCCTCCGCTAATTCCATATTATCGTCTAAATCTGCGAAAGCTACTTCAGGCTCTATCATCCAAAATTCCGAAGCATGTCTGGCAGTGTTAGAATCTTCGGACCTGAAGGTGGGACTGAATGTATATATATTCCTAAATGCTAATGCATAGGCTTCCCCTTGCAGTTGTCCACTGACTGTCAGGTGTGCTTCCTTTCCAAAAAAATCCCCGGTATAATCGACATTCCCTTCGTCGTCTAATGGGATATTCCTAAAATCTAAGGTTGTAACCTTAAACATCTCCCCTGCGCCTTCCGCATCACTCCCGGTGATAATGGGAGTGTGGACATATACAAAATCCCTTTCCTGAAAGAACTTGTGGATTGCATAGGCCGCCAACGAACGCACCCTGAACACCGCCGAAAAAGTGTTGCTCCTGGGCCTTAGGTGAGCAATTTCCCTTAAAAATTCGAATGAATGTCTCTTTTTTTGTAGGGGATAATCATTATCAGAGGCACCCTCAATTTCAATTTTAGTTGCCTTAATTTCAAATGGTTGCTTAGCATCAGGTGTCAATACCAGTTCTCCCTTTATTCTGATTGCGGTGCTGATAGGGAGCCTCGATATTTCGACAAAATTTTCTAATTCTTTTTCAAACACAACCTGTAAATTCCTAAAAAAACTCCCATCGTTCACCTCAATAAATCCAAATGCTTTTGAGGCCCTTAATGTTCTGATCCAGCCCTCTATTGTTATTGCCTGTCCCGCGTACCTTTCTGTATTACGGTAAATGTCCTTAATAAGCACGGATTTCATAAATTACTGCCTCCTGTGTGATCTTGAAATAAATAAAAACCCCATCCCTTAATAACAAAGAGACGAAGGCCGTGTCCTTTTGATATTTCTACACATATTATAACCATAGAGATATGAGATGTCAAAAAAATTTTCCATTGTTAATGTAATAGACAGATAGGATCCCGAATAAGGTATATCGTGTGATGTGGCAAGGGGACGCTTTGTTTGCCACATTTTGAGATGTGGCAAACAAAGCGTCCCCGTGCCACACTTCTAAAACCGGAACCCTGAATTATTTTCCTGTGAATCCGATTTCTCCCTTGCAATTTTCATCAGAGTATCTTTTTTGTTTGTTTCGGGGTCCTCCAGCACCATTTCCAACAATTCCTCCAAAATTGTTCCTATCAACCTTCCTTCAGGTATCCCCAACTCCATCAAATCATACCCGTCGATTTTCAAATCCTTTACAGTCAGGGGCTGTTTTTCATTTATTATTCTCTCAACTTCACCCTTTAATTTTAATATGCCCCTTACGTCTATTTCTTCCTCTTCAGCTATGGCTTCTATATCTGCAATCTGCAATTTAAATAATCTGTTTATATTGTCCTGTCCTACCCTGTTAATAAATCTTTTCATAGCTTTATCGGACAAATTTTCATATCTCGACATATGCTCTTTGACCAAAATTGCTACCTGTTCTATAGACTTGCTATCATACTTCAGTCTCTTCATTATATCTTCTGCAATTTCCGCACCTATTACACTATGATTAAAAAAACGCCCTACACCCCTTGCGTCCAAAACAAAGGTTTCAGGTTTTCCTATATCGTGGAATAACGCCGCCAGTCTGAGTATCAAGTCACTCTCGGTGTTATCCACCACACTTAAAGTATGATTAAAAACATCTTCATGATGGTAAGGGTTATGTTGTTCAAATCCGATACAGGTTTCCAACTCCGGCATTATATATTTTAAAAGGCCCGTAACGTTCAGTAATCTGAATCCCACGGAAGGTGCACGGGATAGTAATATTTCGTTCAGTTCCTCCCTGATCCTTTCCACACTGATATTTATAATATTCCCACATAGTTCTTTTATTGCATCAAAGGTGCCAGATTCTAAATTGTATTCCAGTTGCGTGGCAAGCCTCACACCCCTTAACATACGCAAATAATCTTCCTTAAATCTTTCCAAAGGATCGCCCACGCATCTTATTTTTTTATCCAGTATATCCTGAACCCCACCATAATAATCTATCAGCCCCACCCTGTCGTTGTATGCCATGGCATTGATCGTAAAATCTCTCCTCCTCAAATCCTCCTTTAATTTATCTGTAAATATAACCTCTTCCGGATGTCTGCCGTCTATATAATCCCCGTCAATTCTGTATGTTGTTATTTCATAATTTTCACCGCCAATAACTACTGTTACGGTTCCATGTTTGAATCCTGTGAGTATTACTTTGAATGAACTGAATATATGCAGCATTTCTTCGGGAATGCAATTTGTACATATATCCCAATCCTTTGGAATTAAGCCCAATATACTGTCCCTGACACATCCGCCGACAATATATCCGGCGCAACCCTCAAAATATAATATAGACAGTATTTTTTTTACGTTAATCGGCATTTTAATTTTTATTTCAGAATTTTTCATTATCCCACATCCACATATATAACTTTATTACCGCACCACCCAATATACCTTTGAAAATCTTCATAACTCATCGTTACACTCACAGTATTTATATTAGGATGGAAAGTGATTTTTTGCCTTATGTCCAAATCCCTGTCTATCAGTACTTCCACATCCTTGTTTTTATCATTAATCAGTCCGAAGGGTGAAACCGAACCCGGGTCAAGTCCCAGGTATTTTTCTAATCTTTCCGGCGAAGCAAAGCTCAGTCTCGTGCTTCCAATCTGTCTGGCCAAACCCCCGATGTTAGCCCTTTTATCCGGTTCCGTCAGCACCAGATAGTGCTTGTCCCCTTTGGAATTCCGCAAAAATAAATTTTTGCAATGTATAATGTCATCATTTCCCCTATTATATTTGTTTAATTCCTCGATTGTGTTCATAGCAGGATGCGTGAATCTGTCATAAGAAATGTTTAGCATTTTTAAAGTTTTGTATACATCATCTTCCATTTTTATCTCCTTTTTGTGCTGTCATTAAGCAATCTATTATTTTAATAATATGAGCGTCAAAACAAAACATCCTTGAGGATGTTCGTCTCTAGGCCGTTTAATTGTAATACCCATAGCTAATATAACAATTCAACAAAAACATTACATCAATCAATGATAGATATTTATTTTTTTACTATCGTTCAGCTGCTTTATTACAATAGCCACCATAGGTGCGATTATAAATCCTATAAATCCAAATATCTTGAATCCTACAAACATAGCAACAATTGTGACCAAAGAGCTCAATCCTATCTGTTTCCCTAAAACCCTTGGCTCCAGGGCACTTCTTACAATATATATTATGATATATATGACCAACAATCCGATCCCCACAAATCTTTGACCCAATACAATATCATAAATCCCCCAAGGTATCAATACTCCACCGACACCTATGAAGGGCAAAAAATCCAGAAATGCAATGAATGCAGCTATAGGTATAACATGATCAATACCGAGTATTACAAAGCCGATAGACATCTCTGCAAAAGCAATAAACGATAATATGAAATAGGCTTTCAGCATTTTAAAAATAGTACCCGCCAAAATTTTCTTTATATCAAGCAATAATTTATATGGTTTTTCAGGAATTTGCCTTACAAGAAAAGCAACAACCCTTTCATAATCGATAGCTATCAGAACTGAACATATAACAGAAAATAAAAGTGTTATAAAATAAACAGGTATCCTTTGTGCAACTCTTGTTACACCGAACAGAACAGTTTTTGATATCCCGCTCACCGCCGATGCCAATATATCCAGCACATTGCTAAAGATATTTGATATCAGGTTGGCAACCTCCGGGGATGAGGTACCTATAAACGATACCACCCAGTCATTTAAAGACAAAATCGTGGGTTCTATATTTTGGTTATATAAATTAGGCAAAAGTCCTATGAATTCATATATTAAATGCCAAATATTTGCGATAACAAGCCCAACAACGATTATTATAGATACATAAAAAAGGGAAATCACAAAAATGGATATATCTCTGTTTTTAAATTTAGTGAATTTGCCTATTATGTCCCCGATGGGTTTCAATATATAGGCAATAATGAGACCTATAATAAAAGGCATGAACCAGAACAGCAAGTATTTAAAAATGAAATATAAAACGCCCACGATAGTTATAATGTATAAAATGTCAATTATAAATTTCTTTTTACCATCATAGGTCAATCTCCCCACCCCCTAATAGATATGCTTTATAAATTCCCAAATAACATCCTTCCGTCCTTTTCAATCTTATTGGTAACATTATATCAAAATACCGCACCCATTTCATTACAAGATTCATATTATCTTACACCATCTCGCATGACACGTGCATAGAACGCATGGCGCAGGGACGTAAGATTAAAACACCTACATACCGTGTTGGTATTGACGTTAACAGAACCATATAATAAAATTGAATAAGTATAATATCATATGAAAAGTGAGTTATATGCTGTTCATTCCATACACAAGCATTGGAGGTAACCCATGATAAAAAATATTTTATTTGATTTAGATAATACATTACTTGATTTTCACCTTGCAGAAAGGATTGCCCTAACCAAAACATTGTTACATTTAGGTATTGAACCCAAGGAGGAAATACTCGCCAGATACAGTGAAATCAATTCAGCACAGTGGAAACTACTGGAACTGGGTGAACTTACAAGAGAAGAGGTCAGGGTCCGTCGCTACAAGTTACTTTTCGAAGAAATCGGTGTTAATCGTTGTGCCGGTTCCGCCACTAGATATTATGAAAATTTACTCGGTATCGGCCATTATTTTATTAGCGGCGCGGAGGAACTTTTAAAAACATTATCGGACAATTACCGTTTATATCTTGTTTCTAACGGTCTTACGGCCGTACAAAAACCCCGTATAGAGAGTGCATGTATGGCTAGATATTTCGAGGATATCTTTATCTCGCAATCAATTGGGTTTAACAAACCAAGTATAGAGTTTTTTAATTACTGCTTCAAAAAAATACCGGAATTTAAAAACGAAGAGACGATGATAGTCGGGGACAGTCTTACATCTGATATAAAGGGCGGTAGGGATGCAGGTATAACAACTGTTTGGTTTAATCCTGAAGGCGCTGAAAATCTCTCTGATATTATTCCCGATTATGAGATTGACAGGCTTTTAGATTTATTGTCATTACTGGAGACTATTTAAGCGCCGGCAGTCAAGGACCATCCCTAAGTATCCCTCCATGGACCATATTATTTATTTTTTCTAATATGAAATCTGAAACGTCTTCCGCTGCACGAGGTTTACAAACCATAGAGCAACATCCAACCATCCCCAGTCTCTTTTCAGGTTTTCTATATAACAACTCGTCTATGGCATTTCTTATTTCTTCTAAATCCTTCAAATATATTGCTGCTCCCATATATGAAAAATATTGAGCGTTTTTTACTTCCTGCCCCGGTATAGGATCAAAAACCAATATAGGCAGTTTTTTAATGGCCGCCTCCGCCATGGTCAACCCGCCTGCCTTCGAAATTAAGAGATGGGAACATTCCATCAGCTCATGAATATTGCTGCAAAATCCAAATACCTTTACATTATGTTTCTGATTATATATTCTGTTTTCAAGTTCATATTTCAGGGATTCATTTTTTCCTGCAACCACAATCAACTGTAAGGGCCTATCAATTTTATCCGTGGTTTCTAAAATCTCTTCTATAGAACCTAACCCTAAACCCCCGCCCATAACCAACACAGTAGGCAAATTAACATCCAATCCCAGTTCCGCCATTTTCTCTTCCCTGTTAACAGGCATATTAAATTTCCTATCGACGGGTATCCCTGTCACATGAATTTTTAAAGCATTTATACCTCTATCCATCATTTCTTTCTTTAAGATATCACTACCTACAAAATAACTGTCAATAGTGGGGTCCAACCATACACTATGTGCCGTATAATCTGTAATTATACTTGCTGTGTATGTATTAATTTTATTCTTCCTTTTTAACTGCGATACTAAAATTAACGGAAAAGGATTTGTAAATAAAATCATATGCGGATTAAAAACCTTG
>JAAYPJ010000028.1 GCA_012519835.1 Clostridiales bacterium | reverse complement strand
TTTACAGATTAAAAGCCGATGATTTCAAATATTATTGTGTAAATAGTGCACAAGGCGCGGCAAATCAGGCAAGTATAACACTGGAGACAATAAGGAAATTCAAGTTCCAAATTCCAGACCCAGAAACTCAAGAAAAAATAGCAGATATTCTTTCAACCTATGACGAATTAATCGAAAATAACAATAGAAGAATAGAAATACTTGAAAAAACAGCAGAAGAAATATATAAAGAATGGTTTGTCAGAATGAGATTTCCCGGCCATGAAAATACTAGATTTGAAAAAGGAATACCGGAGGGGTGGGAAGAAGTAAAACTTGAAGACATATGCAACTTGGTTAGAGGTATATCCTACTCTACGAAAGAAGTTGAAAAAGATTTAGGTATAGCTATGCTAACATTAAAATCAGTAAATGCTTATGGTGGATATAATTATGATGGGTTAAGATTTTATGATGGAAAAATATCTGACAGACATTATATAAAGAAAAATGATTTAATAATGGCTATAACAGACATGACACAAGACAGAAGGGTTATAGGACAAGTTTGCCTGGTGCCTAGACTACATTATGAGGAATTAGTTTTTTCTGCTGATTTAATATTACTTGATGATCTGAAGATAGAAAAATCATATATGTATTCGTTGCTAAGATATGGGGGTATCTCTAGATATATATCCACCTTTTCAAATGGGGCAAATGTATTACATTTGAATCAAAGAACACTAAATAATATAAGATTTTACATAGCACCAGAAAAATTAAGAATTGATTATGACAAAATTCATGTAGATATCCAGGACAAAATAAACAATCTACAACTTCAAAACCAAAACCTGGCCAAACAACGAGACTTACTACTACCCAGACTTATGAACGGAACCATAGAAGTAAAATAAAGGGGGGATATTGTGGGAAAAATTTTAACGGAAGATATGATAGAAAAGGCTTGTATAGATAGACTGTGTCCCGATAAATATGATTTTATAGATGCTTTTATTGAACCGAACAAGGTTTTTTCGAGGGATAATATTTTAGAGATAGAAAAAGACGGCACAGGCAGGAACAATATTAAGGAGGTAATACTCCCCGATATATTATTTAAAAGTTTAAAGGAAGTGAACCCACAAATTCCGGAGAATATATTAAAAGATATAGTAACAGATTTCAGACAATACATATCTAATAAAGACCTGAAAGATACAAATTATGATAATTACAAATTAATAAAAGACAATATAAGAGTAGAATATGAATTGAACGGAAAGAAGAAGCAGGATATTGTCCGTTTAATTGCCTTTAACAATTATTACAGAAATACCTTTACCTTGGTATCCCAAATGTGGATTAAGGGAGATTTCGGATATAGAAGGCCGGATCTGATATTATTTGTAAATGGATTGCCCTTGGTATTCATAGAGCTCAAAAATTCCGATGTTAAAATTAAAACTGCTTATGATAAAAATCTGAAAGATTATATAAGGGATATCCCTCAGTTGTTCTTCTTCAATCAATTCTGTGTATTATCCAATGGAACAGAAACCAGAATTGGAAGTTTTACCGCAGAATATGGACATTTTTTTGAATGGTTGAGACTGTCGGAAGAAGATAGGGTGGACAGAAAATCCATCAGAAAGTCCGGTACAAGTATAGAGTACCTTTTAGATGGACTTTTTGACCATGAAACTTTGCTCGATTATATAGAAAATTTTATCCTGTATGAAAACAAAAGGGAAAAAATAATAGCCAAAAATCATCAATTTTTAGGAATTAATAATGCTATTGACAGTTTTAAAAACAGAAAACATCTGGAAGGTAAACTGGGTGTATTTTGGCATACCCAAGGCAGTGGAAAATCTTATTCTATGGGTATGTTTGTAAACAAAATAAATAGAAAAATGCAAGGAAATTTTTCCTTCCTTATGGTTACAGATAGGGTAAATTTGGATGATCAACTGTATAAGAATTTCCTGCGAACCGAAATTATAACGGAGGAAGAGACTGCCAGGCCTGAAAACAGTGAAATGTTAAGGGAAGACCTGACTACCAGTAAGGCCTTTATATTTACATTGATTCATAAATTTAGGTACGATAAAGGAAAGAAGTATCCCGTATTATCAGAGCGGGATGATATTATTGTTATTGTGGATGAGGCACATAGAACCCAATATAAGGATCTGGCTGAAAACATGAGAACAGCCTTGCCAAATGCGGGATATATCGCTTTTACGGGAACCCCGCTATTAGGTTCAAAAAGACTTACCAATCAATGGTTTGGGGATTATGTATCTGAATATAATTTTGCCCAATCTATAGAAGACGGCTCCACGGTGCCTTTATATTATTCCAGAAGGGTACCTGAGGTAGCACTTATAAATACTGATTTAGATGACGATTACTTGGAAATTATAGAGAAGGAGAACTTAACCAAGGAAGAGGAAGAAAGACTTGCAAAATATTACTCCCAAACCACTGAAGTCCTAAAGAGAGATAGCAGACTGGATAAGGTAGCCAGGGATATAGTAGAACATTTTCCGAGGAGGGGTTATCTGGGCAAGGCAATGGTAGTCTCCGTTGATAAATTCACTACGGTAAAAATGTACGATAAGGTTAATTATTATTGGGGTGAAAAACTCAAAGAATTAATAGAGAAAAGATCCGGTGCCGAATCTGAGGAAGATAAAATTAAGATTAAGAATCAAATAGATTATATGAAAAACATTGAAATGGCAGTAGTAATAAGTGAAGACAGTGATGAGGAAGAAAAATTTAAAAAAGAAGGATTGGATATTAGCAAACACAGGGCCAGGATGAAGGCTATTGATGAAAACGGACATGACATAGAGGATAATTTTAAAGATCCCGATCACCCGTTGTCCCTGGTATTTTTATGTGCAATGTGGTTGACAGGTTTCGATGTTCCGTCCGTGTCCACTTTGTATTTGGACAAACCTATGAAAGGACATACTTTGATGCAAGCTATCGCCAGGGTAAACAGGGTATATCCGGGCAAAAACTCGGGTTTAATAGTAGATTACCTGAATCTTTTTAAATCTATGAAGACAGCTTTAGGTGATTATGCAAATCCTGATAATGAAGAGGAGGTGCCGGTAAAAAATATTGAAGCTATTTTGGAATTACTGGATAATACAATAGATGAAGCTAAAGGATTTTGTAAAGGTCTGAATATAGATTTTGATAAAATATTAGAAACAGGTGATGTGTTTCCCAGAATATCAATTTTTAAAGAATACCTAAATATTTTGCTGGACAAAGACGAATACAAAGAGGAATTTAAAATATATTCCAATTTATGCAGAAATACTTATGATGCCAGCAAGCCGGAAGTATTTGAAATGGGTTGGGAAAATAAGTACTTATCAATAATAATTTATTTAGATGATATGTTAAGAGCGGCCGTCAGGGATGAAAGCATAGAAAATGCAAAGATAGAATTGGGTAGGACATTAGATTTGAGCGTAAAAGCCGAATCGATACATGAAGATGCTGAATTGGGTGATTATGATATAAAGGTTATGGAGACCTTAAACTTATCAGAAATTGATACAAAAGATATCAAAAGAAAGATAGACTCCTCACCCTACAAAAACATTGAGATTCAAGAGTTAAGATCCTTTATTGAAGATAAATTAGAAAAACTCCTGGAAGATAATAAAACAAGAATCAGCTTTGCGGAAAGATATAGGGCTATAATTGATAATTATAATGCGGGGAATTCCAAAAATGAAAATTTTTATGAGGATTTAATTGATTTTGTAGATGATTTAAAAGAAGAATCGGAAAGACATGTAAGGGAAGGTTTATCGGAAAAGGAATTAGAGATATTTGATTTGCT
>JAAYPJ010000027.1 GCA_012519835.1 Clostridiales bacterium | reverse complement strand
GTGACGGAAAGGAAGCAAAAAAATTAGCAGCCATGGCGAAAAATATTTCCTTTAAACTTACTGCTCCCGGCACTGTGAGTCAACCAGAATTAGGGAATGTTTTTCGACAAGGGGATGTTTTTGTGCTGCCTTCCTTTTACGAGGGATTGCCATTAGTGGTAATTGAAGCATTGGCTTCCGGATTAAGGGTGGTGGTATCGGATTTGCCCGGCTTAAAGCCTTGGCTGGGAGATGAAATTAATCATAGCGGTTTAGTCAGTTATGTTCCTTTGCCCGGAATGGTTAGGGCGGATCAACCGATAACGGGAGAGCTGCCTACCTTTGAATCCCAATTGAAAAATAGCCTTTTAGCTCAAATTAATCGGCCTCCTGCAGCTCGGTCGGCAATTTCCCCAAAAATAAAACAAGCCATTGCCAAATTATCCTGGTTCGGCGTATTCGAAAAAATAGAGAAATTTTTCAGTATTTACAAAACACGGGGACAACAGATTGCGCAATAATTAACACGGGGACCAGTTCTATTGTTAATTTTAATTAACAATAGAACTGGTCCCCGTGTTAAAAAAATCCCGTACTTTTTCGCTCCTATTTAAAGGAAACCACCTCATCATCCGAAGTAATACCTTCCTCATAAAAGTAATTAATATTTTCATACATTCCGTTTTTTCTCATTACGGGATGATAGTTTCCCACCTTGAGGGCCTCTATAAAGTCTTTATGGTCCCTTATAGTGTTGTAAAATTTAGTAGCATACATTCCAAGTTTCTCAGGTTTGTGTGCATCACTGGCACCGAGGGACGGAATACTTAATTCTGTGGCTAGGGTATAGGATTGCAGGTTGTGGTGTGGGAGAGTGCTGCCGTTAAAAGACTCTATCCCTGTTAATAAGTGGCTTACTTTTCTCATATTTTCACCCATTCCACGATTATTATCTCTAAAAGGATGGGCTGCAACAGCCGCTCCGCCATGTTTTTTTACTAATGTCAGCAATTCTTCTGTACTTATCATTTTTTTCGGTATATCATTTAACCCAAATGTCACAATATCGCCTTCATAGGTCAATATTTCCGCACCCACAATAACCAAAACCCCATTTATTTTAGCCGAGTCACCTATCTCGTTTCGCAGGTGATTATTCTCATGGTTTGTAATACATATTCCGTCCAGACCAATCAGGCTGGCTAGTTTAATTGATGTTTCAAAGTCCAAAAAACTATCAAAGGAGTATTTACTTTCGTGTACGTGCGTATCTATAATCATAGGGCCTACCTCCATATAAACAGTTACCTGTTATAGTTTTATGTCTATTTATCATACAATATATCAATAGGGTATTTTTTTGTTAGAATACATGTGGATTTTTTATGGTATCAGAGAAAAATGAAGTATCTAAAAGCCTTAGTTTATGTTATCATGTTTCTTAAAAAAATGCCTATAAAATATATCTATAGTAACGTAAATGTACATAGAAAATCATTATACTAGAGGCCTGAACAGGAAAAATGTTTATTTTGATTTACATGGAATTGAAAGGGTATAAAATAAAACAACCATTGTATTTATGACCCCGAAAAATCAACAAAATACAAGACGAGAGGCTTTTGACAAGTAGCCGAAACAATAGTATAATATTGTTTCCTACTATTATATTTCGAGCCCCAAAATATTTTATAATGCTTTTTAATTAGTATTGTTGTCCTGCTAGAAGTATGAGCAGAGAAAGGAGAAAAATATGAAAATTAATGAATATTCCCAAATTACTCCTGAAATAATGAACTTATCTGATTTGTGTCTGAAAAATAGTAATATTGACCCCGAGCTGTACATAAAATATGACGTAAAGCGGGGGCTCAGGGATGTTAGCGGTAAAGGTGTACTAACAGGCCTTACGGAAATAAGCGAGGTCCAGCCTGATTCAACTGATGAATCCGGCAACCCAATTCATGGACATGGCAGGCTCTTTTACAGAGGAATTGATGTGGAGGATATTGTAAACGGCTCTATGGAGGATAATTTCTTCTGTTATGAGGAAACAGCATATCTTCTCTTGTTTGGTCAACTCCCCACCAAGGAGCAATTGAACCAATTCATCAAAATACTGGCCTTTTATAGGACCCTTCCCCCAAATTTTGTAAGGGATGTCGTCTTGAAAGCGCCCAGTGCAAATATGATGAATACCCTGGCCCGAAGTGTTCTCACTTTGTATTCCTACGATACCAATTCAGAGGATGTATCCATACCCAATGTCCTCAGACAATCATTGCAGCTTATTGCTTTATTTCCCTGTCTTGCGGTTTATGCATATCAGGCTTATAGTCACTACATCGAAGGTAAAAGCCTGATTATCCACAGGCCTAGACCTGAACTTTCCACTGCAGAAAACATTTTGCGGATTCTTCGACCCGATAAACAATATACACCTCTGGAAGCTCGTATTTTAGATGTAGCCTTGGTTCTTCATGCCGAACATGGAGGCGGTAATAATTCTACCTTTACTACCCATGTTGTAACCTCTACGGGGACAGACACCTATTCCTCCGTTGCTGCTTCCCTGGGCTCATTAAAGGGGCCAAAGCATGGCGGGGCCAATATTAAAGTGGTAGAGATGTTTGAACATATAAAAGAGGCTGTATCCGACTGGACTGATGAGGACGAAATCAGTAATTACCTGAGTAGTATTCTTGACAAGAAAGCTTTCGATAAAACCGGGTTAATTTACGGTATGGGGCATGCTGTTTATTCTCTGTCCGATCCCAGGGCCCGAGTTTTGAAAAAACTGGTCAAGGACCTTAGCGAAGAAAAAGGGCTAGCTCAGGAGTATGAGCTTTATGCAAATGTGGAACGAATAGCTGCCGAACTTATATCAGCAAAAAGAAGGATCTACAAAGGAGTGGGCGCAAATGTAGATTTTTACAGCGGTTTTGTATATTCTATGCTTGGGTTGCCTATGCAACTATATACACCAATATTTGCCGTATCCCGTATTGCCGGCTGGAGCGCACACCG
>JAAYPJ010000026.1 GCA_012519835.1 Clostridiales bacterium | reverse complement strand
GCATTAAGAATTTGAATAAAAAAGGCAGCGTTAAATTCTACCAGTCCTTGTCGCATATTTCGGCCCTCCTCACATAATTATGTTTAGACCCAATCATTTAATAAAGTCCAGACATGTTTGTTTCTATCTTATATTTGTTTTAAATACAATTTTAAATTGGAATACCCCGACGCTGCAATGAAATTGAACTTGTGCTCCCAACCTACCGGGTTGCTTTCAAATAACATATGGGAGAGAAGAGACCTTTCTCCCATATGTCCGATTACCTTTATAACATCCCTATCAATGGATTTGCAAATATTAATGCCAGCGCAATAACAAAAGCATAGATACCTGTTGTCTCCGAAACCGCCTGCCCAACAAGCATTGTCCTCGTTAAATCCCCTGCCGCCTCCGGCTGTCTGGCTATTCCCTCCACAGCCTTAGCTGCTATCCAGCCCTCAGCCATAGCGTTGGCCATACCTGAAAACATTGTTATTGCCGCCCCAAATGCCGACACTGATGTTAATATCGCTTTTGCCGTTAGTTCATTCATTATAATTCCTCCTTATACTTGTAAAATTTAACATATTATATTTAATATAAAATATAAAACCATCACATAAAACACCAAACTACCGGTTAAAACTTGTTGTTTTGATATTCCTCCGTTATACTCTACCTTTACAACGCGTTGGATATAAATATCATAGTAAGCATTGTAAATATAAAAGACTGCAGAAAACCTGAAAATAAATCAAAATATGCATGGGCGAAGACAGGAATAATGGCCTGGAATATTGGTATAGATATTCCTATTTTGGTACTTAAAGCCCCTAGTGCACCATATAAAAGAAAACCTATTATAACACCCCCTATGACATTTCCAAATAGACGAAATCCCAATGATATAGGTGATGCTAGATCCCCTATTACATTAACGGGAAACAATATAGGCATAGGTTCAAAATAACTCTTAAAATGTCCTATTACACCCTTCCTATGAATCCCGGCCGCCTGGATTACCAAAAATGTTACTACCCCAAAACCCAGGGTTGTATTTACATCTGAAGTGGGCGGTTTCAACCCAAACAATCCGATTATGTTTAAAAAGAAAATAAAAATTAACATGGTACCGATAAATGGCGCAAATCCTGCATTTTCCTCACCCATAGTATCCGCTGTAAGATTATTTATCGAATCTACTATTAATTCGATAAAATTCTGCACCCCTCTAGGGATTGTTTCAAATTTTTTTAAAGCAATCCTAGCCGCTATGGCTAGGGCTATTAACACCGCCATTGCAATCCACGTTACAAGTATTGTCTCGGAAATTTGGAAACCAGCTACATCTATTAACCTAGCACCAAAGCCCCCCTCCATTAACATTCCCCCTTTCTTCCACGGTTCCTGTAAAAATTTTATATTATTTATACAAAAAACTCTGTATTAATATTATTGGTTTAACTGATAATAAACCAATTACAGTACCTGCTGTATTAATGTGTTTAGAGGTTAAGGAAAGATATATAACTATTCCACTGATAAATAAACGTATCAGTGACCTATTGATGGTATGCTTGAAGACCCCGCCCCTGCTGTTGATTCCCTTTGATACTAGGTTCTCCATTGATATAGCCAACAACCTAAAATTGACAATTGCTGTTACGGAGCCGCAGATACTTCCTAAAACAAAAGGTTTCCAATTTTCGAGTAAAATTGCACCAACTATTATAACAATTAAGTTAAATACAATAATTCCCTTTGCTACCCTGACTTGGATCTCCCAGGTTGTTCCCACACCCTCACTTCCCTTTTTTGTTACCCTGGCTTTTTTCAACTGTCTTAAATAAATTTGTAAACGATGCTCCGATTCCTAGTACAAGAAATGTAAGTAAAAGAAACGGCGATGTATTTAACCACCCATCTAATTTTTTACCTATATATAGACCTAACAATATAGGTGTGACCATGTTTATGCCTACTTGAGTTATAAGAACAACATTTTCCATGCCCTTTTTGTCCTCGGGTTCTTTTTTAGGCATTTTATCACCCATCTCTATATCATTTTATTTATAACAATTTTTACTGAACTTGGCTGTGTCACAACAAAACTGTCGATGTTTCCTGAAAACCTTTAATCATCCCCGAAATGCCCTAGACAACTTAGTAAGGAATTTACAATTCTCTCAGATGCGGTTCCATCCCCATAGGGATTGATTGAGTTTGCCATTGTATTATATTCATTTGAATCATGTAAAAGTACACTGGCCTCTCTTTTTATATTTTCCTTTTCTGTACCTATTACTTTAACGGTACCTGCTTCAACAGCCTCCGGCCTCTCTGTTTCCTCGCGCATAACCAAAACAGGTTTTCCCAATGCCGGTGCTTCTTCCTGTATCCCACCCGAATCAGTTAATACCAAATAGGCTTTGTTCAGTAAATTTGCAAATTCTTCATATTCTAACGGCCCTATTAGATGAACGTTATCCTGTTCCCCCATAATATGCTTTGCCGGTTTGTATATAGAGGGATTTAAATGTACGGGAAATATTATCTCTATGTTGTCATTTTCTTCAGCGATTTCCCTTGCCGCCATAAATATGTTCTCCATAGGTCTGCCCCAATTTTCTCTACGATGGCAGGTCATTATTATCACTTTTTTATTTTTGTAATCCATTTTATTTAAAATATTGTTTTCAAATGTATAATTATCTTTAATAACCGAAAGCAATGCATCTATTACGGTGTTTCCTGTGATAAATATTTTTTCCGGTTCTATTCCTTCCTTGATCAGATTGTTATAATTGCCCCTGGTAGGTGCAAAATGGATACTTGCAAGATTAGTTGTAAGTATTCTATTCAT
>JAAYPJ010000025.1 GCA_012519835.1 Clostridiales bacterium | reverse complement strand
GTTATAGAAAAAGATTTAGATGAGGCTGCACATCAAAACATGATACAGCATTTTATTGATGAGGTAGGGGATATAAGATGGGAAAATTAGTATCAAAAAAATATGCAAAAGCCCTTTCTGAAGCTGTTCTTGACGATAAAAAATATGATGTTAAATCAATCATTGAGGAATATGTAGAATTAACAGGAGTTGGAAAACAAGCAGTGCAAGCTGTGGTTATCACCGCTGTACCTCTAAGCAGTGAAAAATTAACTGAATTACAAGAAGCCCTTTCCAATTCTTTAGGGGAAGATGTCCGATTAAGAAGTAGGGTGGATAAAGAAATTATTGGGGGAGCATTTCTAAAAGTGGGAGATAAAGTAATAGACAGAACAATAAAGAGTCGGCTTGAAGAAATGCAAAAGCAGATATTGCAAGTTAAAAATTAGTATAGGAACAGAGGTGATATAAATGGATCTGAGAACGGAAACTGATCTAAGGGTTGAGGAGATCAGCTCAATTATTAGACAACAAGTCAGGAAATATGAAGATGCGTTGGAAGTTAAGGAGATTGGCACCGTTATACGAGTCGGGGACGGTATTGCCAGAATTCATGGACTTGAAAATTGTATGGCGGGGGAACTTTTAGAGTTTCCGAATGAAATATATGGAATAGCCCTGAATCTTGAAAGGGATGGTATTGGTTGTGTTCTTTTGGGATCTGACGAATCCATTCGTGAAGGGGATATGGTTAGACGTACTAAAAGGATTGTGGAGGTACCTGTAGGGGAAGCCTTATTAGGCCGTGTTGTTAATCCTTTGGGACAACCCATAGACGGTAAGGGCGCCATCGATAGCAATAAATTCCGTGAAGTGGAAAAAATTGCACCGGGAGTTGTTGAAAGAGAGCCGGTTTATCAACCGCTGCAAACAGGAATAAAAGCTATAGATTCCATGACTCCGATTGGCAGAGGGCAAAGGGAGCTTATTATCGGTGACAGGCAAACGGGAAAAACAACAATTGCTATAGATACAATAATTAATCAAAAAGACACAGATGTAATTTGTATATACGTCGCCATAGGACAGAAAAAATCAATAGTAGTTAAAATACAAGATATTCTGGAAAGACATGGCGCTATGGATTATACAATCATAGTATCTGCTACAGCTAGTGATCCGGCGTCACTTCAATATTTAGCACCATATGCCGGTTGTGCTATGGGTGAAGAATTTATGGAAAACGGAAAACATGCCTTGATTATATATGATGACCTTTCAAAACACGCGGTCGCTTATCGTGCTATGTCTTTATTGCTCAGAAGGCCGCCTGGACGTGAGGCTTATCCCGGGGATGTATTCTATTTGCACAGTAGATTGTTGGAGAGAGCTGCAAAGTTGAGTAAGGAAAGAGGCGGAGGTTCATTAACGGCTCTGCCGATCATCGAGACTCAAGCAGGTGACATTACAACCTATATTCCGACAAACGTTATTTCTATTACGGATGGACAAATTTTCCTAGAGTCCGAACTCTTCTATGCAGGAATCAGGCCTGCTGTAAACCCGGGTATTTCGGTATCGAGGGTAGGCGGTGACGCCCAGGTTAAAGCGATGAAACAAGTAGCAGGCAAAATAAGAATTGAACTTGCACAATATAGGGAACTGGAGGCTTTTGCCCAATTCGGTTCAGAATTGGATAAAGAAACCCAAGAACGTTTGGAACATGGTGAAAGAATTGTAGAAATATTAAAGCAAGGACAACATGTTCCGATACCTGTAGAGAAACAAATAATTATAATTTATGCTGTAATTAACAGGTATTTAGCCGATATAAAAATAAAATCGATAGCAAGATTTGAAGCCGGACTTTCAAAGTTTATGGATGAATGTTATCCTGAAATAATAGATTCTATTGCTGCTACCGGAAAAATCGATGAAGAAATAGAACCTGGACTAAAACAAGCTATTGAAGAATTTAAAGAGCAATTTCTAGAAAGCGAAAAATAGACGTAAAACAAAGATTTTTTGAAAAAATACGGCAGTAGACGCTAATTTCGGGGGGTGAAGAAATTTGGCCGGAGCAGTAATGCGGGATATAAAAAGGCGCGTAAGGGCCGTCAGCAATATAAGACAAATTACAAGAGCTATGGAACTGGTTGCTTCTACTAAAATGCGAAGAGCAAGGGAACTCTTAAATAAAACAAGGCCATACTCCCAAACCATAGAGGATGTTATAGATGATATAATTACTTATATCAGGGAAGATGAAAGATACAAGGAAGAGGGAGAAAAATATAAACATAGTCTTATGGATATAAGGGAAGTAAAAAAGACTTGTTATATTATAATCTCTGCCGACAGGGGTTTGGCCGGGAGCTACAATGTTAATGTTATCAGAGAAGTTCAGAGTCATTTGAATATAAGCAAACGGGATGAAACATCTATGATAGTCATTGGACAAAAGGCCAGGGATTATTTTGTAAAAAGGAATTATGAAATGGTTGGCGAGTTTACGCACATTACCGAAAACCCCACCTATAATGATGCAAAAAAAATTGGGAAATTGTGTATGGAATTATATAGCCAAGGTCTCGTAGATGAAGTGTATTTGGTTTATACAAAATTTTTAACTACCATAAGTTATAAACCAACTACAACCAGACTTTTGCCGTTGGAGCCGAAAGAGATAAAGAAACCTGCAGAGGATAAAGACAAACCGGAGGTTGCTAAGTTTATGCTATATGAGCCTTCCGCAGAAGAGATTTTAAATTATCTGATACCCAAATATATAGAAAGCATGATTTTTGGGGCTTTAGCGGAATCTGCCGCATGTGAGCAGAGTGCCAGAAGGGTGGCCATGAAAAATGCTACAGATAATGCAGGGGAGTTAATAAGTGATTTACAGTTAGAATATCATCGTGCGAGACAGGCTGCTATTACCCAAGAAATTGCAGAAATTGTTAGTGGGACCGATGCATTAAGATAGAGAGGGAGGGAGGTAATTCTATGGTCGAAAATAATATAGGCAGATTGGTCCAAATAATTGGGCCGGTTGTAGATATACGTTTTGACGGAGCTAACTTACCGGAACTGTTGAGTGCTATTGAAATCGATGCTCAGGACGGCAAAGTTGTAGTTGAGACTGCACAGCATATCGGAGATGATATAGTTCGTTGTATTTCCATGGGGCCGACAGATGGTTTGGTTCGTGGCATGAAAGCAATAAATACTAAAAATCCGATAACCGTTCCGGTGGGAAAGGCTACCCTGGGCAGGATTTTGAATGTAGTAGGGGAACCTGTGGACGACAAGGGACCTATTGTATCCGAATTCTATTCTTCAATTCATAAAGATCCGCCAAGTTTTGAAGAGCAAACCATTCCTACAGAAATTTTGGAAACAGGTGTTAAAGCAATAGACCTTATAGCCCCTTATCTAAAGGGTGGAAAGATAGGAATGTTTGGCGGTGCCGGAGTCGGTAAAACCGTTATTATTATGGAACTTATCAATAACGTAGCTAAGGAGCACGGTGGTCTTTCGGTTTTTTCCGGGGTTGGGGAAAGAACCAGGGAAGGTAATGACCTTTATCACGAGATGATCGATTCGGGGGTTTTAGATAAAACATCCCTAATTTTCGGACAGATGAACGAACCACCGGGAGCGAGGTTACGTGTTGGATTGACAGGACTTACCATAGCAGAACATTTTAGAGAAGAAGAGGGGCAAGACGTGCTCCTGTTTATTGACAATATATTCAGATTTACACAGGCAGGTAGTGAGGTTTCCGCTTTATTGGGACGTATGCCGAGTGCTGTTGGGTATCAACCGACATTGGCCACGGAGATGGGGGGCTTACAGGAACGTATTACTTCAACAAAAAGAGGTTCTATCACTTCCATACAGGCTATATATGTGCCTGCAGACGACTTGACAGACCCCGCACCTGCGACTACTTTCGCTCACTTGGATGCAAACGTAGTTTTATCACGTAGAATAGTTGAACTTGGAATTTACCCTGCCGTGGATCCGTTGGATTCAAACTCAAGGGCACTGGATCCGGATATTGTAGGGCAGGAGCATTACGATGTGGCCAGAGGGGTGCAGCAAGTACTTCAAAGATACAAAGATTTACAGGATATTATTGCTATACTCGGTATGGACGAGTTAACTGAAGAGGACAAGGTAATAGTTGCCAGAGCAAGAAAGATAGAACGTTTCTTATCTCAACCTTTCTTTGTTGCGGAGCAATTTACAGGTTCAGCGGGCAAATATGTACCTCTGAAGGAAACCATAAGAGGTTTTAAAGAAATATTGGAAGGTAAACACGATAATCTTCCGGAAGCTGCATTTTTATTTGCAGGAACGATCGATGAAGTGATCGAAAAAGCTAAACCGAAAACTGCAGGTTCAGTTACGGAAACAACTGATGAGGTAGCAGAAAAGGCTACAGGAGAGTAGGTGATTATATGGCATCTACATTTCGTCTTCAAATTATTACGCCGAACAGAACATTTTATGATGATGAGGCCGAATCACTGGTAGTCACGACTATGGAAGGTGAAATGGGAGTTTTGGCTAAGCACATTCCTATCGTAACCCAGTTGGCCGTTGGAAAAATTAAAATAAAGAAAAACGGCCAATATAAAATAGCCGCTGCTTCTGAAGGTTTTGTTAAAGTAGACTCCGAATCTACCAGGATTGTTATGGATTCAGCCGAATGGCCGGAGGAAATAGACGTTCAAAGAGCGGAAGCTGCTAAAAAAAGGGCAGAGGAGCGGATTGAGTCTAAGGAAAGTCATGTTGACATAGCCAGGGCAAAAGCTGCTTTATGCAGGGCTACTAACAGGTTGAGTGTAGCAGGACGGTCATAATATAGGGACACAAGGGGACAGTTCCCCTGTGTCCTGTTTTATTTTAATATATTATAATATCAGGAGCCCCATCCTCGGGAGATGTATCGCTTTCAACAGTAACATGCATCTTTACGGGAAGGGCAACTATCATTTGATATGATTCACTTATCCATCCCATATCCCTGTGGATGCTCAAGGGCACTATATCTTCAGGCAACCTGTGGAGCATCACTTTTCCGTTTTTCATTTCAAATCGAGCTTTATATTCCTTTTCATTAACCCTAAACGGGACTTCCTTAAATTCCGATTCAGGAGTATTTATCAATGCAAAGCGGGCAATCTCTTCCCCGGCGACATTTACGACTACCTGTTTCGCCGAGTTTGCGTTTGTCAGTAACCTGGGTATTGCAAAAATACCGGTAATACTGCTTATTAAAATAAAAAGAATCAATACCTTATCCGCCTTAGTCATTATTTTAAACATATCTTCACCTTCTCCGAATGTGGCACGGGGACGTTTTGTTTGCCACATTTTATTCTTAGTATGACTTCATTTTTCCCAAAAACATCTGTTCAACCACTGTTCAATATATATTATACCTTATTTTAATTATTTTAAAAAGCATAAAAAGAGTGCCAATGCACAGAGTATGCTTGCTAGGTTAGGATATAAAAAGTAACCTGATTTTCGATATGGGTTGGACCATAGAAATGTGATATACTATTGTAGGAAAAGAAATAATTGGGAAAGGTTCATATGTACATAGAAGGGTGAAATAATTATGAATAATAAAAACAGTTTAAAACAAAATATGGTATATGAAGAACAGTTTAAATACGACAATTTGAACCCTATGCAAAAAGAAGCCGTACTCACTACAAAAGGCCCCGTTTTGGTATTGGCCGGAGCCGGTTCCGGAAAAACCCGGGTACTCACACATAGATTTGCCTATCTGGTAGAAGAAAAAGGGGTATCACCCTATAATATTCTGGCAATTACGTTTACAAACAAAGCTGCGAGAGAAATGAAAGAGAGGATAGAAAATTTACTGGGCGACTACTACAGGGGCTTATGGGTAAGTACTTTTCACTCCGCCTGTGTACGTATTTTGCGTATGGAAATAGACAAGCTCGGTTTCGAAAAAAATTTTGTTATTTATGACACTATGGATCAACAGGTTGTAATGAAAGAATGTTTAAGGGAACTGAATTTGGATGAAGAAACATTGCAACCAAGGGTAGTCCTAGGGGCGATAGGCAGGGCAAAGGATCAGCTGATTGCCCCGGACGATTATGAATCTGAATTTGGGGACGATTTCAGAAATAAGAGAATTTCAAAACTGTACAAGATGTATCAGGACAAGCTGAAGAGAAACAATGCTTTGGATTTTGACGATCTGATTATGAAAACTGTTCGGCTTTTCCAGACCAATCCCATGGTTTTACGGTATTATCAAAACAAATTTGAGTATATACTGGTGGATGAGTTCCAAGATACCAACATGGCACAATATACCCTGGTAAGCTTATTAGCGAGGGAACATGGCAATCTTTGTGTTGTAGGGGATGATGATCAATCTATTTACGGCTGGAGGGGTGCGGATATAAGAAACATTTTGGGATTCGAGGGGGACTTTCCGGATGCCCGAGTTATCAAGTTAGAGCAAAACTACCGCTCGACTAGAAGCATTTTGGATGCTGCCAACATGGTGGTAGCAAACAATATAGATAGAAAGATTAAAAAACTTTGGACTGATAATCAAAATGGGGAAATAATACAGTACTATCAGGGAAACAATGAGTATGACGAAGCTGATTTTATAGCATCTACTATAGAAAAACTCAATTACAAGGAAAACAGACCTTATTCACAATTTGCGGTTTTATATCGTACTAACGCCCAGTCACGTGTAATAGAGGAAATGCTGATGAAAAATGGGATACCTTACAGGATTTACAGTGGTATTCGTTTTTATGATCGAAGGGAGATTAAAGATATCCTGGCCTATTTGCGGGCAATTGAAAATCCCGCAGATGACGTGAGCGTTAAACGGGTTATAAATGTCCCTAAGAGGGGGATAGGTGCCAAAAGTGTGGAGAGATTCGAAAGATATGCAGATGCAAATGGTGAAAGTTTCTTTACTGCCCTCCTGAATGTGGAAAAAATACAAGGCCAGTCCAGGGTGGAGATACAGACAAACAAATTTACGGATCTGGTAATGTTCTTGAGGGAAAGACGAAATGAAATGACAGTTACGGATATAGTAGAGAAAATATACGAAGAAAGCGGATATATAGACACATTACTCGAAGAAGATAAAATAGAGGCGGAAAGCAGGATTGAGAATTTAAAGGAATTCTTATCCCTAACGAAGGATTTTGACGAAAATGCGGAAGAAAAAACATTGGAGGGATTTTTGGCCAGGACATCTCTTGAAACCACCATGGATGAGGATGAAGATAACATAAATACAGTATCCTTGATGACATTCCATAGCGCCAAGGGGTTGGAATTTCCGATAGTGTTTATGTCGGGAATGGAAGAAGGTATATTTCCCTCATATATGTCGATTCAGGAAAACAATGAAGAGGAGGAAAGAAGATTATGTTATGTGGGAATTACCAGGGCCAAGGAAAAACTTTATATAAGCCATGCTATACAGAGGACATTATACGGAAGGACCAATAGAAATGATATTTCGAGGTTTGTGGGGGAAATTCCGGAAAAGCTCATTGATATAGATAGGCCCTACAACAGAAAAAAGGAAGTGAAGAAAATGCAAACTTCCCCACTATTCACCGGAGCCATGATGCACAGAGAGAAAGAGCCGAAGCAGGATTTTGATCCAAATCGGATAAAAGCCGGTACCAAGATTAAACATCCTGAATTTGGTGTAGGGACAGTGATATCTGTTGTTGAAAAAATTCTTACCATAGCCTTTCCGAATGCAGGTATCAAGAAAATTTCATCGGATTTCGTCAAGTTGGAGATTGTGAGGTGATTTCATTGGATGAAATGAGGAAACTGGTAGACAGGTTAAATGAATATGCCTACAAATATTATGTTTTGGACGACCCTGTGGTCAGCGACAAGGAATATGATGAGCTTTATGATAAATTATCCGCCCTGGAGGAACAGACCAATACCGTGCTTCCGGATTCCCCCACAATCAGGGTAGGAGGGGAAGTGCTCAAGGGATTTGTAACCCACGAACATCTGGCGCCATTATGGAGTTTGGACAAAGCTAAGACTTCTTCGGAGCTGATTTCATGGGACAACAGGGTAAAAAGATTACTTGGGGAGGGTGAATTGTCCATAGAATATGTCTTGGAATACAAATTTGATGGGCTGACATTGAATCTCACATACGATAATGGACATTTGGTACAGGCTGCCACCAGAGGTAATGGTGTGGTTGGGGAATCTATTCTGGAACAGGTAAAGACAATCAAATCTATACCCCTCATAATACCCTTCAAGGGCAAAATAGAGGTGCAAGGGGAAGGTTTGATGAAATTGTCTGTACTTGATGAATATAACAAGACAGCGGAGGAGCCCCTTAAAAACGCCAGGAATGCGGCAGCGGGTGCACTCAGAAATCTGGATACCAAGGTGACTGCAGGTCGGAAGCTCAGCGCATTTTTCTATAGTGTAGGTTATTACGAAGGGATAGAATTTGACACTCATATGGAGATGTTAGATTTCCTTAAGGAAAACAGATTTCCGGTCAGCAACTATATAAAGGTTTTCGACAATATTAACGACGTGACTGATGAAATAGAAAAAGTTAAAGAAAAGGGATTGAAGGATTTTGATTTTTTAGTCGACGGATTGGTAATTAAAGTCAACAATATAGAAGCCAGAAAGTTGTTAGGGCATACTCAGAAATTCCCGAGATGGGCGATAGCCTTTAAATTCGAGGCGGAAGAGGTTACAACAAGGCTAAAAGATGTGATTTGGCAGGTGGGCAGGACAGGAAAGTTAACGCCCCTGGCCATCTTGGAGCCGACAGACATTGCCGGCGCCACCGTCAGAAGGGCCACATTAAACAATTGGGATGACATTCAGCGAAAGGATGTAAAAATAGGCTGTAACGTTTGGCTCAGGAGATCCCATGATGTGATACCGGAAATAATAGGTGCTGTTACGGAACAATGTGAAAACATAGGGGACCCTAAAAACGCGGGGGCTGTAACAGATGTTCAAAAGCCTACACATTGTCCTGCATGTCACAGCGAACTGATAGAAGAGGGCGCCAATATATTTTGTCCCAATTCACTGTCTTGCAAGCCGCAACTGGTGTCGAGGATGGTACATTATGCAAGTCGGGATGCTATGGATATAGTGGGCTTTAATGAAAAAACCGCAGAACAGCTTTTTGAAGAGCTGGATCTTAGGGATATAGCGGATCTATATGAAATCGAGTATAATGATTTGATCAAATTACCCGGGTTTGGTGACAAGAAAACCCGAAATCTTCTGGAAGCCATTGAAAATAGCAAAAATCGCGGACTAAGTTCCTTCATATTTGCATTGGGAATCCCTAATGTAGGCAGAAAGACGGCAATGGACCTGGCAGAACATTATAAGTCTTTCCAGGCCTTGAGGGAGGCCAAATTTGAGGAACTTTTAACCATACCAGATATAGGGGAAATAATAGCGCAAGGTATAGTGGATTTTTTTAAGGATAAAGAAATCAGAAAAAGTATTGAAAGGTTGTTGAGCGAGGGAATCAATCCGGGGCATGAGGAAGAGGAAAAACAGGAAGGTCCTTTTTTAGGTAAAATTGTTGTTGTTACAGGGACCTTGGAGAATTATGGGCGCAGGGAAATCAGGGAGGTTCTCGAAAAATTGGGAGCCAAGGTAACCGACAGCGTCAGTAAAAATACGGACTATCTTTTAGTCGGGGAATCGCCGGGTTCTAAACTTGATAAGGCTGAAGAAATCATAAAATCCGGTGTGGACACCGATCTGAGGATTATCACGGAAGCGGAATTTGAGTCCATGGTGTGAAGGTAATATGGCAGGGTGGGGGGAAGATTTATGGCCGTGTTTGATAAAAAAGCAGATGATTATGATCGGTGGTATGAATCAAAATTAGGAAAATTTGTGGACAAGGTGGAAACTGAACTTGCATTTTCACTTTTTGAACCCGTTCCCGGAATGAAAATATTAGACATGGGTTGTGGCACAGGAAATTTCAGTATCAAATTAGCGGAAAAGGGCTGTAAGGTTTTTGGTATAGATATATCGGAAGAGATGCTCAAAAAGGCGCGTGAAAAGGCCCAAAAAAGGAATTTGGACATTGAATTTTATAACATGGATGTGTATAATATAAATTTTCCCGGCGAAAGTTTTGACGGAATTTTTTCAATGGCGGCTTTTGAATTTATTAAAGAGCCACAGAAGGCATATGATGAAATGTACAGGGTTTTAAAACGAAACGGGTATTTATTGATCGGCACAATCAACAGGAAAAGCAAATGGGGGGAATTCTATGTCTCAAGGTCATTAAGGAGGAATAGTATATTTAAACATGCGGATTTTAAATCTATGGGTGACCTGAAATCATTGAACAGCAAGGAAATAATAAATAGTGGAGAGTGCCTGTTTATTCCGCCCGATATGGAAGAAAACAATATAAACATGGAGTTTGAAAAGAAACTTTCGTATAGTGGAAGTGGGGGATTTATATGTGTTCTGTGGAAAAAGAGGAAATAATATCTTGTCAGATTGCCTATTTTCCTATTGATTCAGGGAAATACCTTGATGAAATCAAGGACAAGGCCGATAGGATATTTGATTTGATTAAAAGTATTCATGAACAAGCATTTTTGAAGAATTATGGTCATACTATGAATATTATGTTTTCTAATATTTGTGGATGTAAAAGATAACATAAAATTTTATCAAAAAGGGTCTAACGGAATTGAAAATATTTAAAAGGCTAAGTTATATAATTTGGGGGACCCTGTTGTCTATGGCATTATTGCTTACGTCTTTGGACGTTGTAGCCTTCAACCTGAACCATTATAAAAAATCATTTGTTAAATATGGTATTGCCGAAATGACGGGTATGAATGATGAAAATCTTGAATGCATAATTGAAGATGTCCTGAAATACCTGAAGGACGACAGAGAAGAATTAGATACAAGGGCTATTATCAAAGGCAAGGAAGAAGAAGTATTTGGAGACAGAGAAAGATTACATATGGTAGATGTCAAGAGACTGTTTGCCAGGGGTAAGGTTTTGCGTAATGTCAG
>JAAYPJ010000024.1 GCA_012519835.1 Clostridiales bacterium | reverse complement strand
TTAAGCGTACCGGAAAAACATATAAGGGAATTTAATACAAGACTGAGTGATTTTTATAATACCGGTGATTATGGTAAAATCGACGGGTTTGTATATGATAATTGTATACATGGTCTTGTGTTTTAAGATGGCATGGGGACGTATTTTGAAAGCCCGGAACTACAGTAAAACGAATGGCAACAAGTAACGATGAGCGGCTAATAGCAGTTATTGCACTCTATAGAAATGTATGGAAATGGTGGGAAAATGGACCTGTCCCTATGTTCCATGCTATGTTCCATACGGTATTTTGAAAAAAGGCTTTCTGTTCAAAAATATTGTGAAGGGGGATTTATGTATGAACGAAGCATTATGGCAAGAAACAGTTAATTTTCACGGACATGTCTGTCCCGGTATAGTAGTTGGGTTCAGAGCAAGCGCCTTGGCATTAGAGATATTGGATAAACCGCCAAAAAAATTGGAGCAGACCCATATAGCGATTTGCGAAAACGATGTTTGCGGAGTAGATGGTGTCCAGCTCGTTACAGGATGCACATTGGGCAATGACGGATTGATAATAAACAATATAGGCAAGTTTGCTTTCAGCTGGGTAGATAAAAAAACCGGCGAAGGAATACGCATCCTCCTTAAAATTCTACCTTGGCCTTCCAATGAACCTTTGCGTCTTCATCGTAAGGTAAAAGAGGGCACAGCTACAAAAGAGGAAAAACAGCAATGGATTGATGCCCGCGGTAAACGTGGCGCGGAATTGATGCAGTTGACAGATGATGAATTGTTTGATGTCCAACAGATACAAATGAAGATACCGGGAAAAGCCCGTTTGTTTCCATTTGCTGTATGTACAAGGTGCGGGGAGGCTTTTATGGAACCCTGGGCCGGGATTGAAGAAGGGCAGGTATTATGCAAGGCTTGTAAACCTTAAGAAAAATCTATATACAAGAGGTATCCCTTAGTTTGATGCTGTGCAGCAAGCAAGGTGTAAAGATGTCTTATATTTGCTTATTTTGTAGAATCTTGCTATAAAAGATAAATATGACGATAGATTACTTGCAAGACAGCATAAAAAATGAGATAATAAAATGGTCAATAATATAAAAATAAAATAGGGGGGTCGGGTTATAAATGGATCTTAAAAAGATAAGCATACCTTATTTGTTGTTAGGATTGTCTTATATACTTTATTATTTTACAGATATACATCAGCTTTATATTGTTATAGGTCTGCTTTATATATACCTTGCTTTTAAACACTAATAAAAGACAAATAAAAATTATTACAATCTGATGCAATAGTCCTATTATTTTTCATAATGGTGGTCCCAAAATCTGTATATGATTTTGGGATTATTTTTTTCTTTGGGCACTTGAAATTTTAAATGGGGTTTGTTTTAGAACCCCTGTTCCATATATGATATAATTGAACTAATACAAAACGGGGAAACGGGGGATAAGACAATGAAAGCCTGGACTGAACAGCAACGAGCGGCTATAGACGCCAGGGGATGCAACCTTCTGGTATCTGCCGCAGCCGGTACGGGCAAAACTGCCGTACTTGTCGAGCGAATTATTCAAATTATTTTAAAAGATAAAATAGATATAGACAGACTCCTGATAGTGACATTTACTAATGCAGCCGCCGGCGAAATGCGGGAGAGGATAGCGGCGGCAATAATGAGGGAGATGGATAAGAAAACCGATGACGGACAACATTTAAGAAGACAGATCAATCTCCTCAATAGAGCACTAATAACCACTATACACTCTTTTTGCATGGATGTGATAAGAAAGCACTTCCATGTTATCGATGTGGACCCGGGTTTTAGAATAGGGGACGTAACCGAAACCGGTATTTTTAAATTAGAAGCTCTGGAGGAATTGTTTGAGGAAGAATATGAGCGGGCAGATGATTTATTCTTTCAGTTAGTGGAAACCTTTGGTGGGACAAAGGCGGACAGACCGTTGCAAGACTTGGTACTAAAGATATATAGTTTTATACAGAGTCAACCTTATCCTGATATGTGGCTCCGAGAGAAGGTGGAGGATTTTGCACTTTCTATTGAGGATTTCGAAGATAGCGATTGGCTCAAGACGATTAAAGGCAGAATTAAAATTCGATTAGAAGGCGCCATGGATCTTTTAAATGATGCACTGGCTATTTCACAGGAACCTGCCGGTCCGAGTCCATATGAATATGCCATATTTGCAGACTTGGTTCAGATAAGTTATCTATATGATAACTTACATTTGCCTATTACATCGTTTTACGAAATATTGAATAATATAGAACATGAAAGGTTAAAGCCTTGTAGGGATAGTGATCCCGAACTTAAGGAACAATGCAAAGATTTGAGGGATAGAGCAAAAGACATTATCAAGGATATCAGGGAAGGCGTTTTTGCTGTAAGCCCTGAGGAATATGTAGAAGACCTGAACAGATTATATCCGCTTATGGATTATATGTACAAATTGGTTATGAGATTTACAACAAAATATTCCGAAAAGAAAACTGATAGGGGTATTTTGGACTTTAACGACTTAGAACATTATGCCCTCAGAATTTTAGCCGATGAACCGGTGGCTGAAGAGTATAGGGAAAGATTTGAATATATATTTATGGACGAATATCAGGATAGCAATATTGTACAGGAAACCTTGATTCAGGCTATTAAGCGAAAAGACAACCTGTTTATGGTGGGGGATGTTAAACAGAGTATCTATCGTTTTCGTTTGGCGGATCCGACTCTGTTTATAGAAAAGTATGAAACCTTTGGAGATGAGAAGGGGGATATAAACAGACGAATAGATCTCTCTAAAAATTTTAGAAGCAGGGGCGAAATTTTGGATGGAGCTAACTATATCTTTAGGCATATTATGTCTAAGGAGTTAGGTGAAATAAATTATGATGACAGGGCGGCCTTATATCAAGGAACCCATTTTGAGCCTATTGAAGATCCGTTTATAGAGGTCAACCTGATACGGAAAGGGACAGACGAGGATATGGAAGAGGAGCTGCAAGAATTAGCTGATATAGAAGTAGAAGCTCGTATTGTAGCCAATAAAATTAAGGAACTGACAGATAAGGAAATTTATGATACAAAACTCGGGAGATATAGAAAACTGGAGTACAAAGATATAGTGGTGCTTTTAAGGACAATACAGAATTGGGCACAAAATTTCTTAGAAGTGTTTATAAATGAAGATATACCTGTTTATGCGGATGTCAACACAGGATACTTTGAAACCATAGAAGTGAGTATGTTTTTGAATCTGCTGAAGGTAATCGACAATAAAAGACAGGATATCCCGCTGCTCAGTGTTATGCGTTCTCCCATCGGTAATTTTACCACTGAAGAACTCATCAATATCAGAATACATAACAAAGACGGTACCTATTATAATGCAATGGAAAGGTACATAGAAGAAAATGATGACAATTTGAAATATAAACTTATTTCTTTTATCGGAAAACTTAACGAATGGGGAGATGAGGCCAGATATATTAAAATAGACCGGTTTATTTGGAAACTTTTTATGGATACCGGTTACTATTATTATGTAGGGGCTATGCCCGGGGGGTTTCAACGCCAAGCTAACCTCAGAGTTTTATTTGATCGCGCCGGTCAATTTGAAAAAACTTCCATCAAGGGTCTGTTTAATTTTATAAAATTTATTGAGAAATTACAAGACAGTAGGGAGGATATGGGTGCCGCAAAAATACTCGGTGAAAATGATAATGTAGTTAGAATAATGAGTGTTCATAAGAGTAAGGGACTGGAATTCCCTGTGGTGATAGCGGCAGGCATGGGGAAAAATTTCAATCTCAGGGATACAAGTGCCGATGTGTTACTACATAAGGATTTGGGATTGGGTCCAAAGTTTGTCGACACTGATTTGAGAACCTACAGGGATACTATTGCAAAACTTGCAATGAAAGATCAAATCAAAATAGAAAGTTTATCAGAAGAAATGAGGATCTTATATGTGGCTTTTACCAGGCCAAAAAATAAATTGATTGTCGTAGGTTCATTGAAAAATATAGAAAAACTGGCCAAAAAGTGGGGAGGAGCAGACAATGTCTACTCCCTGATGAACGGGAGAAACTATCTGGACTGGATAGGGCCCGCACTTATAAAACATCCTGACGGAGAAGTCCTAAGGGAACTGGGAAATCTTGAATTTAACAAAATTAAATATACAAAAGAGAATTCTCGGTGGGCAATACATATTTTAGGAAGACAGGCCATAATATTGGAAGAACAGGAGAGGTTCTTAAAAGAAGAGGAATATAGAGAAAAGCTCATTAATTTTAACAGGGACGATTTTCCATCAAATGAGTGCATTGAGTATAGGGATGAAATATATAACAGGTTAAATTGGAAATATAGTTATCCGGACGCAACTCTTATACCATCTAAATTATCCGTATCCGATATCAAAAAAACAACGATTCAGGAGATAGATTCCATTGCTCATCAAATACCCGCATTGATAAAATCACCAAAATTTATGGAGGGCAAAAAGGTTCTTACAGCGGCAGAAAAGGGTACAATTATTCATCTTGTTCTTCAGCATTTAGACCTGGATAATGTTGGCAATAGGAGGGAAATTTATGAGCAAATAGAATTTATGGTTGCACGTGAGCTAATTACAGAAGAGGAGTCTAAGGTAGTAGATGTGGGGAAAATATGCAAATATTTTAACAGCGAAATAGGTAAAAGGATGCTCGGTGCAAATAAAGTGTACAGAGAGTCTGTTTTTGTTATTGAAAAACCTGCTGATGACATAGTTGAGGGGCTGTTCGAAAACTCGGAGGAAAAATTGCTGGTACAAGGGATTATAGATTGTTATTTTGAGGAAGAGGATGGTTTAGTATTGGTGGATTATAAGAATGACACTGTATTCAACGGAGATATTTTCGGTATAGTGGCGAGATATAAAACACAGTTATGCATTTATAAAGAAGCCTTGGAACGGATTACGGCAAAAAATGTGAAAGAAACCTATTTGTATTTATTTGATATAGACCGGGGGATAAACGTATTTTAAGAACTTCAAAAAAATTCTTGAAAAATTCTTTTAAGTTATACTTTTAAAATGGTGTTTTTTCTGATATAGTTAAAAGAATACATATTTTTGCGACAGATGCGACATAAAGTTTTTACTCCTGTGGTGGGTAACAAGTGTGGAAGGCTGCGGAGCTTTTTATATCTTTTAAAGGGGTGTTTTATGTAAAAGGAAGGGAGATGAAAATGATAGCATCGGATGCAATAATAAAATCTTTGGAAAGGGAGGGTGTAGACATAATATTCGGGTATTCCGGCGCGGCGGTTTGTCCTATATACGAGTCTCTGAGGAGGTCGGGTATAAAACATATTTTGGTCAGGCAAGAACAGTCGGCGGCTCATAATGCTAACGGTTATGCCAGAATATCCGGAAAGGCGGGGGTTTGTATAGTTACCTCGGGACCCGGGGCTACAAATATTTTGACGGGTATTGCAACAGCCTATATGGACTCGGTTCCTATGGTTATCATAACGGGGCAAGTGGGTTCGAAATTCATAGGGAAAGATGTTTTTCAGGAAATAGATACGGTAGGTACTACGGCATCTTTTACCAAACATAATTACTTAGTAAAAAATGCAAAGGATTTGCCTAAAATAATAAAGGAAGCATTTTATATAGCGCGTACGGGCAGACCCGGGCCTGTGCTTATAGATATACCCCTGGACATACAAAAGCAACAGATAGATTTTAATTACCCGACTACAATAGACATAAGGGGATATAGACCTGTAACTGTAGGGCATGGCAGACAAATTGAGAGGGCAATAAAAAAAATAAAGGAAAGTGAAAGACCTGTTGTATGCGCAGGCGGTGGAGTGCTTTTGTCTGATGCAAGCAAAGAATTGCGCGAATTTATAAAAAAGGTAAATCTACCGACGGTTGTCACTCTTATGGGCATAGGATCTGTTGAAACTAATAGTGAAAATTATTATGGTATGGTGGGTTCCCATGGGCAGGGCTATGCCAACAGAATAATAAGCCAATCTGATTTAATAATTGCTATCGGGACGAGAATTGCCGACAGATCTACTATAAGTCAGTCTGCAAGGGATACGGCTATGATTCATATAGATATAGATGCGGCGGAGATAGGTAAAAATTTGGATGTGGATATACCGGTGGTCGGGGACGCAAAAAATATATTAAATGTTTTAATAGAAAAAACAGAATTTACCGTTTCTGATGAATGGTTACGGGAAGTAAGGGAAATTAAGGACAGTTACACACAGGGGGAGCAAGACTATAAAGGCATGAATCCCCGGAGGGCTATAAAATTTGTATCTGATATTACCGATGATTCCGTTATCCTGATAGGAGATGTGGGGCAAAACCAAATGTGGTGTGCCAGAAATTTTGAAATAAGGGGAGACAGAAGATTTCTTACATCAGGCGGATTAGGAACCATGGGTTGTAGTTTGCCTATTTCCATAGGTGCCAAGATTGGCGCACCGGACAGAACCGTTATAAGTGTTATGGGGGATGGAGGCCTTCAGATGCTTATATCCGAGCTCGGGGTTGTAAGAGAAAACGGCTTGGATATAAAAATTATATTGTTCAATAACCAAAGACTGGGAATGGTGAGAGAACTTCAGGAAAAACAGTATGGCAAGGGATGTATTCACGGAGTCGTATTTGAACATTCGCCGGACTTTGTCAAAATAGCGGAAGGATTTGGGCTCAAAGGGACGAGGGTGATTTCTAATGAAGAATTTGAAAGGGTATTTAAAGATTCGTTGAATATGGATGAAGCTTTTTTTATAGAAGTTACGGTTGATCCGGATTTTAGTACTATTTAAGGGAGATGATCAGATGAATAGGCATATACTATCTATACTGGTAGAAAACCAGTCGGGGGTTTTAAGTAAGGTTTCAGGTTTATTTACAAGAAGGGGATATAATATTGATAGTTTGTCTGTAGGAGAGACAGAGAGCCCCGATATTTCAAGAATGACCATAACTCTGAGGAGGGGCGAACAGGATGTTGAACAAATAAAAAAGCAGCTGAACAAGTTAATAGATGTGATAAAGGTAATAGAATTAAAGAAGGAAGATTCCGTCTGTAGGGAATTGTTGCTCATAAAGGTAAAGGCGGACATTAAAACCAGGGCGGATATAATAGGTATATCGGGTATCTTTAAGGCAAGCATAGTGGATGTGGGCAAGGAGAGCCTGATATTAGAACTCACCGGAGCCAGCGAAAAGGCGGATGCGTTTATAGAAATCCTGAAGCCTTATGGTATATTGGAGTGTCATCGTACCGGCATAACAGCACTAAAAAGGGAAAACAGCTAAATTTATACAAAAAAGCCCTAGTGAGTGGCGGGGTTTGTTGATATTAAATTCTATATGAATTAATTGATAAAAAATAATAAAAAAACGTCTAGATAATGTTGACAATAGTATATGGATTAGTTAGTATGGTAATGATAAGTTATGCTATTGTGTATTTCTTAAACATCCTATAATTGTATGGATGTTTTTCAATATTGCACAAAAAAAAGGGTCATAGAGGAGGACTATGCATGAGCTCAGAAATCATAAAAAAGGAAGATACTGAGGTTACATTAAAATTGGTTGTAGAATCTGCAAAATTCGAAGAAGCCATCAATAGGGTTTATAATAAAACAAAATCCAAATTCAATATTCAAGGATTCAGAAAGGGAAAGGCTCCAAGGAAGATTATTGAGCGATATTATGGTGTAGAAATTTTCTATGAAGATGCTATTGAAATGATTTTTCCGGAGGTTTACGAAGCAGCTTTAAAGGAACACAACATTGAACCCGTAGACAATCCAAAAATTGATATTGAAGAAATTAATAAGGGCGAGGATGTTATATTTACGGCAGTTATAGAGGTTATGCCGGAGTTTGAAGTTACAGAATACAAAGGTATAGAAGTAAAGAAAAAGGAGTATAATGTACAGGAAGAGGATATTCAAAAAGAATTGGATATCCTATTGGAGAAGAATGCTAGAATGATTGCCATAGAGGATAGGGAAGTACAGGAAAACGATATGGTTATTATTGACTATAAAGGGACGATTGATGGAGTAGCCTTTGAAGGAGGTACTGCAGAAAGACAGGGCCTTGTAATCGGTTCGGGACAATTTATACCCGGTTTCGAGGAACAATTGGTGGGTAAAAATATTGGGGAAGAGGTAAAAGTAGAAGTAACCTTTCCGGAAGAATACCATGCCAAGGAATTAGCGGGACAGGATGCTATTTTTGAGGTAGTAATACATGAGATAAAGGAAAAAGAAATCCCACAGTTGGACGATGAATTCGCAAAGGACGTTTCGGAGTTTGACACATTGGATGAATTAAAAAACAATATCAGAGAAGATTTGGAAAAAGACGCAAAAAACAGGGCTGAACAAGAGCTGAGGAATGACGTTGTAGAACAAGTATCTAATAAAATAGATATTAAAATACCGGATGCGGTAATCGAAAGGCAAATAGATAATATGCTGATGGATTTTGGATACAACTTACAGTATCAGGGGTTGAGCATAGAACAATACCTACAAATGACGGGGATTACCGGGGAAGACCTGAGAGAACAAATGAAAGCAGATGCTGTTAAAACTATCAGAAACGAACTGGTGCTGGGAAAGATCGGGGAACAGGAAAATATTGTAGTAACTGATGAAGAATTAGACGAACAAATTCAAAAAACGGCTGAGCAATTTGGTCAGGATCCTGAGAAAATGAAATCCGGTCTAAGGGAACAAGACTTGAAATCTATTAAAGAGGGTATAATTTTCAGAAAAACAATCGATTTTTTAATAGAGAATGCCCAAATAGCTTAGTTAAACATATTATAAAATAAAAAATATTAGAGGTGAGAAGAAATGCCATTGGTTCCTATGGTTGTAGAACAGACTAACAGGGGTGAAAGATCTTTTGATATTTTCTCCAGACTGTTAAAAGAAAGGATTATTTTCTTGGGCCATGAAGTAAGCGATATTACTGCCAACTTAGTGGTAGCCCAGTTGCTGTTTTTGGAAGCCGAAGATCCTGATAAGGATATTCAATTATATATCAACAGTCCGGGGGGTTCAATAACCGCCGGCATGGCTATATACGATACAATGAATTATATTAAATCTGATGTATCTACTATATGCATTGGTATGGCTGCAAGCATGGGCGCTTTTCTTCTGGCGGCGGGGGAAAAGGGCAAACGTTTTGCACTTCCGAATGCTGAAATTATGATTCATCAGCCCTTAGGGGTGACAAAAGGTCAGGCTGAGGACATCCGAATTCACGCGGAGCGAATTTTGAGGACCAGAGATGTAATAAACAAAATATTAGCTGAAAGAACAGGTAAACCGCTGGAAACAATACGAAAGGATACAGATAGAGACTTCTTTATGGAGGCGGAAGAGGCCAAGGAATATGGTATAATTGATGAGGTAATTACTACGAAAAAATAGTCGCTATTTGAAAGAGGTGTAAAGATGTCCAGATTTGATGAAAAGAAGCAATTAAAGTGCTCTTTTTGCGGTAAGTCTCAGGATCAAGTGAGAAGGCTTATTGCCGGTCCCAATGTATATATTTGTGATGAATGTATCGAACTGTGTCAAGAGATTATCCAGGAGGAATTTGATGAAAATATAGAAATTGATTTGGTAGATTTGCCAAAACCGGATGAAATAAAATATATATTGGACCAATATGTGATTGGACAAGAACGAGCTAAAAAGGCTTTAGCTGTTGCTGTATATAACCACTACAAAAGAATCAATATCGAAGATATCAAGGGCGAAGATATAGAGATCCAAAAAAGTAATATATTAATGTTGGGTCCCACCGGGTCCGGGAAAACTCTTTTAGCACAAACATTGGCCAGAATAATAAATGTCCCTTTTGCAATTGCAGATGCTACCTCTCTAACCGAAGCGGGCTATGTAGGTGAGGATGTTGAAAATATATTGCTCAAACTTATTCAATCGGCGGACTATGACATTGAAAGGGCGGAAAGGGGCATTATTTATATAGATGAAGTTGATAAAATAGCCAAGAAATCCGAAAATCCTTCTATTACAAGGGACGTGAGCGGTGAAGGCGTGCAGCAGGCCTTACTTAAAATACTAGAGGGAACGGTAGCGAGTGTGCCGCCGCAGGGCGGAAGGAAACATCCACACCAGGAATTTATCCAAATAGACACTACCAACATTTTGTTTATTGTAGGTGGTGCCTTTGGGGGTATAGAATCAATTATCCAAAAACGTATAGGTAATAGCTCGATGGGTTTTGGAGCTAAAATTGAAAGCAAAAAAATTACGGATATAGGATCTGTACTAAAGCAAATACAACCTGAGGACCTGCTAAAATTTGGGCTTATCCCGGAATTTGTCGGCAGGTTGCCGGTAGTGGTGACACTCGACCAACTGGATGAAGAGGCCCTGGTACGAATACTGACAGAGCCCAAAAATGCTCTCACTAAACAATATAAAAAATTATTTGAAATTGACGGTGTAATTTTGGAGATAGAAGAAAAAGCGCTCAAGATGATAGCCCAAAAGGCAATGGAGATAAAAACCGGAGCTAGGGGATTGAGGGGCATCATAGAAGGGATTATGTTAGATATTATGTATGAAATTCCGTCCAGGGGAGATGTTGAAAAAGTTATCGTCATGGAAGATACTATTGTTAATGGCAGTCAGCCCGAGATTGTATTAAAAACGCCAAGTAAGACTAATTTAGATAAAAAGGATCCCAAGGAATCCGCATCATAAAGCAATGTCCCAATTTAAGCTGGGACATTTCTTTATGGTATGCGTATAATATGTAAATATTTTAAATAGGCAAAATCATAAAAAGAGCATTGTACGTGCATACTATTAAAGGGATTATCCCCGTGATTTTTATGAACTATTTTATATTAAAATTATACGCGGTGGGAGTGTTTATTTTGCCGGATATTTTTTTCTTAACTCAATTCTTTTTTGCTGTGGTTATAGGCTTTTATTTTCTAAACCTGCTAAGAAATCAATATGGAAACAAAAATGCCATGGGGAAAAAGTCGAAAAAAGAGATGAACCTTTTAAGGGAAATGCGTGAACGTTCGTTAACGGTCCCTTTATCCGAATATACGAGACCGGATTCCTTTGAAGAAATAATTGGACAAGAAGACGGATTAAAAGCATTACGAGCAGCACTTTGCAGTCCTAATCCCCATCATGTTTTAATTTATGGGCCACCGGGGGTGGGGAAAACAGCGGCGGCAAGGGTTGTACTGGAAGAAGCCAAAAAAAGCAGTTTTTCTCCTTTCAACAGCAGTTCAAAATTTGTTGAACTGGATGCCACCATACAACGTTTTGATGAAAGGGGAATAGTAGACCCGTTAATGGGATCTGTTCATGATCCTATTTACCAAGGTGCGGGTAAAATGGGAAACGCCGGCATACCCCAACCCAAGCCCGGGGCGGTAACCAGGGCCCATGGCGGCATTTTGTTCATAGACGAAATCGGGGAATTGCATCCGGTACAGATGAACAAATTGCTTAAGGTTCTGGAGGATAGGAAGGTTTTTTTAGAAAGTTCCTATTATAATTCAGAGGATGTTAAAATTCCGGGATATATTCATGAAATATTTCAAAACGGTTTACCGGCAGACTTCAGATTGATCGGTGCTACTACAAAAACACCGTCGGATATACCGCCGGCGTTGAGATCAAGATGTGTTGAAATTTATTTTAGGCCGCTTTTTTCGGAAGAGATAAGCGTGATTGCCGACAATGCATGCAAAAAGAGCGATTTTGAAATTGAGGAGAAAGCCCTGGAAGAGATAAAAAAATATGCCGCCAACGGTAGGGAAGCGGTGAATATGATACAAATAACAGGTGGGTTGGCTCTGACTCAGGACAGAAGAAAAATTACATTGGAAGATGTTGAATGGGTTATAGAAAGCGGGCAGTATTCACCCAGGTCGGAGAAAAGAATAGGAAAAATCCCGTCCATAGGGTATGTTAACGGGCTCGCCGTATATAATATACAAATGGGTATTATGATAGAAATAGAAGCCTCCACCATAAAGGTGCCCGTGAAAGGAGAAGGAAGGGTTATTGTAACCGGAATTGTAGATAGGGAAGAAACAAATTTGTCCGGAAAAACCCTGAAGAGGAGAAGCACGGTCCTGGATTCCGTAGATAATGTACTGACAGTGATAAGAAGATTTTTGGATGTTGATCCGAGAAACTACGACATACATTTAAATTTCCCCGGGGGCATACCGATAGACGGGCCTTCTGCGGGAATTGCCATGGCCACGGCAATATATTCCGCTATTACGGAAAAACCGGTCGATAATAAGGTTTCAATGACAGGGGAATTATCTATCAGAGGAGAAATAAAACCGGTTGGAGGAATTCCGGCTAAGATTGAAGCGGCAAGAAGGGCGGGCTGTACAAGAGTGTTAGTTCCGAAGGACAATTACCAGGAACGATTTAAAAAATTGAAGATAGAAGTGATTCCTGTAGAAAATATAAACCAGGTTATACAGTTGGCTTTATATGAAGAAAAAAATGAAGACGGGGACAAAGACATATCGGATTCATTCCCGCTTGTTGTGGCTTTAGAGAACCGAAATTTTTTTAACGAATAAAAGGAATTATTTGCAGACAAATAAATTGAACATTAAAGGACATGGCAGGGTTAAAATTTGAAATTGAGGGCGGACAACTCAAGTAATAGCACAATGCAATGCAATGTGCTATTTTGATGTTATGTAAAGACATTTATTTTATTGGTACATTGACATAAATTAGGGTAAATAAAATGTTGAAAGGGTTTATATTAAAGGGTATAATAATTATCAATTGTTAAAATAGAATAATAGGTATATATTGAGTATGCATACTGAATGATTATAATATAGAGCATAATTAAGGAGATGATAATATGGAATTATATAGAAACAGCACAATAAAACACAAGCTTCCCTTAATTCCTTTACGAGGCATAACTGTTTTTCCATATATGATAATGCATTTTGACATAGGCAGGGAAGCTTCTATAAATGCTTTGGAAGAGGCCATGGTGAATAATCAATTGATTTTTTTAGCTTCCCAGAAGAAAGCGGAAATAAATAGGCCTACACCGGAAGATTTTTATAAAGTGGGTACAATTTCAAAAATCAAACAGATGCTCAAATTACCCGGGGATACCATCAGAATACTGGTTGAGGGAATTTCAAGGGCGAAAATAACGAATATATTGCAAGAGGACCCATATTTTGTTGTAGAGGTTGTGGAACAAGAAGACCGGATAGAAATGGTTAAAGATATAGAAACCGATGCCTTGATGCGCAGTGTTATAAATGCGTTTACGGAATATATAGAGATTGATAATAAAACTTCTTCAGAAGTTTTATTAAATGTATCCGAAATAGATACACCCGGCAGATTGGCGGATACCATAGCCTCAAACGTTATATTGAATCCGAGTAAAAGGCAAGAGGTGTTGGAGGCATTTGATCCGAAACTCAGGTTAGAAACATTGTATAGAATATTGCTGGAAGAAATACAAATTTTAGAGATTGAACAAAAAATAAGTGAGAGAGTTAAAAGACAAATTAATAAGGTGCAAAAAGAGTATTATTTGAGGGAACAGCTAAAAGCGATACAAAAAGAATTAGGTGAAGATGAAGATCTGGTGGAAGAAGCGGATGAATATAGGCAAAAGCTTAAAAAGTTGAAGCTTTCCAAGGAATTAAACGAAAAAATTGAGAGGGAAATAAACAGATTGACGAAACTCGCTCCATCCTCGGCTGAAACGGGGGTAATCAGAAGTTATATAGATTGGGCTTTGAATTTACCTTGGGATAAGGAGACAAAAGATACGCTGGACATTAAAAAATCGGCTAGAATTTTAGATGAAGATCATTACGGGTTAGAAAAAGTGAAAGAGAGGATATTGGAATATCTGGCCATTCGTCAGCTTTCTAAGACCATGAAGGGTCCGATTCTATGTCTCGTAGGACCGCCGGGGGTAGGCAAGACCTCTATAGCAAAATCAATAGCAAGATCTTTGGATAGAAAGTTTGCGAGAATGTCCCTGGGCGGGGTAAGGGACGAAGCCGAGATCAGAGGACACAGAAGAACCTATGTGGGTGCTATTCCCGGCAGGATTATCACATCCATCAGACAGGTGAAGAGCAAGAACCCGGTGTTTTTATTTGACGAAGTTGACAAGTTAGCAAGTGATTTCAGGGGAGACCCGGCCTCTGCACTGCTTGAAGTGTTAGATCCGGAGCAAAACCACGATTTTACAGATCATTATTTGGAATTTCCTTTTAGCCTTGCAAAGGTAATGTTTATTACGACGGCTAACAGTGTGGATACTATACCGAGACCTTTATTGGACCGTATGGAGGTAATCAGAATTGCGGGGTATACGGAGGAAGAAAAACTTAAAATTGCGGAGATACACTTATTACCGAAACAAATTAAGGACCACGGTCTGGAAGAAGGGACATTAAAGGTATCCAAAAAAGCCATAAGGGATATTATTAACTATTACACCAGAGAATCCGGAGTCAGAAATTTAGAAAGACAGCTAGCCAATTTATGTCGTAAGGCCGTAAAACGGATTGTAGAAGAGGGAATCACGTCTGTCAATATTACTCCGAAAAATCTGAAAAGATACCTAGGCAATCCTATTTATAGATACGGCATGGTAAATGAAAAAGACGAAGTGGGAATCGTAAGAGGTTTGGCTTGGACTCCTGTAGGAGGAGACACTTTATCCGTAGAGGTTACCCCTATGAAGGGAGAAGGCAAACTCGTACTCACAGGGCAACTGGGTGATGTTATGAAAGAGTCTGCAAGGGCGGGTATAAGCTATATACGCTCAAAGGTTGCTGATCTGAAAATTAGTCCGGATTTTCATAAGGATTTAGATATACACATTCATATTCCCGAAGGTGCTATCCCGAAAGACGGGCCGTCTGCCGGCATAGCTATGGCAACTGCTGTGATATCTGCCCTAACTAACACACCCGTGTATAAGGATGTTGCTATGACAGGGGAGATTACGTTGAGAGGCAGGATTTTACCTATAGGCGGAGTTAAGGAAAAAGTGCTTGCAGCTAACAGGGCGGGTATAAAAAAGGTGATACTGCCGATAGACAACGAAAAAAATCTTGAGGATATACCTGCAAATGTAAAGCGTAAACTTGAGTTTGTTTTTGCTGAACATATGGATGAGGTATTAGAGCACGCTTTTAAAAGGGATGAAATAGATGAAAATAATTAGCTCCGAGATAGTAATCAGCGCCGTATCTCCAAAGCAATATCCTGTTGACGGAAGGCCTGAATTTGCATTGGTCGGAAGATCTAATGTGGGCAAATCCTCTGCCATAAACACTATGTTAAACAGAAAAAGCTTGGCCAGGGTGAGTTCCAGCCCCGGAAAGACCCGAACGATCAACTTTTATCTGGTCAATAAGGAATTTTATCTGGTTGACCTGCCCGGTTATGGCTATACAAAAGCATCTAAGAGTGAAAAGGCAAATTGGGGAAAGATGATAGAAACTTATCTAAAAGATAGGAAGAATTTATATGAAGTGATACTTCTAGCAGATATTCGTCATAAACCTACGGCGGATGATAAGATGATGTATGATTGGATAAAGCACTATGGATATGGAACGATTGTTGTTGCAACAAAATCCGATAAGATATCCAGGGGTAGTTATCAAAAACACTTTAAGATTATACGGGAAGAACTTGGAATGTCGCCGGCAGATAAAATAATACCGATATCTTCATTAAAAAAAGAAGGTGCAGACGAATTATGGGCAAGTTTTAAGGACTTATTTATAACCAACGGTCTGCCTATTACCATAGAATCAGCTCCGAGGTAGATGTTAGCTACGGGGCTGGTTTTTTGTTATATACTCATTTTAAAATTTATCGTTAACGATTAATGTCCCTGTTTTTCCTTCCATGCCTTCCGTAGCTTTCTCCAGAGAAGTAATGACAGTTTTTCTTCCATCCTTGCTCTGAACAAATTTTATTGCTGCTTCGATCTTAGGTAGCATGGAACCTTTGGCAAAATATCCGTCCTTTATATATTGTTTGGCCTCCTCGACAGTTAATGTATCGAGAAGTTTTTCATTTTTCTTTCCATAATTGAGGGCGACCTTTTCCACGGCTGTGAGTATTATCAGGTAATCACTATCAACAACTTCCGCCAGTTTTTCACCGGCAAAATCCTTATCAATTACAGCAGGGATACCTATCAGACTGTGACCTTCCTGTATTACAGGTATTCCGCCGCCGCCTGCCGCTATGACGACGTTACCCGTATCAACCAGAATTTTGATGATATCTTCTTCTACTATTGTTACAGGCGTGGGCGAGGGAATAACCCTTCTGTATCCTCTGCCGGCATCCTCAATCATTGCATAACCTCTCTCTTTTTCCAAAATTGACGATTCTTCCTTTGTATAAAAAAAACCGACCGGCTTTGACGGGTTTCGGAAGGCCTTATCATTCTTATCTACTATAACTTGTGTAATTACCGTAACGACGGATTTTTTAATATTTCTTTTCAGAAATTCTTCTTTCAGTGCATTTTGCAAATGATAACCGATATAACCTTGGCTCATGGCTCCACATTCGGGAAAAGGCATCCCGGAAATATCAGGATCGCATTTGGAGGCTTTTTCTATTGCCAAGTTAATCATACCTACCTGTGGTCCATTACCATGGCATATTACAACCTCGTTTCCTTTCATTATCAGATCGGCTATCGGTTTTGCTGTATTTTTTACTGCCAGAAGTTGTTCTTTCGGGTTATTTCCTAAGGCATTGCCACCCAGGGCTATAACTATTCGGCTGTTCATAAAACGCCTCCCGGTTTTACAATTTGTATTCTGTAATCTCTTCACAGTAATTACAACGATATTGTAATTTACCCTCGTTAGGTACCAGTGTAAATTCCGATATAGCATAGTTATCCACAGTTGTTACACAGCGCGGATTTTTGCATTGGAATAAACCTTTCACTTTTTTGGGGATTTCAACCTTTGTTTTAGAAATAATTTTGCTGTTTTTTATTATGTTTATGGTCGCATTTTGATCGATGAGCCCCAAAATGTCTATATTTATATCTGTGTAGTCTTGTATTTTTATAATATCTTTTCTACCTAAGGCCTTACTATCCACATTCATCAGTAAAACCACGGTAGTGTCTAATTTGTCCAATCTTAATTTGTTGAAAATTTTTAAACCGTTTCCCGTTTTTATATGATCTATTACTATACCTTGCGTAATTCCCGTAACTTTAAGCATCAACAACCCCTCCCTAATAGTAGAGCCATAAGTGACATTCTTGCAAATACACCAAGCTTTGCTTGCTCAAAATATTTTGCCCTGGGGTCTATGTCTACTTCATAACTTATCTCATTAACCCTGGGTAACGGGTGCATCAATAGCAAATCCTTTCTTGCATATTTAAGTTTTTCAGGAGTCAAAATATAACTATCTTTTAATTTAATGTATTCATCCTCACTGAAAAATCTTTCTTTTTGGATTCTGGTCATATACAGCACATTTACATCGTTGATACATTCTTCTAAAGACGTAGTTTCATAAATCTTTACATTATGTTCTTCTATGATGCTGTCTTTTAAATGGTGCGGTATCCTCAATTCAGATGGAGATATCAGTACAAATTCTATATTTGGATATCTACTCAAAGTTTTTAGTAAGGAATGAACCGACCTTCCAAACAACAGATCCCCGCATATAGCAATTTTGATATCTTTTATATGTTCCTTATAGTATTTTATAGTCACCAAATCAGTTAGGGTTTGGGTGGGATGTTGGTGCCCGCCATCACCGCCATTTATAACAGGAATTTCGGAATATTGGGATGCCAGAAGAGGGGCCCCCTCCCTGGGGTGACGCATTACAATAATATTGGCATAGTTGTTTACAACTCTTATAGTGTCTGCGATATTCTCCCCTTTTTTTACTGAGCTGGTCTCCGCGTCTGAAAATCCAATCACGGATCCACCCATTTTCAGCATAGCGGATTCAAAACTCAGACGTGTTCTGGTACTAGGTTCGTAGAATAAAGTGGCTAAAATTTTACCTTTACATAGTTCACTAAATTCCTCTATGTTTGCTCTCATTCTGAGTGCCAGATCAATTATTAAATTTAATTCTCCAACCGACAGGTCGCTTGCATCTATAATATGTTTGCCTTGTAGTTTCATTGCTATTGCCTCCCCTTTTCATTTTTAGGAGTTACATTCCCTCATTAATTATTAATCAATTCAAAGGCAAAATAACAACCTCATTGGTCCTATATAGTAACCAAAGAGGTTAGAAATTAAACTCAGAGCAATAATAGACAGATATATTATACTTTGAGGTCGAACCCGGTCCTTTTTGGTCTCACAGTACCAATTTAAGGGCGTATGCTTTTTTAAAAATATACCACGAAAACAATTATAAGTCAATATTTTATGGGCGGACCCATGCCCGGGTCAAGGAGGGGGGTTACTGTTCACACCCCAACCCAAAAAATAAATTGTGGCAGGGGATGTGGCAAACAAAACGTCCCCCTGCCACACACAGGGGATGTGGCGAACAAAACGTCCCCCTGCCACATACAAAAGTATTATGCAGGTATAAAGGAAAAACTGTTTATTTGTAGAATATCTAGTTATAACAATGCAATTTTATATAGCAACTATAGTATAGAATAGTATGAAGGGATGTCTGGTTGATGGATGTGGGTTTATTGGGGGAAATATACACATTTTTAGTAGAAAGCATGGGAATGCCTAATTTAAATATACATGCAGAAAATATAAATTTAACCCCGTTACCGAATATAGATTACAGGGATAAAATCAGTGGTGCTATAATAGGGCTGTCTGTCGGGGATGTTTTCGATAACATGTGGGAAAAACAGAAGCTAAAGGAAACGGGACATATCACCTATTTTTCAAAGGATGGGAGAAGTACAGATTTTTCAAGGGGCACGGAACAAACGGAGGCTGTTATTTTATTTGCGGAGTCCCTTATTATCAATCAATGTTTTAATCCTGAAGATTTGGCCAATAGATTTGTTCGGAACCCTATTTTGACAAGGGATAAAATAATTAAACAATTTGCCGCAAATTACGGGAGAGATAAGGCGGAATGGTATAATAGCGGGGTGGCTTCATTGGAAAACAGTTGTGTATTTAGATGTATGCCGGCGGCACTGATAAATTACGGAGATTCTGTTATGTTGAGATTGATTGCATCTATTCAGACTGTTATTACCCATGCGGAGGAGACAGCTATTGCTGCGAGCGTTGTGTTTTCTATAGCTATAGCATATTTGTTAAACACACCTGCTTTTTCTCTACAGAGCAAAGGGGATCTGAAGGTGCTTATTGATATCATGAGCAGAAGCATAAAAGGTGCGGCAACAAAGGTATATGTTACGGGGAAAAACAACGATGTTGTTAATCTGTATATAATGATTAATCGCGTACTGAGGGAATGGGTCAAGGAGGGTCTCCCTGTTCAACAGATAATAGAGCAGTGGGGCAGCAGCAGTAATGTATTAGAGTCTGTTCCCCTGTCGTTATATATTTTTTTTAAAAGTCCCAATGATTACGAAAAGGTATTGAAGGAATGTTTGGATATCCGGGGAAACTATGCGATAGCAACTATGGCCTTAGCTTTATCAGGGGCATATTTGGGACTGAATAATATTCCTAAAACATATGTTAACAAAATAGAAAGCGGTAAAGAAATTTTGGTCTTATCCGACAGGCTATTTGAACTTTCTTTAAAAAATAGAAACAACAATCCTTACAGAAGATTAAGAAATCGAATAGAGGTAGAACGTTCACAGGATGAACTGGATAAACTGTTGTGGTTGGCGATTAAACATAACAAAACAGAAGAATATGAAGTAGCAATTAAATATTTTGAGGATCTCGTAGCAAGGAGCCCGGAACTTAAGAAAAATGAAAGAGTTAGACTGCATATTATAGAATCCTACGAAGGGAGGGGTAATAAACTCCTCGGGGAAGAAAAATATGAAGAGGCCCTGAGATGCTTCAAAAAAGCTTTGGTTTATGACCTAAACCATCCTGTAATTTTATGTGATATAGCGATTGCCTATTTAAACACAGACAACCTGGATAAAGCGGAAAGGTATGTACGCAGGGCGGTGGAAATTGCACCGGAATATGAAATAGGCAGGAGAATACTGGAAGGAATCAAAAATTTACAAAGAAGGAATCGATAAGGAGAGCCTTATCCATCAGTTCGGCAGGCTATGTCATAAAAAAGGTTAATAGTCGAAAAATGGGGGTATATATCGAATATCACAGAAGTATGCAGGAAAATAGTGTTAACTTTATCGCCGTTTCCATAGACTTTGGACATATGTTAAATTATAATGGTTTTAATGTTATAAGGAAGGTCGTTATACAGCCATTTGTATTCAAAGATGCAGGTGAAACTCAAAAATGTCAACAACAAATGGGGGATTTAAATGCTTGATATAAAGGATAATACAGAATCCGAAATATTAAATAAATGCGCAGGAACTATTATACAGTTGTACAAGGCTCTCAATAGACAATGTAGTAAGGAGGGCGCTATCAGTGTAACGGGCAACTTAATTTACAAAAGGTTTGGCTATAGATTAATGTATTTTGACACTGTAGAAGATGATAGAATGGTTATTATAAAAAATTTATTATATCAATACAGTTGCAACAACGATGTAAATAGCCCTACTTTTAAGGTTTTTAATTTTAAACTGCCTGTAGATGAATATAGAAAGGTAATATATTTAGAGGATAAAGACAGTATAGAAAAAACATTTCCACGTTTAAATGAGGTTATTGTTCCAAATACAATATTGTCCACACCTGTTTTTTCTCAGAATAAACTGATAGGGATCCTAATTTTCTACGATACATGCAAAAGAAAGATGGCACCCGAATTTAAATATCTGGTACAATTAGCGGCTAAAGAGCTTACTGTTGTATTTTCGAGGGTAGAAAGACATAATTTGGCCCTCGAGAACATGTTAAACCCAACAGCATTAGAAAATATCTTATTATATAATCCGAAAGAAAATCAACCCGGTACCGGGGATCCGTTACAAAAAATAGTTTCAATACTACCTGATGCTACAGGTATGAAAAAATATGTTTTAGCGCTTATAGACAAAGATGGGAAATCTTTAACACCTTATTATTCTAATTTTGGTGCGGGATTCATTAACGAAAAAAGGAAACATTCTTTAGAAAAACTTAAAACTCAGGATTACAAAATTATTGATGCAATGGAAAGAAAAAAAACCACCATCATCTATGATGCACTTACGGACAAAAGATGTGATAACAGTAGGGCTAAAAGATTAGGCATTTATTCAGTTATATTTTTGCCTGTTTTAAATACTCACGATGAGCCATTAGGTGTATTATGTTTACATAACGGAAGGTATGAAATATTTTCCGAAAGACAGATACGCTTCCTGGAACTTATAGCACACCGTATAGGGTTTATTATCTCTAATATGGGTTATATCGGCAATCTGAAAACATGGTCGGAGTATGACGGGCTTACAAATCTGCTTAATCGCAGGGCATTTCAAAATATCTACAAGGAATTGTGTGATACATATAAATCTAGCAAAAAAAGGTTTTCAATTTTGATGGCGGATATAGATAATTTTAAGTTAATCAACGATACATATGGCCACCAGGTGGGGGATAAAGTCCTAAAGGATGTGGCAGGGTGTGTAAAACAAAACGTGCGGGGAAAGGATATAGTTGCCAGGTATGGTGGGGAAGAAATAATCATTGTATTAAGGGACATAGATAAGGAAGAGGCCAGGATTATAGCAGATCGCATTCGTCATTCAATTTCCATTCTTTCGGTGGACGGTATAAATGTTACCGTATCTATAGGTATTGCGACGTTTGGGGTTGACAGTTGTGACAGGGAAAATTTAATAAATGTTGCGGATAAATGTTTATACAAAGCAAAAAGCATCGGAAAAAATCAGGTAGTGAGCAGATAGCTGTATAATCTGAACAGTTGGGCAGGTGATACGAAGTGATAAAAACTTCTATCACCTGTTTTTTATTTGTTTATACAACATATCAATTTAGCTCATGGTGTCGGTTGATTTTTATATTTGATAAAAAAACTCATGGCCATGGCCTATGCATGGATGCAGCAGGTCAACCGGGTGAAGTATACATACAACAATAATTGTCAATAATATTAAAGTGGTAAGGAGGAGGGGTTTGATGGCCATAAAAATAGGTATTCCAAGGGGATTATGGTTTTATGATTATTATCCGCTATGGAAAACCTTTTATGAGCATTTAGGAGCACAAGTTATTTTATCTGAACCTACCAACAAGGAGATACTGGATCAGGGTGTAAAAAACACAGTAGATGAAGCATGTCTCCCGGTAAAAATTTTTAATGGACATGTGATAGATTTAAAAGATAAGGTAGATTATGTATTTGTACCTAAAATGATGAGCGTTTATGAAAAGGAGTATATATGTCCGAAGTTTTGTGGACTTTCTGAAATGGTATCGCACTCTGTCAGGGGCCTTCCGCCGTTGATAGATGTTGAAATCAATTTTAATAAATCCAGAAAAAATCTGACGGATACGATATACAAGTTCGGATCTTATGTTACTAAAAATAAGGCAAAGATTGAAATAGCTTACGACATGGCATTAAAGGTCTACAAAAACTATAAAGATACAATAAAAAAAGGTAATTTACCCATAGACGGAAAATTTGTAAAAGCGAAGGCCGAGACATCGGATATAAAAACTGAGAAAACAGTAGCGGTAGTAGGCCATCCCTATAATGTGTATGACAGTTACAGTTCTATGAACTTGCTCAACAAATTGAAAAAAAACGGGGTTCATATTGTCGTTCCGGGAATGATAGGTTTTGAACACATTAACAGATATGCAGCTACACTGGACAAAAAGATGTTTTGGAGTTTCGGAAGAAAACTCTTGGGCACCTCCATGTATTTGGCGGAGGCCCGGAATATAGACGGTATTATATATGTATCGTCATTTGGATGTGGTATTGATTCTATAATACAAGACTTATTTGAAAGAAAATCAAGTAAGAAGGGTAGGATTCCTTTTTTATTGCTAACCATAGATGAACATACGGGGGAGGCTGGAATTAATACAAGAATCGAGGCCTTCCTGGACATGATTGAATGGAGGAAAGGACATAGTGTGGGGACAGACGACCTTGTTCGTTCGAAGGTTGTAGGGGCAGACGATCCTGTTTGCCCACAAATTATAGGGACAGGGACTCTTGCCCGTTCCCCGATTATAACATTTCCGCATATGGGCAACCAATACATAGCTACAAAGGTACTGTTGGAGGAATTAGGTGTGGATCTGATAGTTCCGCCGCAGTGTAGCAAGGAGACCTTGAATATTGGAGTAAAATATTCTCCGGAATCTATTTGTCTTCCATTGAAGGTTAATATGGGGAATTATATAGAGAGTATAAATATGGGGGCAAACACCATAGTAATAACCGGCAGTTGTGGCCCTTGCCGTTTCGGATATTATTCGATAATACAAAAAGAATTGTTAAATGAAGCCGGCTATGATATTGATGTTATTTTGTTGGATCCGCCCCAAGGTGATTATAAGACATTTTTTGATAATATATTTAAACTCACGGGAACCAAAAATCCATATAAGATTCTAAAGGCCCTGAAGCGAGCGATTGTAGTTATAAATGCGGTAGATGATCTTGAAGAAACAACATATTATAAAAGGCCCAGGGAGAAAACAAAAGGTACTGTAGATAGATATTACGATGCGTTTCATAAGGATGTGAGGACAGTATACGGCTATAGAGAAGTTTTACAGCTGATAAAGGATGTGAAGGAAAAAATACTGTCCGTGGAAGAAGATACTGCCGGGGAAATCATAAAAATCGGTATTATCGGGGAGATATATACCATTATAGAACCATTTGTAAATTTAAACATAGAAAAGAAACTGGGGGGCCTGGGAGTAGAAATAGAAAAATCCTTGAAAATAAGTCGTTGGTTAAACGAACATCTTTTTTTAAATCCTCTCGGGTTAACCTCTGAAAAGAAAACCCGGAAAGCGGCCGAACCTTATTTGAGGACTATGATAGGCGGACATGCAAGAGAAACTATAGGCTATGCTGTCAGATATGCCAAAGAAGGCTTTGATGGGGTGATACAAATATATCCTTTAACCTGTATGCCGGAAATAGTGGCTCAAGGCATTCTTCCTTCAGTAGAAAAGGATCATAATATTCCATATCTGTGTCTTATTGTGGATGAAATGACGGGGGAAGCCGGATATATGACAAGGCTGGAGGCCTTTGTAGATCTCTTGCGAAGACGAAAGGAGATTAATGAGGGTGAAAAATTGTTATTTGGGCATTGATGTAGGTTCTGTCAGTACCAGTGTTGTACTGATGGATGAAGATAAAGAAATCATAGGCAAGGTCTATACAGGAACCAATGGAAGACCTATAGATGCTGTACAGAGGGCATTGAAGGAAGTAAAATTACAAGTAGATGAAGTGCCTAATATAAAAGGGGTTGGAACAACAGGCAGTGGTAGAAACCTAGCAGCTATGATAGTTGGAGCGGATGTAGTTAAAAACGAGATTACTGCCCACGGAATAGCTGCGCTTAATTTTGTCGACGGAGTAAGAACCATATTGGAAATCGGCGGACAGGATTCTAAAATTATCCTACTCAAAAATGGAATAATCAACGATTTCGCAATGAACACAGTTTGTGCGGCAGGAACAGGTTCATTTTTAGACAGACAAGCAACCCGTATGGGTATAGATATAAAAGATTTTGGCAGATTGGCGCTGAAATCGATTAATCCCGTTCGTATAGCGGGTAGATGTGCTGTTTTTGCAGAAACGGATATGATACATAAACAGCAATTGGGGCATAATCAGGAAGACATCATCAGAGGACTTTCCGATGCTTTGGTAAGAAATTTTTTGAACAATTTGGGCAAAGGAAAGGATATAGTGGGCCCCGTGGTGTTTCAAGGCGGGGTAGCTGCAAATGTGGGAATTAAAAAGTCTTTTGAGGAGGCTCTCGGTCTGGAAATTTTTGTGCCTCCACACTATGACGTTATGGGCTCTATAGGATGTTGTCTGTTGGCTGAAGAACATGCCGCGAAGGGGAATGAGACTGTTTTCCGGGGTTTTGATATTGTTAATTCCGGGTACGATGTAAAAGGCATAGAATGCAAAGGTTGCGCTAATATGTGCGAGGTTGTGGAAATTTTCAAAGATGGGCAGATAATGGCACGATGGGGAGACAAATGTGGCAAATGGAGTAGTCTTGTCAAATGTGAATAGGTCCTCTTTCCCTATCTTTTTATGTGTGACATGGGGAAAGGGGTTTTGTCACATTTTTTATCATTCATGTACTGTGTTATGAAATTAGAATATGACAAAACCCTCTTTCCCGTGTCACATTGGATAGCCGCGCATGGGTTGGGGTGTGAACAGTAACGATAAAGGAATAAACTATGTACAATTAATATAAAGTTGTTTCAAAAATTATATATATCTGTTATAATGAAGTTGAGTTATCAAGTTTATAATAGGAAATGTTCCCGTTTTGCATCAGGACTTATACGAATAATGTGTGTAAAG
>JAAYPJ010000005.1 GCA_012519835.1 Clostridiales bacterium | reverse complement strand
TTGATGGGGGTGGTATTATGATAAAAAAGATTAAAAGTAACTTATTTTTAGTTGGAGTTATAGTTATATATCTATTGCTATTTATTATCAATACCGAAAAGGCCATGTTATCTGTAAATAACAGCGGATACTATTTAAAAGAAATGTTGATCATAATGCCCGTTGTATTTTTACTGACTGCCTTGATTGAGGCTTGGGTACCGAAGGATATGATAGTCAATGCATTGGGGGAAGGGTCAGGATTGAAAGGTTCCTTTATTTCCCTAGCCCTCGGAAGCGTTTCAGCGGGGCCCATATATGCCGCATTTCCGGTGTGTAAAACTTTGCTGCAAAAAGGTGCCAGTATATCAAATATAGTTGTTATACTGAGTTCATGGGCAGTAATTAAAATACCTATGCTTGCCAATGAGGCCAAATTTCTGAGCCCGAAGTTTATGATAACAAGGTGGATTTTCACTACCATCGCTATTATATTCATGGGATATATTGTAGGAAAATTGGTTAATAAAAACGATATGCCATTAAAAGAAGGCAATTCATCGGAAAATAATATTATGGTAAATAAACAGGCCTGTACAGGTTGTGGAATATGTGTAGATGCGGCACCGGATTATTTCAAATTGGAAAACCGTAAGGCAATGCCTCTAATAGATACAGTGAAAAATGAAGACATCGAAAAAATAGATTTGGCTGTGAGAGAATGTCCGGTAAATGCTATTAAAAACAAGTTTCACGGAAACAGCATAGAATGATTGCATTTATCAGGATACCGGAACAAAAAGACAATAAAATAAATAAATCAGCTTATATTGGATGTTGACCGTAATCACAATAATGGGATAGGTATGCCCAAACCATTGGAGGGCAATCTATCCCAACAGATATGTACTTATGTAAACTTACTCAACTATTAATTTATGAGAAATTTTAACGCCTGCATCTGCAAACAGTACCCCTACAGGACACATTTCAAGCGTTTGGTTGAGTACTTTATCTGCCTTTTTAGGGTCAGAAGTTTTGATTTTAATTATAAAATGCACCGGGGACGGTTCCTGGTGCATTCCTTAACAAATTTTTATCCCCAATATGACAGTTTCAAAAACATATTTACGATTTTTTGTAGTTCAGAAAATTCTTCTCCGGTTAAGACATCATAATTTTTACCGCAAATACCCCTGGATTCCAGGCTCCATAAAAATGACTTGAAATTGGGGTATTCATTGATATTTTTATTTAGCAAATATATAAAATGTTCCAGCTTCTTATAATTAATTGTATTATTGTTTTTTTCCTTTTCATATAAGGATAAATCCAATATCAATTCAAGGGGTTTGGTTACCGTATATCTATAATCATTGATATTATCAGGCAAAAAGTCCCTTTTGTAGTTTTCGTAACTTTCACATACTATCCTATACATTATATTTCTCCTTGAATTGTTGTAACTTTTTTATAAATAAATCCCTTTTGGATTCATATAAATCATTTCTTGATAATACCTCTTCTATTATTTGGTTTACTAGTTCTTTATCCGCTGTTTCCATAAGTTTATCAATATCTTCTATATCTTTTTGTTCCAGTCTGATTATTTTGCTTACGATTATATCTTCCGGAGATAATAAATATACATTTAAATATTCGAATTTATCTGATTTTATAGCCCTCTTCTTATATTTCGGTGATACAATAGTGCTTTCATATTCTAACATATCAAAGTCCCTTAACTGTACAAAAACCCTTCCCAATCCTGAAGGATAATTTAAATCCATAAAATCAAAATCCCTTGTAGCCCTTTCGGTATACTGCCCCAATATACAGGCAGCTCCCCCTAAAAAATATATGTCAAAAGGCTCTATATCAAAAGCCCTTGCAACCTTTTCCATATCAAAAATTCTGTTTTCTAGCTGTTTCCTTAATCCCATAATAATTACCATCCCATCGCATAGCCTAGTGTAACGTTATTGTATCATATTTTGTTTCGCAAGACACAAAAAAACATAATCAGAATAGCAGAATGTAAATATGTGCACAAATATGGAGTGAAATGAACATTAAAAATGTTTATATTTACGGTTCTGCTGCCAAAGGTAGAGCCACAGAAGATAGCGATATTGATATAGCTGTCGTGGGGGATGATTTCATCAGTGATCCGGTAGAAGATACATTTAAATTGATGAAATTGAGAAGATTGGTTTCTAAAAATTCACAATCGCACCCTTTGGATAATTTTACAGGCCCCGGTTAAAAATAATGTTATTAAAAGAACGGAAGGCGGGCCTATGAAAAAATCCATTGTTATACCTTTAACGGTAATATTAAGTATACTGTTCATCATCACTTTATATCTCAAAATCAGGAATGTGCCACCCTCGACTCCGAGCCCAAACAAAAAAGATGTAAGGCTATCACAACCGGAATCAAAACAGGAAAAAAATTCAGTTTCAAATACACCCCCAAAAGCTACACAACCTGCCAAATCAACTAGCCGCGGGGTCTCAAGGGATGATGATATAGATTTATTGGCAAGGGCCATTCATGCGGAAACAAAGGGGGAACCTTACTTGGGTCAGGTAGCTGTTGGCGCCGTAATGTTGAACAGGGTTACACATCCCTCCTTCCCGAACACCTTGGCCGGAGTAATTTATCAACCTTGTGCATTTGAACCTATAAAAAGGGGCGCTATTAATGAGGCACCGG
>JAAYPJ010000023.1 GCA_012519835.1 Clostridiales bacterium | reverse complement strand
CTGCAGGTGCTATGGACCTTGAAAATCAACAAAGGGTAAAGGATATTGCTGAAAAATATCCGGCGGAAGATATAGTAGTAATCTTGGGAGGAGCAGAAGCCCAATCCGCAAAATTAATGGGAGACACTGTTACAACAGGAGACCCAACCTTTGCAGGTCCTTTAGCAGGAGTCCAGTTAGGACTAACAGCATATCACGCAGTAGAACCACAATTTAAAGACGCAGTAGATGAAGATGTTTATGATGATCAAATCGGCATGATGGAAATGGTACTCGATGTTGATGAGATCATTGCAGCAATGAACGAAGTAAGAGGATAATAATTTCCAAAAATCTAAGAATGATTAAATAAATTCCCGTTAAAAATGAGAGAGGGGGGAAAACATGAGCAAGAAAAAAGTTGTTCATTATATAAATCAGTTTTTCGCTGGAATCGGTGGAGAAGAAAAAGCTGATCATAAGCCTGAAGTAAGAGAAGGAGTAGTAGGTCCTGGGATAGGCTTAAATGCGGCATTAGGAGATAACGCTGAAATTATAGCAACAGTTATCTGCGGTGACACCTATTTCAACGAACATTTGGAAGAAGCTGAAGCTGCGGTACTTGAAATGGTTGAAAAATACAATCCAGATCTTTTCATAGCAGGTCCTGCATTTAACGCTGGTAGATACGGAGTTGCTGCCGGTGCGGTAACAAAGGCAGTGAGCGAAAAATTAGGTATCCCTGCTGTAACAGCTATGTATGTAGAGAACCCGGGTGCTGATATGTATAAATCCGATGTATATATTGTAAAGACCGGTAACTCGGCTGCTACTATGGGGCAAGCTATACCTGCACTTACATCACTTGCTCTTAAATTATTAAAAGGTGAAGAAATCGGAACACCTGACGAAGATAATTACATGGAAAGAGGTATTAGGGTAAACTACTTTGCTGAAGAAAGAGGCTCAAAAAGAGCTGTTGACATGCTTATCAAAAAGCTGAAAGGCGAAGAGTTTGTAACCGAGTATCCGATGCCTGCATTCGACAGGGTATTCCCGAACCCGGCTGTAAAAGATATAACCAAGGCAAAAATTGGTTTAGTAACATCCGGTGGTATTGTTCCTAAGGGCAATCCTGATAAAATCGAATCTTCAAGTGCATCCAAATATGGAAGATATGATATTTCCGGATTTGATGTATTAACATCAGAAACTCATGAAACCGCTCATGGTGGATATGACCCGGTATATGCCAATGCAGATCCTAACAGAGTACTTCCGGTAGACGTATTAAGAGACCTAGAAAAAGAAGGCAAGATTGGCTCATTGCATAACATTTACTACGCTACAGTTGGAAACGGTACAGCTGTTGCAAGTGCTAAGAAGTATGCCGAAGCTTTCGCAAAAGAACTGGTAGCTGACGGTGTTGATGCAGTTATAACTACTTCAACATGAGGTACCTGTACACGTTGCGGAGCAACACTAGTAAAAGAAGTTGAAAGAGCAGGCATTCCTGTAGTACATATGTGTACAATTGTGCCTATCTCATTAACAGTTGGAGCTAACAGAATAGTACCTACAATCGCTATTCCACATCCACTAGGAAATCCGGCTTTAGATCCTGTTGAAGAAAAAGCATTAAGAAGAAGACTTGTAGAAAAAGCACTAGAAGCCTTATCAACAGAAGTTGACGGACAGGAAGTATTCGAAGCATTCTAAGGTTTCGTTACATTTAAAGACAATACACACTTAAGATAACAAATACCAATTGAATAGATGGGTGTTAACACCCATCTATTTGAATATATAAATGTATAAATATATGTTTAAAATATGAATAATAGGTATATGTATTAAGTATATAGTGTACTAGGATAAAAATTTTTTTGGGGGTGTCGTTTATGTCGTATGCTGTAGCAAAGGCTGCCGGGTATGTTCTTGTGCATACACCGGACATGGTTTTTTATAATGGTACTACACAAACAACCGAAATGGTGGTAAATCCGGACTCTGAATATCTAAAAAAGGTTCCGGAAAGTTTGCGTAGTTATGAGGATGTTGTAGCTTATCCTCCGAACCAGGTTTATATAGGTTCATTGAGGCCCGAAGAATTAAAAAATTATGAGGCACCATGGTATGACAAAAAAGTAGAAGGCGCGGAAAGAGACGGTAAACTTGGCGAGATTACTCCACAGGACGAATTTATTGGATTTATGAAAATAGTTGACTCCTTTGATCTGGTTTCGCTAAGCAAGGATTTCACAGCTGCAATAAAAGATAAAATAGCTGCTTATCCTTTAGTAACCGAAGACATGGTAGGCAGATTAAAGGATGGCGATGATGCCGATGCCATTAATAAACTTATCGAGGAACAAGGTGCAGAGGCATTATATCATGACAATGAAATTGTGGGTTGTGTTAAGAGGGCGCATGCTATAGACGTAAACCTGAGTGCTCACGTAATGCTTGAGAACATAGCATCTAAAGCCTCGGCTGTATTGGCTTTCTTGCAACTTTTACACAAAAATGATATTGACCCGGCTATAGTTGATTATGTTATAGAGTGTTCCGAAGAAGCCTGCGGGGATATGAACCAAAGGGGCGGAGGAAACTTTGCAAAAGCTGTAGCAGAACAAGTGGGAGCCGTAAATGCATCAGGTTCCGATACCAGAGGATTTTGTGCCGCTCCTGTCCATGCTTTGATCGAAGCTGCCGCATTAGTACGCTCAGGCACATATAAAAATGTGGTTATTGTAGCCGGCGGTGCGACTGCAAAGCTTGGAATGAACGGTAAAGACCACGTAAGACAAGACATACCTATATTGGAAGACGTTGTGGCCGGATTTGCCATATTGATTGGTGACGATGACGGCGTCAGTCCTATACTCAGATCTGATCTTGTAGGTAAGCACACTGTAGGTACGGGTTCTTCTCCACAGGCAGTTATTTCATCCTTGGTTACCGAACCTTTAGAAAGAGGCGGACTCAAGATAACTGATGTGAATAAATATTCAGCTGAAATGCAAAATCCGGATATTACAAAACCTGCAGGAGCGGGAGACGTTCCGGAAGCTAACTATAAGATGATCGCGGCATTGGGAGTTAAGAAAGGCGATTTAGACAGAGCAGCAGTGGGCACTTTTGCCGATGAATTCGGTATGCCGGGTTGGGCTCCTACACAAGGACATATACCTTCAGGAGTTCCATATATGGGATTTGCTATAGAAGACCTTAAAGAAGGTAACATAAACAGAGCCATGATTATCGGAAAAGGAAGCTTGTTCCTTGGTAGAATGACAAACTTATTTGACGGTGTATCCATAATTATGGAACAAAACACCGGTGAGGGTGAAGCAGAAGCCGTAGGAGTTTCCGAAGAAGAAATAAAATCCATGATAGCTGAGGCAATAAGAGGTTTCGCATCGCACTTATCAGTAGAATAAGGGGGTGAACATTAATGGCTGAAGACAATAAAGTCGTTAGGGATATGGTAAGCAGGGTATTGAATGACATAGCGGACGGTATAGAAACAGGCGACTTTGGCAAAAAAGTCAAAGTAGGTATTACCACTGTAGGTAATGAGCATGGAGTTGAAAATCTGGTCAGAGGCGCCGAAATAGCATCCAGGGTTGCAAAAGGGTATGACATTGTACTAATCGGACCTAAGGACATGGATACGGATCTTGAAATAGCAGAAGCTAACAATGAGGATGAAGCTCATAAAAAAATGGAAGAACTTTTAGACAGCGGATATATACAGGCTTGTGTTACAGCACATTATCCTTTCCCGATAGGGGTTGCAACTATCGGTAGAGTTGTTACGCCGGCTAAGGGTAGGGAAATGATTTTAGCTTCTACTACAGGGTCAACGGCCTCACATAGAATAGTAGCTATGGTTAAGAACGCGATATGTGGTATTGCTGTAGCGAAGGCTATTGGAAAAGAAGAACCTACTGTAGGACTTCTGAATGTTGACGGTGCAAGAACCGTAGAGAGGACCTTAAGAACACTTAGTGAAAACGGATACAAAATAAACTTTGCAGAATCTATGAGGGCAGACGGTGGAGTTGTAATGAGAGGTAACGACCTTCTTGCAGGAACTCCTGATATAATGGTACAAGATACGCTTACAGGAAACATTCTGATGAAGGTATTCTCTTCCTATGCTACAGGTGGAAGTTACGAAGCAGCAGGGTTTGGATACGGACCCGGCGTAGGTGGCGATGGTTACGATAGAGTAGTACTGATTCTATCAAGGGCATCAGGCTCACCGGTTGCCGCAGGTGCGTTACAATTTGCCGGCGAACTTGCGTTAGGTAACATAAAAGAGGTTGTAAAGGCAGAATTTGCAGCAGCCAGAAAGGCCGGTTTAGACGGTATTATAGACGGTCTGATGGAAGCTGACAAACCTAAAGCTGAAGAAAAGGTAGAAGCACCTCCTGCAGAGATTGTAACAGGAGAGATTTCCGGCATAGACGTTCTAGACATAGATGATGCTGTTATAGCAGTTTGGAAAGTGGGAATTTACGCTGAAGGCGGAATGGGTTGTACCGGTCCTGTGGTGTTGGTAAATGAAGAAAAAATAGAAGCAGCAACCGAGGCAATCAAGGCAGCAGGATATCTGTAGAAAATTTATGATACAATATAATAAAAAATGAAAATTGCTAAAACTCTACTTAGGGTTTTAGCAATTTTTATGCCAATTTTAGTAAAAACCCCCGGGTACTTTATTAGATTTAAATTAGATGGTACAATAAAGTCAGATGTTATTATATCATTCGGGGGTGGTTCTTATAGAAATAGGGTTTAGTCCACAATTAGAACAATCACAAAAATTGGTTATGACTCCTCAGTTACAACAGGCAATTCAAATATTACAGTTCACCCCTTTGGAGTTGGAAGAATACATCAACGAGCAGTTAGAAATGAATCCGATATTAGAAAAAATGGAAGAAACTGTTGAAGATGAATATCTGTTAGATATAGAATCTGAAAAAGACAGGATAAAAGGAATTGACTGGAAGGAATATACCGAAGATTTTAATAATTTTGAATATACAAAGGGTGCCTACTATAATGAGGGTAATGAATTTAACTTTGAGAATGTTGTTTCAAAAGAGACTACATTGCAGGAGCATTTGTTATTCCAATATAACCTGACTATGGCAGATAAGAAACATATTAAAATTGGAGAATATATAATAAACAGCATAGACGATAGGGGTTACCTTATGGCCACTGTTGAAGAGATTGCAGCTTGTTTTAATCAGGAGCAATCTATTGTTGAAAATATTTTGCAGGTAATTCAGACTCTTGATCCTCCCGGTGTGGGCGCAAGAACGTTGGAAGAATGCCTATTGATTCAACTACGTTTGTTAGACATAAAAGACAGAAAAATTTATGCCCTGGTGGAGAAACACTTGTCTGACATTGCTTCAAACAGATATCCTTATATTGCCAGACAACTAGGGACAACCTTGAAAAAGGTTCAGGGTTATTGTGATTTTATAAAGAAATTGGAACCAAGGCCGGGCAGAAATTTCGCATGCAGTCAAAATAGGTACATTATTCCCGATGTTATAGTCAGGAAAATCGGAAAAGAATATATAACATTAGATAATGATTATGGTGGCTTGGGATTAGTTATACGTAATGATTATAAGAAGATGATGGCTTCAGGCGATGAGAATTCTGATGTCAATAAATTTTTGAATGCGCAGTTTAATTCTGCGGTTTGGCTGATAAAAAGCATTGAGCAAAGAAAAAGAACAATTCATAGAGTATGCGAAACAATAGTAAAAAAACAGAGTGCTTTCTTTGAAAACGGGAGGAGATACCTGAAACCTATGACGCTGAAAGAGGTTGCGGATGAAATTGGGATCCATGAATCGACGGTCAGTAGGGCTACAAACGGAAAATATATGAGTACATCTTTCGGTATGTTTGAGTTAAAATATTTCTTTTCCGGTGGATTTAGAAAGGATTCAGGTGAAGAAATTTCCGCAAGGAATATAAAGACTTTTATTAAAAATATAGTCAACAAAGAGGACTGTAAAAAACCTCTGAGCGATGAAAAAATAGCAAATGAGCTAAAAAATAAAGGTATAAACATATCCAGAAGAACCATAGCCAAATATAGAAGTGAGCTGGATATACCACCATCTTCAAAAAGAAAAAGGTATTGTATTTAGCAGGAGTTTATGAAATCCCATGTAAGCTTTATCAGAATATTGTTGAAATATTAAGGGGGTTGTAGCTAGGTGGAAATTGCTGAAATTAGAAACATGTCCAATGAGGAATTGAATGAAATTATAAATAAATTAGAAAGCAAAAACGCGGAACTGGAATGTGAGCTTAATGCTATTATGGATACGGCCAGCATTGGGATCCATATTTCGGACCCGGACGGGGTTACGGTGCGGTTTAATAGAATGTGTGAAATAATTGATGGAATCAGGGCGGAGGATACCATTGGCAAAAATATGAGGGAGCTGGTGAAGGAAGGCATTTATTCGGAGTCCGTAACTATTGAATGTCTGGAACGAGGGGCACCTGTTACTATGATTCAGAGGGTAAACGGCAGGGATTTATTGGCCACAGGCACCCCAATATTTAAGGACGGTAAAATTTTTCGTACAATAGCAATAGCAAGGGATATTACTGAAATCACCAACCTAAAAAAGAGTTTGGGTGAAATTAAATATATAAAAGATATATATGAGGAGGAATTAGAACACCTCAGAAAAAATCAGTTGGAAAACAAGGGAATGATAACCAGTAGCCCCAAGATGAAAAGGGTGATAGACTTAGCTGTCAGGGTTGCGTCGGTGGATTCTACTGTATTAATACAGGGTGAATCAGGTGTCGGTAAGGGATTGCTGACAGAGATAATCCATAGGAATAGTCTGAGGACTACCAAACCCTTTATAAAAATAGATTGTGGTGCAATACCGGAAAAGTTGCTCGAATCGGAACTGTTTGGATATAAAAAAGGATCCTTTACGGGGGCCAACAGTGGCGGCAAGGTCGGATTAATTGAACTTGCTAATACAGGTACCCTATTTTTAGACGAAATAGGGGAACTTCCACTAGATTTGCAGGTTAAACTTCTTCGTGTTATACAAGACAGAAAAATAATGCCAATAGGGGGCAAGGAGCCCGTCGATGTAGACATAAGAATTATCGCCGCAACCAATAGAGATTTAGAAGAAATGGTGAATCAGAAAAAATTCAGGGAGGATTTATATTACAGGCTAAATGTAATACCAATTGTTATTCCTCCGCTCAGAGAAAGAAAAGAGGATATACCCGGTCTTATCCTAGTTTTGTTGGATCATTACAATAAAAAGTTCGGTTTCAATAAAAAATTTACACCTGAGGTAACCAGATTGTTGATAAAACATGACTGGCCGGGGAATATAAGAGAACTTGAAAACATGATTGAAAGACTTGTTGTAACCTCAGGAGGGGAATGTATCGAGGTTGAGGACTTAATAAACAATGGAATAGACTTTCTCCTGGATAAAAGTTATATAAACCAAACATTGGAAAATATAAACTACAAGGAATCGCTTAGGAGTTATGAGAAAAATTTGCTTATCAGGGTTATGAAGGGGTGCAAAAGTACTTCTGAAATGGCGGATATATTGGGGATAGATGCAAGTACCATACGTAAAAAATTTAAGGCATGGGGAACCAAGCTACAATTCGATGAGGAATAAATTCCTTCCGGAGGACAAAATTCCTTACATTGTGTTGAAAGATTCCAAATTTGTTTGATATAAATAAAATAATTAACTCCCTTTTAAGAGGGAGTTAATTATTGTGTAATTTTTTGTAACCAAGAAACAATATATGACTGTTGTTGCTATGAGGGCCCTATAATCCTAAAATTTATCTCCTGAATTTTGAAATAATAATATAGATTTTTTATGGCAAGGGACTTTGGCACGATAATTGCACAATTATAATTGCAGGTAGTCTTGTTACGTTATTACGAGGGGCGAAGGAATTTTAGGAATTTTATATTTTGTTAATTCCTTCGCATGGCAATTGCTTGGCAGCAGGTGTTGGAAAATTTATTTCAAAACAAAGGGGGAGAAAAAATGTCGGAGTTTTTGGACGGTCTTGAAAGGACAAAAATTATTAGGATTGGCGAAAAGGAAAAACCCGTTTTTTCTAAGGAAGAAATGACAAACAGAAATACCAAACTACGTAACTACATGGGGGAAAAAGACATCGATGCGGTATTATTCACCTCGTATCATAACGTTAATTACTACAGCGGCTACCTATACACTTCCTTTGGCAGACATACCGGTTTGCTTGTGACACAGGATAAACATGTAACCATAACACCCAATGTTGATGGCGGAATGCCATGGAGGAGAAGCTTCGGCGACAACATAGCGCATACAGACTGGAGAAGGGACAACTTTTTCTATGCTGTGCAAACAGTACTGAAAGATGCAGGTATTACAAAAGGACGCCTGGGAATTGAGTATGATTTTGTTACTCTCAGTATACGCAAACAACTCGAGATTTCATTCCCGGAATTTGAATTTGTTGATGTTGCTTTTGATTTAATGAAATTCAGAATGGTTAAATCAAAAGAGGAGTTGGATTTAATTACAAACGGCGCAAGGGTTTGTGACGTCGGCGGATATGCGGTAGCCGAAGCGATAGCCGAAGGAGTGCCTGAATATGAGGTTGCCCTTGCAGGTACGGAAGCCATGACCCGTGAAATAGCCAAATTGTATCCACATCTGGACCTTAGAGATTCCTGGGTTTGGTTCCAGTCCGGAATGAACACGGATGGGGCCCATACCTGGCCTACAACCAGAAAAATTCAACCGGGGGATGTTTTAAATCTGAATACCTTTGCTATGATAGCCGGATATTACACCGCCCTGGAAAGGACCCTATTCTTCCAGGATGTTGATGAAGCATCGCTGAAATACTGGAACATTAACGTTGAGGTTCTCGAAGCCGGAGCAAAGCTGGTTAAGCCCGGTGCCGTATGCAAAGATATAGCCAACGAATTAAATGAAATATATAGGGGCTATGGTGTATTGTCAAATCGTACATTCGGTTATGGCCATTCATTTGGAATACTGTCCCACTATTATGGACGGGAAGCAGGATTAGAGCTTCGTGAGGATATAGACACCGTATTTGAACCGGGTATGACAATCTCAATGGAACCGATGATTTTGATACCGAATGGACAGCCGGGAGCCGGCGGATATCGTGAGCATGATATACTAATCATTCATGAAAACGGCGAAACTGAAAATGTAACAAAATTCCCGTATGGACCCGAACACAATATAATCAAAAGATAATTATCTATATTGTTGATTTTACACACAAGCATATGCCATTATTGAGGTTAGCGCGCAAAAAATCAGATAGTCATTAGCAGAATAAATAGGCAACCCGCGGGTTACTTGACGATTTACAATAATCTGGATTAAAATTTAAGGAGGTAATGCAATGGATTCTTGGACTACCATGTTAACAGGTTCCTGGACTATGGATTCATTTATATACGTAACCGTTGCTCTCTTTGTTATTCCGATCGTTATAGTTTTGTACGAAGAAGTATTTAAGAAAAAGAGAGGTGATGTTAAATGAATCCAAACTGGATAATATTTATATTGGCTTCAGTCGGTTTAATTGTTGTCGGTGAAATCACACGCAGAATAGTTGAAAGGACCCAAACATCCAGTGGTGAAGGATTTTTACTGGCGGCAAAACAGGTAGGCGCTTTTGTAGGAGCAGGTACACTTATGGCAACAGGTTTTAGCGGATGGGGATTTATAGGTTCTCCCGGGGCTACTTATGCCTATGGCACGATTGAAATATTTGCAAATTACTTTTACGCCCCTGCAATAACCTTTGGTGTTTTGTTGTTTGCGAACTACATGCGTAAACAAGCGGCAAAACACGGTGGACTGACAATTCCGCATTATTTGGCATCAACTCATAGGGGTACAAGCAATCAAAAAAGATTGGTTCACTTTTTTGCCGGCCTGGCCACCTTTGTCTTCCTTTCAGTTTATATGATAGGTCAAATCAGGGCGGTAGGTCTTATAGCATCGGAATGGCTTGGTATCAGCCAATTGGCCGGATCTTTGATACTATTGGCAGTTGTTGTTATATTCACAATGCAAGGCGGATTATTGGCTGTTGCTGTCACAGATACAATTATGTGTATGGGGATGTTGATAGCCTCAATAGTTGTATATGTAGTAATCATAAGGGATATTCCTATGGGACAATTGCTTTCTAAGGTTGCCCAGATGAATCCCGAATTCATCAACCCTTCAACTGCAGACCCCTATGGTGTCGGCAAATTCAATGCATGGCTGGTATTCCCTTATGCACTCTTATTTACCACAGTACTACCCTATATGTCGGTACGTTTTCTTTCATTAAAGGATGATATAAAAATACATGTGATGGCTTTAATTACAGCACCTTACGGACTTCTTTTGAGTCTTCCACCCTTTGTCGGCCTTTACATGTATTACAAGAATCCGAATCTGCCTATTGCCGATAGCGCAATGCCACTTTTTCTAAAAGATTTCTTACATCCCGCAATAGGTGGTATGATAATGTTGTTTATCCTGTTTGCAATGCTTTCAACGGTCAGTTCGGTGTTGCAATCCTTAGCCTCCGCATTATCCTACGATATGTTTGTATCCATTGCCAACAGGGAATCAAAATATGCGAGTTTGCTCAACCGATTAGCGGTATTGGTTACTACTATTTGGACGCTGATACTGACATTCTTTGCACCTCAAGGAATGATTACCCATATAGCATACATCGGTACAGGTGGACTGATATCCGCCTTTGTGGCACCGACAATTATGCGTGTATTCATTGAGGCCGATCTGCGTACCTGCTTTGTATCTATGCTTGTCGGGTTCTTCGGAAATGTTATATTAGCAATTTGGTCCAACTTCGGTTGGGTTCAAATACCACTCATAGCCGGAGCAGCAGGATGCATAGTATATGTTATAATGGGATATGTCACCAATGGAGGGGTCAGAAAACCCGAGCAATTGGAGGCAAGTGGAGGGCTCAGTTAGAGAATTCGGGCATATATTATTAATTTAATTATCGACTCATTCATAATAAAAATAGATGACAACGGGGAAATGACCAAAAAGATCAGGGTTATCCTGCCTATTCCCATAAGGGGTGGGATAACCCTGATTCTAATTAATTGCTACAACAAGCCTTTTGAATTTTTAATGTAGGGGGTGTATATGGTGAAGCTGGTTTCGGGAGATAAGGTTATCTACAAATTTAAACCGAGCATGGAAGCAGTAGAAACGATTTCACCGGGTGACGTTATTAAAGTGGAGACAAATGACTGTTTTTATCAACAAATAACCAGTGAGGAACAAGTCTTAGCGGAGATTGATTATGATAGATTGAATCCTGCCACAGGTCCCATATATATAGAAGGCGCCGAACCGGGCGATCTGCTGAAACTGAAGATTATCAGCATCGATGTAAAAAGTAAGGGGGTAGTGGCTGTTGTCCCAAACGAAGGGGCCCTGGGAGATCAAGTTACAAAACCGGTTATAAGGGTTATAGAAATCGAAGATGGACAAGCAGTATTCCACGGAATTAAAATGCCGATAAAACCTATGATAGGCGTAATAGGGGTCGCACCTGCAGACGAGGATGGGGAATGGCCGACAGATAGCCCATGGAAACATGGCGGCAATATGGATACCACGGACATTAAGGCCGGCTCTACGTTGTATTTCCCTGTCAGACAAAAAGGCGCGTTATTGGCATTGGGTGATTGCCATGCTGTTATGGGGGATGGAGAAGTCTGTTTCACCGGACTTGAAATCCCCGCCGAGGTAGTCCTCGAAGTTGGTTTGTTAAAGGGCAAAGCCACCAAATGGCCCTTTGTGGAAACGGATGAACATATTATGATAATTGCTTCAGGTAATAATTTAGAGGAAGCGGTATACGAATCTGCAAGCCAAGCTGTGAAGCATATTCAGGATTCCTTAGGTATAGGGTGGGAGGATGCATATGTATTTGCAAGCCTATCGGTTGATTTAAAAATATCCCAGGTTGTAGATCCCAAGGTAACCGTAAGGGCGGCGATCCCGAAGTACGTGATTTCTACACAACAGTTGATCGAATCCATATAACCAAATAACATAAAATAGACATAAAAAAAATGCTCCTTTCTGAGGTTAGATAAAAACAGAAAGGGGCATTTTTAATAGTCGGGATGTTAATCCAGGTTATCGGTATAAACTATTTATGAAATAAACAACAATCAGAAATAGTTGTTTTAAATAGAAAACATACGCTCAACAATTATTTTACATCAAGAAAGGTTTCAATTATATATTAAGATATGGTAACATATAGGAAATAACAATAGTTGAACAATAGTTAAGCAATCGTTGAACAATCGTTGAACAATCGTTTGTTCGGTAATCGTTCATGGGCAGTGTATACTAACAGACTAATAATACATACTAATTGTTATAACGATAGTTTAGTAATAAGACACAGCGGAGATAACAGACTATGCGGGGAAGTATATTTTATACTTTTTTGTCATCCTGAGACGGACAGTATTAACGGTTACCGCGAAGGATCTGTAATCTTGTATCTGTGTATATGCGGGAGGGAATATTATATGGGAATGTTCGATAAAAAAACAATAGAGGAGTTAGAAGTTAGAGGTAAAAGGGTATTAACAAGATGTGACTTTAATGTCCCGATAGATGAGGAAGGCAATATTACTGATGATACAAGGATCAGGGCAGCGGTGCCAACCATAACGTACATATTAAACAATGGCGGTTCTGTGATTTTGATGTCCCATTTGGGCAGGCCAAAAGGAAAACCTGATCCCAAGTATTCATTGAAACTTATAGTGGGAAGGGTTGCCCAATTGGTTGGGAAGGAAATAAAATTCGCAGACGATGATTCAGTAACCGGCGATGTTACCAAAAATTTGGCAAGGGAACTGAAACAGGGTGAAATTTTGCTGCTTCAAAATACGCGTTTTCGCAAAGAAGAGGAAAAAAATGATGAGGTTTTTTCAAGGGAACTTGCATCACTGGGGGATGTATATGTCAATGATGCATTTGGTGCTGCTCACAGGGCGCATTCCTCAACTGCAGGCATAGCTGCATTCTTACCTTCGGCTATGGGACTTTTGATAGAAAAAGAGTTAAAAATTATGGGGGGGGCGCTGGGGGCGCCTGAGAGGCCTTTTGTTGTAATTTTGGGGGGAGCTAAGGTTTCCGACAAGATCGGTATTATTGAAAATTTGATAGATAAGGTTGATACTTTAATAATCGGCGGGGGTATGGCGTATACTTTTCTGAAGTCAAAGGGATACGAAGTGGGGCAATCCTTGTTAGAGGAAGACAAAATAGATTTGGCAGCCGATTTAATTGAAAAGGCTAAAGAAAAGGGTATAGAATTTTTATTGCCGCTTGACATAGTCGTGGCAAAAGAATTTGCCCCGGACACGGAACATTGGACTGTGGATGCTGATAGTATCCCGGAGACAATGATGGGAATGGATATCGGTGAAAAAACTGCAGAATTATTCATTAAAAAGATAGACGATGCAAGGACTATAATTTGGAATGGGCCTGTGGGTGTGTTTGAAATGCCTGTCTTTGCCAAAGGTACCGGAGAAATTGCGCAAGCCATGGCAAATAGTGGTGCCACGACAATTGTGGGTGGTGGGGACAGTGCTGCTGCTGTAGAAAAATTCGGTCTGGCGGATAAAATGACTCATATTTCCACAGGCGGAGGAGCATCCTTAGAACTCCTGGAAGGCAAGATATTACCGGGAATAGACGCACTGGAAAATAAATAAAACGAGGTGTTAAAATATGCGTAAGCCTATTATTGCTGGTAACTGGAAAATGAATAAGACAATGAATGAAGCGTTGGAATTAGTAGATGAAATAAAGGATGAAACAAATAAAACCGACGTTGAGGTTGTTGTGTGTTGCCCCTTCACCGTTATCAGTGAGGTCAAAAAGGCCATTGAAGGATCTAAAGTAAAACTTGGGGCTCAAAATATGCATTGGGAAGACGAAGGAGCCTTTACCGGGGAAATTTCGGCAAATATGTTGAAGGATTTAGGGGTAGATTATGTAATAATCGGCCACTCCGAAAGAAGGCAGTATTTTGGTGAAACAGATGAGGTTGTAAACAAAAAGGTGATCAAGGCTATTGAAAAAGGTCTAAAACCGATAATATGTGTTGGAGAAACATTGAATGAAAGGGAGAAAAATAAAACATTCGATATTGTTAAAAGACAAACCCTGACGGCCCTGGAAGGTGTTGGCAAAGATGGGATGAATGACGTGGTAATTGCATATGAACCGGTATGGGCCATAGGCACAGGCAAAACTGCTTCATCACAGGATGCAAATGAAGTGATAGCCTATATTCGTTTTCTGCTACAAAATAAATATGGTATAGAAGTTTCCGAAAGAGTCAGAATTCAATATGGTGGCAGTGTTAAACCGTCTAATGCCACAGAAATTATGAATGAAACAGATATTGATGGGGCTTTGGTTGGGGGAGCCAGCTTAAAGGCAGAAGAATTTTTGGGGATTGTTAACTTTTAGGAAGGAAGATAAGGATGAAAAAGCCGGTTGCACTTATTATTTTAGATGGTCTTGGTATAAGGGAAAACAAATTTGGAAACGCGGTAAAAATCGCTGATCTTCCTAACTACAATAGCCTTTTAAAAAATTATCCCAACACTCAAGTCTTGGCCAGCGGGGAGGATGTAGGTTTGCCGAAAGGCCAGATGGGCAACTCTGAAGTAGGCCATCTGAATATAGGTGCCGGCAGAATAGTGTATCAAGACCTTACACGCATTACCAGGGAAATTGAATCGGGCAATTTTTATAAAAATCCCAAATTTTTAGAAGTGATTTCCCATGTAGAGAACAATGGGAGGAAATTACACCTGATGGGTTTAGTTTCCGACGGTGGCGTACACAGTCACATTGAACATCTGTTTGCACTGATAAAACTGGCCAAACAACAAGGTTTGGATGAGGTCTATATACATTGTTTTTTGGATGGGAGAGATACCCCGCCTAGAAGTGCAAAAGGTTTTATAGATGCATTAGAAAACAAGATGGGGGAAATAGGCATAGGTAGAATAGCGACAATTTCCGGTCGATATTATGCAATGGACAGAGATAAAAGGTGGAATAGGACGAAATTGGCCTATGATGCCATGGTGTTGGGCAGAGGGAAGATTGCTACAGATGCCATAAGTGCCATAGATGTTTCATACGCATCGGGTAAAAATGATGAATTTGTGCTTCCTGCCGTAATATTAAATTCGGGTGGGGGATATGATAGGATTGAAAAGGACGATGGTATAATATTTTTTAATTTCAGACCGGATCGGGCCAGACAGATGACAAGGGCCTTGGTCGACATCGATTTTGATCATTTCGAAAGAGAGAACGGTTATTTTCCATTGCATTTTGTCACCATGACCGTTTATGATAAAACTATCGGCAATGTTGAGGTAGCCTATGAACCAATCGAACTGGAGAACACCCTGGGAGATTATGTCAGCAAAAAGGGGCTTAATCAATTGCGAATTGCCGAAACGGAGAAATATGCACATGTAACATTTTTTTTTAACGGTGGTATAGAAACGCCGAGTCCGAATGAGGACAGGATTCTTATTCCGTCACCCGAAGTTGCAACATATGACCTGCAACCGGAAATGAGCGCCATAGAGCTCACGGAAAAGCTATTGGAAAAAATAGATGAGGATAAATATGATTTAATTATTGTAAACTATGCAAATCCGGATATGGTCGGTCATACCGGGTGTCTGGATGCGGTGGTAAAAGCATTGGAAACCGTAGATCGATGTATAGATAAAGTTATAAATAAAATTTTAGCAAAGGGTGGCAGTGCTATAGTCACATCGGATCATGGGAATTCAGAATGTATGATAAATGAACAATGCAACACCCCTATCACCTCCCATACAACTAACCCTGTACCCCTAATTTTAATAGGCGCAGGTGATGTTAAATTGAATCAAGGTGGCAGATTATCGGATATAGCACCGACTTTATTGCAATTATTAGGATTGGAAAAACCGAAAGAAATGACCGGGAACAGTTTAATTCAAAGGTAGAGGAGAAGGAGAATATGACAATTATAAGCGATGTTTATGCAAGAGAAGTGTTGGATTCCAGGGGGAATCCAACGGTTGAGGTTGAAGTATATCTGGAGGATGGCGCATCCGGAGGTGCAATAGTTCCCTCAGGGGCTTCCACAGGAGCCTTCGAGGCTGTAGAACTCAGAGATGGTGACAAGGGAAGGTACTTAGGCAGGGGAGTGAAAAAAGCTGTTGAAAACGTAAACGAAATTATCGCGCCGGAGATAATCGGGTTGGACGCGGTGGAACAAACATTAATAGACAGAATTATGATTGATTTGGACGGCACACAGAATAAAGGAAGGCTCGGTGCAAATGCGGTTCTGGGGGTATCTATTGCTGTTGCCAAAGCAGCGGCATGTGCCTTGGGATTGCCTTTGTTTCAATATTTAGGTGGGGTGAACGCAAAGCAGTTACCTGTGCCGATGATGAATATTTTAAACGGTGGGGCCCATGCGGACAATAATCTGGATATCCAGGAATTTATGATTATGCCTGTGGGGGCTATCAACTTTTCCGACGGTTTGAGAATGTGTGTTGAAATCTATCATAATTTGAAATCAGTTCTTCGGGAAAAAGGCTTGTCGACCGGTGTGGGGGATGAGGGAGGCTTTGCGCCTGATTTAAGCACAAACGAAGAAGCTCTGCAGATAATAGTCGAGGCAGTTAAAAGTGCGGGGTATGGACCGGGGCAGGACATAAAATTGGCCTTGGATGTGGCTGCAACAGAATTATATGATGGAAACAAAAAAGTATATAAATTGTCGGGGGAAGGTGTCACAAAAACAGCAGAGGAAATGGTTGATTTTTATGAACAATTAATTAACAAATATCCTATAATCTCCATCGAGGACGGGCTTAGCGAAGATGATTGGGACGGCTGGAATCTGATGACCAAAAAACTGGGCGGCAGGATTCAAATAGTAGGTGATGACCTATTTGTAACTAATACTGAAAGGCTTGCCAGAGGTATCCAAGAAGAAACTGCTAATTCCATATTAATAAAATTAAACCAAATCGGCACAATAACCGAAACATTGGATGCTATCGAAATGGCAAAAAGGGCCGGCTATACAGCAGTGATATCCCATCGTTCAGGGGAAAGTGAGGACACCACCATAGCAGATGTTGCTGTGGCGGTAAATGCGGGCCAGATCAAAACAGGCGCGCCTGCCCGTACGGATCGTGTGGCAAAGTACAACCGGTTATTAAGAATTGAGGATATACTCGGTTCTGCCTCAGAATATTTGGGTGAAAAGGTGTTTTATAATCTGAATAATAATAGTTGAACTATTGCTTAATGTCATCCTGAGACGGACAGAATGAGTTTGACCCCCGAAGGATCTGTGTTGTTTTGAGGCGAACAATTTTCATATGCAGAAATAGAAGTCTGATTGATTTTATCGGTTTGCTATGTTACAATGTGAATGTTGAATATGATTGTGGAAGGCGTGATGCAATTGAGAATGATTTTAATGGTTATACAGGTTATAGTATGTATTGTGCTTATAGTGAGTATATTGTTACAATCAGGCAAGGGGGAAGGACTTTCGGGTGCAATTTCCGGAGGCGGGGCACAGTTATGGTCCAGGCAAAACAGGGGTTTTGATGCTCTATTGAGCAAGGTTACAAAAATAACTGCATTTATATTTATAGCTATCGCTGTTATTTTGATTAAAATTCAATAGAAAATAAATCCGTATAGCATAGACATAGGCTCTTGATCTGATGGATTGAGGGCTTTTTTACTTGTAAACACGGTTTTGGTTAAATAATAAAAAATAAGTAATAATACTATAAAAGAAGGAGGGGATTTTTTGTTAGTAAAGGAAAAACTCTTGGAGTTTATGCATGAGAAGGCTTATAATCCAATGTTGAAAAAAGAACTTATGGATATTTTTGAGATAGACAGAAAGCAAAACAGGCTTTTTTCCAGCCTGCTAAACGATATGGTTGAAGAGGGCCTTATTATTAAGACAAGAAAAAAGAGGTATGGTGTTCCCGAACGGATGGGTTTGGTTGTTGGAAGATTACAGATGAACCAAAAAGGTTATGGATTTGTGGTTCCTGATAAACCCGGAATAACCGATGTATTTATTCCCGCTAACTTAATAAACGGTGCTATGAACAATGATAAGGTAGTAGCAAGAAAAGATACGGTGTATCGGGATTTTTGTAAAAAAACCGAAGGGGAAATAATAAGAATATTGGAAAGGGCTAATCCCGAGGTTATAGGTGTATATGAAAATAACAGAAATTTCGGTTTTGTAATTCCGGATGATCCCAAAATAGTCACAGATATCTTTATTCCTAAAGAGGAAATGGGTGAGGTTAAGGAAGGAGATAAGGTGGTTTGTGAAATTATAAAATGGCCCGACGCCAGGAGAAACCCGGAAGGAAAAATTATAGAGATAATCGGACATAGGGATGATGTGGGGGTAGACATTCTATCCATAATGAGAAAATATAATCTGACCGTTGATTTTCCAAAAAAAGTGGAAGCAGAAATCAAAAATATTTCAGATGAAGTAAGTGAAAAGGAAAAGGCAAATAGAAAAGATTTGAGAGATATGACCACTATAACTATAGACGGGGCGGATGCCAAAGATTTAGACGATGCGGTATCTATAGAAAAACTGTCTAACGGAAATTTTAAGCTGGGAGTACATATTGCGGATGTAACCCATTACGTCAGGGAGGGAACAGCTTTAGATAAAGAAGCATTAGAAAGGGGAACAAGTGTATATCTGGTGGACAGAGTTGTGCCTATGTTGCCCCGCAAATTATCAAACGGGATCTGCAGTCTCAACCCAAAGGTGGACAGACTGACCCTATCCGTGTTTATGGAAATAAACAAAAAAGGCGAAGTTATTAATCATGAAATTGCGGAAAGTGTTATTAATGTAAAAGAGAGAATGATATACGAAGATATCTCCGACATTTTAGAAAAGGATGATCAAAATTTAAAGGATAAATATTCGCATCTGTTAAACGAATTCAAAATGATGGAAGAACTCTGCTTGATATTAAAGAAACACAGGGAAAACAGAGGAGCAATAGATTTCGATTTCCCGGAAACCAAAGTAATTTTGGACAAGGATGGCAAACCGGTTGATATTATAAAATATGAAAGGCGCATCGCTAATCGCATAATAGAGGAATTTATGTTGATCTGTAATGAAACCATTGCAGAACATTTTTATTGGCAGGATGTCCCCTTTGTGTACAGGGTTCACGAAGACCCGAGTTTGGAAAAACTCGAGGAATTCAACGAATTTATTTATAATTTTGGGTACCACTTAAAGGGGTTAAACACCGGGATACATCCAAAGGCCTTACAGGATTTGTTGGAAAAAGTGAAGGGCGCTAAAGAGGAGAGATTAATAAATACTTTGATGCTGAGGTCACTCAAAAAGGCCAGGTACGCCGACAAAGGTTTAGGGCATTTTGGACTGGCCGCAGAACACTATTGTCATTTTACGGCGCCGATCAGGAGATATCCGGACCTTGAGATACATCGTATTATAAAGGAAGCCATTAACGGAAAGTTAGATAACGAAAGGATAAGTCGGCTGAGGGAGATAGTACCCGGGGTTGCGGAACAATCTTCGATCAGGGAAAGGGTAGCAGATGAAGCGGAAAGGGAAACAACAGACCTGAAAAAAGTAGAATATATGGCAGACAGGATAGGGGAAGAGTATGAAGGGATTATTTCGGGACTCACCTCTTTTGGCATATTTGTGGAACTGGATAATACGATTGAGGGTTTAATCCCTTTGAGCTATTTGTACGACGATTATTATATTTATGACAGTGAACGGCATATATTGACAGGTGAAATGCGAAAAAAGACATATAGGATAGGTGATGCCATAAAGGTAAAAGTAAACAGGGTAAATATAGCACAAAAAGAAATTGATTTTATGATTTAACCTATGCTAAATCCACATTCTTCCTATAAAGATTTAATTATGCATACTTTATGCAAGCTTATTTATAAAATGTCATTTTTATTAATGACATTTCAGCCAAAGTAGATTATAATATGATATAAATCCTAATGATTTTTGGTTCCGCGGAAGTATACTTAATTATAGTTTTGTCATGAGTAGTTTGTCATTTTTGTATGTTGAGGGGGTGACAACGGCTAACAAAATATTGTAGTAAATGAGGGATCATATAAAGGGACTATTTTGTATATCTATATATAAATTGATCCGCTTGGCTAAAATTGTTTTGCTATTTTAAATATTTTAAGGGGGTTTTTTAATGCGTAAACAATCGAAATTTTTAATTTTATTTTTAGCGGTTGTCCTGGTTGTAGGATTATTATCAGGATGCGGCAAAAAAGAGGAGACCAAGGGCCCGGACATTTCCCGGGGCGAAGAGGAGACCGGAGGTAAAACAACAAAAGAAGAAGTAAAAGAAGAAATAAAAATCGGTACAATAGGTCCTCTTACCGGAGACGTTGCCAGTTATGGCATAAGTACCAAAAAAGGTGTAGAAGTTGCTGTTGACGAATTTAATCAAAAGGGCGGAATTAATGGGAAACCGGTTCGCTTGATATCGGAAGATACTCGTGGAGAGCAAACTGAAACTGCAAATGCCGCATCAAAGCTTGTTGAACGGGATAAAGTTACTGCTATAGTTGGCGGAGTAATCAGTTCGGAAACGATGACTGCGGGACCTATAACCAACGATGCAAAGGTTGTAATGATATCTTCTTCTTCGACGGCGGTAGGCGTTCCGGAGATAGGCGATTATGTTTTCAGAAATTGTTTGTCTGATGAGGTCCAAGCCGTTCAGTTGGCGGAATTTGCCGTGGAAGAATTGGGGCTCAAAAAGTTTGCTGTGATGTTTACAAATAATGATTATGGTCTTTCTTTGAAAGATGCATTTGAAAAAAGAGCCAAAGAGCTTGCGGAAGTGACAGGTATTGAAACATATAATGATGGTGAGAAGGACTTCAGGACACAATTAACCAAGCTAAAGGGTAAAAACCCGGACGCTTTATATATAGCGGGTTACTATACCGAGGCTGCTAAGATAGCACAACAGGCCAAGGAACAGGGTTTGGACGTTGCGATTCTCGGTGCTGACGGTTTCTATTCTCCAATTTTGGTTGAACTCGGTGGAGATGCTGTAGAAGGTTCTGTTTTTACAGCCGGATTCTTTACAGACGACCCTGCTGAAAATGCACAAAAATTCGTTAAGGCATTTAAGAGTAAATTCAATGAAGAACCCGATATGTTCGCTGCCCAAGCCTATGATGCGGCTATGATTTTACTTACCGCAATTGAAAATGCCGGTGGCGTAGGCGGGGAAGCACATCAAAAAGAGATGTTGAAAATTAAGGATTATCCCGGAATCACAGGCAGCACTTCTTTCACACCCATTGGGGACGTTGTAAAGGATATAATTATACTCAAAGTTGAAAACGGCAAGTTTACAAAACTTCGATAAGAATTCTTTATGCTCAATGTTCAATGGATGGAACACTCCATCCATTGACTTTGTCCTATGGAAAGGAATGGATTTGACAAATGGTTTTTGAACAGATAATAAACGGACTAACACTTGGCAGCACTTATTCACTTATAGCCCTAGGATACACGATGGTTTATGGAATTCTTGAACTGATTAATTTTGCGCATAGTGAAATATATATGATTGGAGCTTTTATCGGCCTTATAATGGTATCTGTTTACAAATTACCTTTTATTGTGGCACTTCTTTTGAGCATGGCTGCATCATGTCTTTTAGGGATTATAATCGAAAAGATCGCTTATAAGCCTTTGAGAAGGGCTAACCGTATAGCTTCTCTTATCAGTGCAATTGGAGTATCGATTTTTTTACAAAACGCGGTTTTGATGTCGGCAGGTCCCCAGGCAAGGGCTTTTCCTGCTAATTTTAATGTTACAAATTTAAGATTGGGTAATTTGCAAATTTCTTCATTACAGCTTATAATCTTGTTAGTATCAGTTGTTCTTATGGTGGGGTTGCATCTTTTAATACAAAAGACGAGACTCGGTCAGGCCATGAGGGCTACCGCCCAAGACAAAGAGACAGCACAGTTGATGGGTATAAAAATAGACCAGGTAGTTTCATTTACTTTTGCCATTGGCTCGGCATTGGGCGGGGCTGCCGGGGTGCTTGTAGGCATCTATTTTAATTCGGCGGATCCTATGATGGGATTTTTCCCCGGCTTAAAAGGATTTGTAGCTGCTGTGTTGGGTGGAATCGGAAGCGTTCCCGGTGCAATGTTGGGAGGCTTATTTCTGGGTTTAATTGAAATGCTCGGGGCTGTATATATATCAAGGTATAAGGATGCTATCGCTTTTGCGGTTTTGATTTTTATTTTATTGCTCAAGCCCACAGGGCTTTTGAGCCGCAGGATTCAAGAGAAGGTGTAGGTGAGATGATTTGAGCTATTATTCACAGATATTGACAGTCATTATAATAAACTCTATATTAGCAGTAAGTCTTAATTTGGTATCAGGCTATACAGGCCAGCTTTCTCTGGGCCATGCAACCTTTATGGGTCTGGGAGCATATGCTGCTACCTTGTTCGCATTAAAATTGCAATCGCCCTTTTTGGTGTCTATTATTCTGGGCGCCGCGGTGGCAGCCTTTTTCGGGTTCGTTATAGGGGTGCCGACTTTGAGGCTTAAAGGAGATTATCTTGCCATAGCTACCTTAGGCTTTGGGGAGATTACGAAAAACATATTGCTCAATTTAAAAATCACAGGAGGTCCCATGGGACTCCGAGGTATACCAAAAGTTACAAATGTTTATGTGGCAGCGGCAGCGCTTGTTTTGGTCATTTTCTCACTCAATCGAATAATAAACTCCCGTGTCGGAAAATCTTTTATTGCTATACGTGAAGACGAATTAGCGGCTGAATCAATGGGAATCAATACAACTCGATTTAAAATCTTGGCCTTTGTTATTGGTGCCTTTTATGCCGGCCTAGCCGGAGGATTGTATGCTTTTTTATTCCGATATATCAATCCGAAAGATTTCGGTTTTATGAGATCAATAGAAATATTGTGCATGGTAGTCTTGGGTGGCATGGGGAATACATATGGTGCAGTATTCGGTGCGGCTATTATAACGATTCTACCGGAATTTCTGCGTTCGGTATCCCCGGTTGTGGCTCAATACCGTATGGTTCTTTACGGCTTGCTGCTTGTTGTTATGATGATTGTGAAACCCCAGGGAATAATTAGTGAATCGTCCCTTTCAAATAAAAAACGTGAAAAGTCACTTGAGAAAGGAGGGCTATGATGGAACTTCTAGAAGGTAACAATTTAAGCATGGTTTTCGGAGGTCTTTCAGCCCTGAACTCTGTAGATATAAAAATAAACAAAGGTGAGGTACTCAGTATCATAGGGCCTAACGGCGCGGGTAAGACTACCCTTTTTAACCTTTTAACAGGAATATATTCACCCACTAAAGGTGAAATATGTTTCAGGAAAAAAGAGATTAAAAATTTGAAACCCTATGAAATAACTAAACTGGGTATTGCACGGACCTTTCAAAACATCAGACTATTTAAGGAGATGAGTGTCCTTGACAATGTGATAATCGGACAGCATTGCCGCACAAAGGCCGGTGTTTTTGGGGCTATGTTTAAAACCCCGTCCGTTCGGAGGGAGGAGGCTCTAGTTAGGGAAAAAGTTATGGATGTTTTGAAATTTGTTGACCTCGATGATGTATACATGGAGAAAGCGAAAAACCTTCCATACGGTAAACAACGGCGTCTGGAAATGGCTCGCGCCCTAGCCACCGATCCTGAACTCATTTTGCTTGATGAACCCGCTGCGGGCATGAATCATCAAGAAACCAATGAGCTGATTAAATTAATCGAGAAACTCAATAATACAGGGAAAACCGTGCTTTTGATAGAACATGATATGAAATTGGTCATGGATATCTCCCGACGGATTATGGTGCTTGACTATGGCAAAAAAATTGCAGACGGCCCTCCCGATGAGGTTAAAAATGATGAAAAAGTTATTAAGGCATACCTTGGGGACGATTTCCGCAGGGAAACCAGAGAGATTAAAAAGGTCAAGGAGGCCAAGGAGGTCAAGAAGGCTAAGGAGGCTTATGTATGCTGACCTTAGAAGACATAGTAACCTATTATGGCAATATTTGTGCTCTGAAGGGAATATCCCTGGATGTTGAACAAGGGGAAATCGTAACAATTATAGGGGGAAACGGTGCGGGTAAGACCACAACATTAAAAACTATTTGCGGTTTAGTACCTGCCACTTCCGGAGAGGTTTGTTTTTTGGATAACGACATTACGAATAATCCTACATCGGATATTGTTGGGGCAGGTATAGTCATGGTCCCTGAGGGGCGCAGGGTTTTTCCAAGGATGTCAGTGTTGGAAAATCTTCAGTTGGGGGCATATCTCAACAAAAATCGTTTGGAGGTTAAAGAAGATCTGGAAAAGGTCTTTGACCTGTTTCCCATACTCAGGGATCGGAAGAAGCAAGTTGCCGGTACCCTTTCCGGAGGTGAACAACAGATGCTGGCAATAGGCCGGGCACTGATGGCCAGGCCTAAATTATTGCTTTTAGACGAACCGTCTATGGGGCTTGCACCAAAAATCGTGGCAAACATTTTTAACATTATATCGGAAATAAATCGGGCAGGAACCACCATTTTGTTGGTGGAACAAAATGCCAGAATGGCTTTATCCATAGCTAATAAGGGTTTTGTTATTGAAACGGGCAACATAGTGCTTGAGGATACCGCAGAAAACCTCTTGCGTAACGAAGAAGTGAAGAAAGCCTATCTTGGGGAATAAAAAAGCAACTTTGCATTAAAGTTGCTTTTTTATTCCCATAGCAATGCGGCACGGGGACGCTTTGTTTGCCACATTTTTGGGCGAAACATCGCCCGACATATGGAACCGTTTTTCTTGTTCTGCGTCTAAAATTATAGACATATATATTGGATATTAAAAACAAAAAATATGGGGGGATTGAAATGTTTAAAAGAATGATGATCCTTGTTATTACACTTGCATTGTTTTTAGGAACAATAACACCGATTGGATATGGGCAAGCAAAATCTTCAATTTTAACTAAGGCACAAGTGGAAAAGTTGGCGAGGGGAAGGCTACACATAAAGGAGGATTATAAACTACAGTATAGTGATTTATACACCAGAGATATACAACAAAAGCAGTTTTGGAATTTAAGTTTTGAAAAGGAGAATAGTCAGATCTCTGTCACCATGGAAGCTGACACCGGAAAAATAATTTCATTTAATAGTTGGGGCAACAAGGATTATGAGGGTGTTGTAAAACTGCTTCGGGATGAGGCCAAAAAGATTGCTACAGATTTTATCAAGTCATTGGAAAGAGAAAAGTTTAAGGAAACAGAGGAGGTTACCGTCGAAGCGCCTACATTTATTCCGTATTATTTATACGATATGGAACAGGGTTCAGACAACTATTATTTTATGTTTGTCAGAAAACTAAAGGGTGAATTTTTTCCAAACAACTATTTTGTAGTTAATGTATCCGGTGTAAACGGAAAGGTCGTATCCTACGAAATGAAATGGGATGAAGCAAGTTATGAGGGGAATAAACAGCTTTTGAGCGAGCAAAAAGCCAGAGAATTATTTGAGAGGGATAATAGATTAAAACTCAAATATGTAAGACTGAATAAATATAATCCCGAGGACAGCAAAAGTATAGTTTTAACTCCCGTGTACATTTATGCGCCGAAGGAAAGCGATAAAATCGACGCTGTCACGGGGAGACTGTTATCCCATGACGAACTGTATAATTGGAATTATTTTGGGCCCATAGGCGGTGCCGGTGGTGATGAAGGCATGAGGATGAAGGAAATGGCTTCATTGGATGCCGGAATAGAAACAATACCGGAAGAAGGGGTCATTTCTAAGGAAAAAGCGGAGCAGGCAATTATAGATATACTTAAAGATAATGTGGATCTGGACGATGTCAAACTAAACAATACCAGTTATACAAATTATTATGCCGAAGTCAAGGGCAAATTTTGGATTTTGTATTGGTATTCCAAGGAAGGGGACAAATATATCAATGCAGCGGTAGATGCCGAAAACGGTAAGGTATTGGAGATTTATTACAGCAAAAATGAATATAGGCCAATTGCGAAGACAAAAGGTCCTGAAGACACAGAGGAATTCAAAAAGGTAGCCAGGGATTGCGTAAGTTTTGCAGAAGAAAAAATTCAAAAAATGTTTCCGGGAATCAGAGAACAGCTACAATTGGAGATAGATGAAAATGTAGTCAAGGATGAAAACAGAATCGGCATATCAAGCCCCAGGTATATAGATAAAATTCCTTTTGAAGATAACCGTGTAAGAATGGATGTAGACAAGAATACAAAAGAAATCATTCACTTGAATTACAGATGGTATGATGTGGAAGTACAAAAGCCCGAATCTATATTAAACAGCAAAGATGCACATAAGGTTTTTTATGACAAGGTGGGCTTTGAAAAATATTTGGTGCAGTTAAAAGATTTAGATAAATATGAAAAGGAAGGCCTGGAACTGCCCATAAAAGAATTATTGCCTGTGTATTCAATAAAGAGTTTCAGTTTTATTTATGTAGACGGAGCAACCGGCAAGTTTCTGGATTATTCAGGGGAAGAATTTGAGGAGAAGAAAAAGGAGCTAACCCAATTTAAAGATATAGAAGGCCATGAATATGAAAAAGACATTGTATTTATGGATAAAATGGGAGTGTTAAAAGTAACAGATGAATTCTTTAAACCGAATGAAGCCCTGTTACGCAAGGATGCATTGAAATGGATAGTGGAAATAGGTTGGACATATAAGGCCTACAACGTTGATAGGTATTATAGAAAGTCCGACAAAGATTACTTTAAGGATATTTCAAAGGACGACCCCTATTATAAATACATTGAAGCCGGGGTGGAGTCCGGCATTATCGATAAAGGAGATTATTTTAAACCGGACGAAAAAATCAGCAAAATTGAATTGTCAAAATGGGTTATAAATGCTATGAAACAAAAAGAGTTAGCCAAGTATTTCCTCATTTTTAAATCGCCGTATACAGACAAAGGGTCTATAAAGGCCGAGGACGTCGGCTACACAGCTTTAGCAAAATATTATAATATATTTGGTGACAAAGATATGGAAACCGAATTTGCTCCTGACACAAACCTTGAAAGGGGTAAATTTATTCACCATATGTATCAATTTATAGGGAACTATAAAGACGTCAGTAAATAGAAACAGCAGGGACGGCAAAATGTGTGAAAAAGCACTTTTCCCACATTTTTGTCATCCTGAGGCGTGCAGAATAGGTTTGACCCGCGAAGGATCCCTAAAAGCGGGATTCTTCGTAGGCATCGTTAATACTGCCTGTCTCAGAATGACACGAAGCTAGAACGACACAGCAGGGACGGTCCTTTTGTGTTGTGTTTTTCCAACAACACAAAAGGACCGTCCCTCTGTGTCGGCGTTACGCAGCCTGCTGTCCCTCTGTGCCCTTTCCAAATGTGGCAAACAAAGCGTCCCCATGCCACATTTTATTCCATTGCAACAAGTTCCAGTCTTTCTACACCTTCGACGGTTTCTATTTCACAGATTATGTCTTCCATCTTTTTTTCGATATGGGTAATGTCAAATACCATGTTTACACTGGCAATATTGTTGACAGGCGGTTCCTGGTTAATGGTAAGAATATTACAATTATTACGGGATATTATTTGTAGTACATTGGACAATACCCCTGTCTTGTGACTCAAAAGAAAAGACAGTGCAACCTTCTTGCCTACAGGCCCGTCGGTAAGCGGATGTACATAATCCTTATATTTATAAAATGCACTCCTGCTGATTCCGACTTGTTTTACAGCCTCTGTTACACTTTTAACTTTGCCGATTTTTAATAATACCTTAGCTTCCACAACCTTTTCAAATATATCCGGCAGTATTTCCTTATCTATTATTAAAAAACTACTCTCTTTCATCTATCAATTTACCCCCTTCCGACAATAGCCCCGTTAATTTCTGTACAAAGTTTCTTAAGCAACCAACGATTTTCCAGGCTTTGCAATATGTTTGTGATGGCGGGTTCTACCGTGCTGTCGTCTTTATTTGCAATAGCTATTATTGTAGGGCCGGCACCGCTCAAAAAGGCCCCTTTTATTTGCAAATCATCGAGTTTTTCCATTATGGTGTCATATTCATGGATCAATGCCCCCCTATATTTTTGATGTAACCTATCTTTTATAGAAACATTTAACAAGTCTAAACTGCCGTTAAAGAAGGAAGCTATCATCAATGCAACACGGCCTACATTAAATGTGGCGTCATCAAAAGAAATCTGTTTCGGAAGGACAGACCTTGCCTGGGAAGTTGAAAGCGTAAAATTGGGTATTAGTGCATAAAAGTCCACGGAATCATTTAAAGGTATTTTACTGAAATATACCTCATCGTTATCGTATACCGATACAATCATTCCGCCAAATAGGGCAGGCGTAACATTGTCGGGGTGTCCTTCTATTTGTGTAGCAATTTTTAATATTTGCTGTTTTGTGAGTCGGGCGTCGGCTATTTCATTGGCGGCCATTATGCCTGCCAATATACAGGCGGCACTGCTGCCCAAGCCTCTGGATATAGGTATGTCACTATTTATAGTAATTTTTATACCTCTGTGTCTATATCTTGCTTTTTTAAATATTCCTAACATGGATTGATATATCAAATTATCTTCGTTTTGGTATTCGGGTTGGCAACCTTCAATTACCAGACCTTCCTCTATCTCCTCAAATGTAATGTCTGCATACAGATTCAGTGCCATTCCTAAACAATCGAACCCTGGTCCTATATTTGCAGTGGTTGCGGGGACCGTTATTTTTATCATATTGTATCACCTAGATTCCCAAAATATTTTTAATTGTGTCCCTAACGTCATCTTTTTCACATAATATATTATGAAAAATCGGTTTGGTTTCGAGATTATATATAGGGGACGGTATCGGTATGTCGGTTTTATTGGAAAGCAGTCTGACCAGTTCAAAATCTGTGGCATTTTTTGTGTCCATTTTCAGTGCATCACACACACTTCGGGCAAACTTAAACGGGCTTGCGGTAGAAGCCACCACTGTTTTGGTGTTGTCCCCCGTTGTATTAAAATAGTTTTTATATACGGAATACGCAACGGCTGTATGTGTATCCATCAGATAGTTACTTTTGTTGTACACATCTTCAATAGCTGCAAGTGTATCGGATTCGTCGGCATACCCTCCATAAAAGAGATTCATGTTATCCCTTAATCTATCGGACACCTCATAGTATCCTTTTTCGTTCAGGTCTTTCATCATGTTTCTGACAAATTCTGCGTCCTCACCGCTTATGTCATATAAAAGCCTTTCGAGGTTGCTGGAAATAATAATATCCATAGATGGGGATATGGTTGGTCTCAAGGTTCTTCGTTTGTCATACATACCGGTTTTAAAAAAATCATAAAGCACATTATTTTCATTCGAGGCGCAGATTAATTTATTTACCGGCAGCCCCATTTTGGTACAATAATAAGCCGCCAGTATGTTTCCGAAATTACCGGTGGGCACGACTATATTTATTTTCTCCTTTGCAGTCAGTGCGCCGGTCTTCAACATCTGCAGGTAGGCGTAAAAATAATATACTGTTTGGGGTATCAATCTCCCGACATTTATCGAATTTGCGGAAGAAAGGATATATCCCTTATTTTTAGCAATATTGTTAAATTCTTTATCTGCAAATATTTGTTTAACAGCATTTTGAGCGTCATCAAAGCATCCTTTTATAGCAATTACAAATGTATTGTTTCCTTCCTGCGTTATCATCTGTCTTTTTTGAATTTCACTTACTCCCTCTGAGGGAAATAATACAATTATTTTGGTACCTTTTACATCCTTAAAAGCTTCAAGAGCCGCCTTTCCCGTATCACCGGAGGTGGCGGTAAGTATTACTATCTCGGCAGGATTATTGTTTTTTTTACTGGCCCCCATCAGCAGATAAGGTAATAATGTAAGTGCCATATCTTTAAATGCTAAAGTGGGGCCATGGAAAAGCTCCAAAAAATAAACACCGGCCGTGTTTACTATAGGTGCTATTTGAGACGTATTAAATTTATTATCATATGCGCCCTCTATATAATTCAAAATTTCTGTTTCAGAAAATTCGGGGAAAAAGGCCCTGATAATTTCGAGAGCTAAGTCTTTATAACTCAAATCCATCAATCGATTCAAATCACCAATATCGTAAAAGCGTGTAGGCACATACAGCCCTCCGTCATAGGCAATGCCCCTAACGAGGGCTTCTATGGAAGAAACGTCAATGTCTTCGCCTCTTGTACTGTTATACATTATGTTTTTCATGCTATTTCCCCCCAAAAAGTTAGATTTTGAAAAGTTTTAAAAATAAGGTATAATTGTTATGTCGATTCTGGTATATTATATGATATAATGTTTTTCATAGAAAAACAAGTGTTTTTTATCAGACAACAAAAGGAGAGGATGATTTACGATGGTTAAAATTGGATTACTCGGCCTGGGAACTGTAGGATCAGGGGTATGCGAAATACTTTCAGAGAAGAAATCCGCTATAGAAGAGCAAACCAAAAAAACAGTTGAAATTTCTAAAATATTAGTTAACGATTTAGAAAAAAACAGGAATCCTATAGTTGACCGTAAGGTATTGACAGATAATCCATCAGATATACTGGATGACCCTGATATTGATATAGTTGTTGAGCTGATAGGCGGAATCGAGCCTGCTCATACATATATAACAAGGGCACTGGAAAACGGGAAACATGTAGTAACGGCTAACAAGGCTGTTTTGTCCCATGATTTCTTGGGTTTAACTAATTTAGCTAAAAAAAATAACAGAGGGATTTTATTTGAGGCCAGCGTGGCCGGTGGGATTCCAATAATTAAACCTCTGAAGGAATTAATAAAATTTAATAAAATAAAAGAAATAAAAGGAATATTAAATGGAACAACTAACTTTATTTTATCTAAAATGATAGAAGAGGGTTTAGATTTCAAAGAGGCCTTAGTCCTAGCCCGGAAGGTAGGATTTGCGGAAGCTGACCCGACTGACGATATTGAGGGCTACGATGCGGCAAGAAAAATATCCATCTTATCATCTATAGCCTTTGGTTATAATGTGACTTTTGAAGATGTTGATTGTAGGGGAATAACCTCCATTTCTGCGTTTGACATCGATTTTTTTAAGAAATTAGGATTGACAATAAAACTGGTGGGCAGTGCGTATTCTAATGATCTTGATTTTGATGCTTCTGTAGAACCTGTACTGTTAAATACAAATTCTATCATGGCTAATGTAAACGATGCCTTTAACATTGTATCTATCGATGGAGATGTGGTGGGCAATTTACAATTTTACGGCCAGGGTGCCGGGAAAAATCCGACCGGCAATGCTGTAGTTACGGATATTATAGATATAATAAATGGAGAGTTTAACCCTATTGATATAGAAAGAAGAAGAAAACCAAGCAATACACCTAAAATATTGAGCAATTATTATCTCAGAATTTTTTTGGAGAGCCAAAAGGAATCAGATTTTATTCTGAAGACAATAAACAAATATAAACTGAAATACAGACTCGTTAAGGGAGAAGAGAGTTTAGTTTTAATATTGCAAAACATAAGCAGACAGGAGATCAACAATTTGATAGAAAATTTAGAGATAAAGGGCAGGTCCTGCTATGCCAGGATAAATTCCGAAGATTATTGTTTTATTCAGGAATTAAATTTAGAAAGTTTCAATGAGTTGGTAGTATAGCTCAGTTTTTAATTAAGGGGGGCATGTTTATGGAAGACATTATTGTGCAAAAATATGGCGGTTCGTCTTTAGAAACCATAGACAAAGTTAAAAATGTTGCAAAACGCATTATTGAAACCAAGTTATTAGGGAACTCAATGATTGTAGTAGTTTCGGCGATGGGGAAAACTACGGATAATTTAATCAGTATGGCCTGTGAAATATGTGCTGAGCCTGCACCGCGGGAGATGGATATGCTTTTATCGACAGGTGAACAAGTGTCCATGTCCTTGTTGGCTATGGCAATCCAATGCATGGGATATAATGCGATTTCATTGACAGGTTCACAGTGCGGTATATTGGTGTACAGCGGTTATAATAATGCACGTATAGAAAATATAGATACGAAAAGGTTAAAAAATGAGTTATCAAAGGATAATATTGTAATAGTTGCGGGATTTCAGGGAGAAAATTGTGATGGAGATATAGTGACGCTGGGACGCGGAGGTTCGGATACTACCGCCGTAGCTTTGGCGGCTGCGGTCGGGGCAAAAAAATGCGAAATATATACAGATGTAGACGGGATATATACCACTGATCCAAGGATAGTTCCAAAGGCAAAACTTTTGAAGTATATTTCATATGATGAAATGTTGGAATTGGCAAAACTCGGTGCTAAAGTTCTTCACCCGAGGGCTGTTGAAATAGCCAGGAATTTTAATGTGCCTCTAGCTGTCAGGTCGAGTCTTAATAACAGCGAGGGAACAAATGTAAGGGAGGCTGTCGATATGGAAAAAGCCATAGTCAGAGGGATAACTTTAGATAGGGATATAGCCAAAATATCTATATTAGAGGTGCCGGATAGGCCGGGCATAGCCTATAATATCTTTTCAAAGATATGCGAGGCTAATATCGGGATAGATATGATAATCCAAAATGTGCACAGAAACGCGGTTAATGATATTTCTTTTTCAGTTAAAAGTCAGGATTTAAATAGGGCTTTACATATAACAAAAGACATATGTAAAGAAATAAACGCGAAGGAAGTTATATCCGATGATGCTGTAGTTAAATTGTCTATAGTAGGAACAGGGATAATGGGGGACCCCTCGGTAATAACTCTGTTTTTTGAAACTCTTTATAATTTGGGTATAAACCTTGAAATGATAAGCACATCCGAAATTAAAATTTCATGTATAATTAAGGATTATAGAGCTGTGGAAGCTGTGAATGAGCTTCATAGTAAATTTAAATTGGATGCATAAATATAGGGTTTTGTCATCCAAGACGGACAGAATAAGTCCGGTCCGATGTGGTATGTCATCCTGAGACGAGCAGAATAAGTTTGACCCGCGAAGGATCTAGGTTGTTCAGGGCTCATCTATTCGTTTAGGGTGACAATTATTACATATGTATATTTGTATGAGTGGACGTTTTTGTCCACTTTTTTAATTTACATTTAATCTTCCTCCGTTTGCGCATGATTATTATTAATGCAGGTTCGAATTCATTCGAACGATCTTTATTTTTCACCTTTAATCTTTCCCCATCTGTGCATGATTATTATATGAAAGTAAAATAATAAACATAATATAACAAAATCGTCACAAGAGGAGAAGGAAAATGAATAGAACAAGAAGAACAATGGACGGTAACGAAGCTGCTGCTCATATGTCCTATGCTTTTACCGAGGTGGCAGCTATATATCCTATTACACCGTCTTCCCCCATGGCGGAGGGTGTAGACGAATGGGCTGCTCACGGCAAGAAAAATATATTCGGACAATCGGTAAGAGTGGCAGAACTTCAATCAGAAGCGGGTGCAGCGGGGGCAGTACACGGCTCTTTGCAGGCCGGGGCATTGACTACAACATATACCGCCTCCCAGGGACTGCTCCTTATGATTCCGGATATGTACAAAATAGCCGGAGGGCTCCTTCCGGCTGTGTTTCATGTCAGTGCAAGGGCTGTTGCAACCCATGCCCTATCCATATTCGGGGATCACCAAGACGTGATGGCCACCAGGCAGACCGGGTTTGCACTGTTGGCTTCCGCCAGTGTACAAGAAATCGTGGATTTAGCGGGAATAGCGCATCTGGCAGCCATCAAGAGCAGGGTTCCGTTTTTACACTTTTTCGATGGCTTTAGGACATCCCACGAATTTCAAAATGTAGACATTATCGAATATAAAGACCTGGCGGAGCTATTGGATTATGAGGAATTGAAACAATTCAGGGATAGGGCATTAAATCCGGAGCATCCTGTGCTCAGGGGAACAGCACAGAACCCGGATATTTATTTTCAGGGCAGAGAAGCAGCAAACAGATTTTACGATAAGGTTCCGGACATAGTTGCAAATTATATGGATGAAATTAGCAAAATTACAGGAAGGGAATATAAACCTTTTGTTTATTACGGAGCAGAGGATGCGGAAAACATCATTGTTGCGATGGGCTCCGTGTGTGAGACAATAGAAGAGGTAGTGGACTATCTGAACGAGAGAGGGGAAAAGCTTGGTGTTATAGAAGTGCATCTTTACAGGCCTTTCTCGGAGAAATATTTCTTTAATGTGCTTCCAAAGACAGTAAAAAATATCGCAGTATTGGATAGAACAAAAGAACCTGGGTCATCGGGTGAACCTCTTTATAAGGATGTCAGAAGTCTGTTTTACGGAAAAGACAATCAACCCGTAATTGTTGGGGGAAGGTATGGACTGGGTTCAAAAGATACCACCCCTTCCCAGATTATCGCCGTATTCAATAATTTAAAAGATGATGAACCGAAGGACGGTTTTACCATCGGAATAGTGGATGATGTAACCAATACGTCCCTTCCTGAAGGGGATATTATAGAAACCACGCCGGAAGGCACCGTCAGCTGTAAATTTTGGGGACTGGGTTCCGATGGCACGGTAGGGGCCAACAAAACAGCGGTTAAAATTATAGGGGATAAAACCGACCTGTATTCCCAGGCATATTTTTCCTACGATAGTAAAAAATCGGGCGGTACTACCATATCCCATCTGAGATTTGGTAAGAATCCCATAAAATCACCTTATTTAATCTATAACGCCGATTTTATTGCTTGCCATAACAGTTCTTATGTCTACCATTATGACCTTTTAAAAGGGCTAAAGGAAAATGGAACCTTCGTATTAAATTGTTCCTGGTCTGCAGAAGAACTGGAGAGTAAAATTCCGGCGACTATCAGAAAAACCATAGCCGATAAAAATATTAATTTTTATATCATTGATGCGGTAAACATCGCCAGGGAGATAGGATTGGGTGGCAGGATTAATATGATCATGCAATCTGCATTCTTTAAATTGGCACAGATTATCCCGATGGAAGATGCTGTTGAATATTTGAAAGAAGCCATAGCAGACACCTACGGCAGAAAAGGTGAAAGAATTGTAAAAATGAATTACGAAGCAGTGGAAAGAGGGGCAAACGAATTGGTTAAGGTGGATGTTCCCGCTAATTGGAAGGATGCAAGTGTGGACGACCCTGTCCGCCCGAAACCCATAAAGGACGAACCCGACTTTGTCAGAAATATACAAAGGCCCATGGCAAGACATGAAGGCGACGAACTGCCGGTGAGCGCCTTCATAGGCATGGAAGACGGGACATTCCCCCTTGGAACAACATCCTATGAAAAAAGAGGGATCGCCGTAACATTGCCCCAATGGCAGACAGAAAAATGCATCCAGTGCAACCAGTGTTCCTACATTTGTCCTCATGCCACCATCAGACCCTTTCTTCTAGATGAGGAAGAGATGCAGAACAAACCGGATACCTTTGAAACTGTAGAGGCTACAGGCAAAGGGTTGGAGGGTTTGGGCTATCGTATTCAGATAAGCCCGTTAGACTGTACGGGGTGCGCCAATTGTGCGGATATCTGTCCGGCACCCGGAAAAGCATTGGTTATGGTGGACGCGGGAAAGGAAATTGTCAGGCAGGCGGAAAACTGGGAATATGCTGTTAACAATATAAAATATAAGGATAACCTGGCGGACAAGAAAACTGTAAAAGGGAGCCAATTTGCAATGCCACTTTTGGAATTCAGCGGTGCATGCCCCGGTTGCGGGGAAACAGCCTATATAAAATTGCTCACCCAACTTTATGGCGACAGAATGATGATTGCAAATTCAACAGGTTGTTCCTCAATTTGGGGCGCCAGTGCTCCCGCCATTGCATACTCGACGTTGCCCTCCGGCAAAGGGCCTTCCTGGGCGAATTCGCTCTTTGAAGACAATGCGGAATTCGGTTACGGTATGGCCTTAGCTTCTAAACAGGCAAGGAGCAAAATAGCCGATCTGATGGAAGAAGGCCTGGAATCTGATCTGGATGAAAGCTATAAAAATTTGTTCAGACGATGGTTAGCAAACAAAGAAGATGGGGAGAAGACCAAGGAAATCACCGAGGAACTCCTACAATTGATGGATGCACCTGACAATATGGAACATCCTATAATAAGGGAAATTTCCGAACGGAGGGACCATTTAGTCAAAAAATCCATATGGATAATAGGCGGAGACGGATGGGCATATGATATAGGTTATGGGGGACTCGATCATGTAATCGCATCCGGTGAGGACATAAATATTTTGGTGATGGATACGGAAGTATATTCGAACACCGGTGGGCAGGCCTCCAAGGCGACGCCCACAGCCGCGGTAGCCAAGTTTGCGGCATCGGGCAAGAAAATACGAAAAAAAGACCTGGGTTTAATGGCTATGACTTACGGCTATGTTTATGTAGCAAGGGTAGCACTCGGTGCCAGTATGAATCATTTCATAAGGGCAGTTACCGAGGCGGAAGCCTATAAAGGGCCGTCACTTATTATCTGTTATGCTCCATGTATCAGTCACGGTATCAAGGCCGGCATGGGGGCCTCTGTCAGACAACAAAAAAGGGCTGTAGAAGCCGGATATTGGTATCTATACAGATTCAACCCCGAATTAAAAGAACAGGGTAAGAATCCATTCATATTGGATTCCAAAGAGCCGACAAAGCCATTCAGAGATTATATCCATAGCGAGATTAGGTATTCCCAAATCATGAATGTGTTCCCGGATTCGGCAGATGAATTGTTCAATGCTGCGGAGAAGGACGCCAGGGATACATATGAAATTTACAGGAAATTAGCGGAAATGGAGTATTGATGTATGCTTCAATCTACCGATAGTTTGTTATCGTTTGTGTTATGTAGTAATATACAGTGAGGGCTGACCCTAATAAGGTCAGCCCTTGTTAAATACCATAATTTTCATTAGATTTTACCAGTTCAGTGGTGCAATGTAAAATTTTGTTGAATATATGGTAAAATAGTGCTATTATTTAAACAACAGTAAAATTTAATGAAGATGGGGGATATTATGGATTTATTAAGTATAGAAAACAGTTTAGAAATGATAGATTCAGTTGTTTCCTGTAAAATTGTTACAAACGAAAGCGATCAAATACATGAGATACATATTGTTTCTAATGATACAAGAGGCGCGAAACAAGTAGCCCGGGACATCCAATCAGTCCTCGCAGCAAGTTATGATATCCCCGTAGATTATAAAAAAATAAGTATCGCACAAATTTCGGATAAGGGCCTAAAAAAGACAAAACACAGACTAAAATTAGAAGGGGTTTCCAGTGATATTTTAGGTTCAAAGGCAGCAATAAAGGTAAGCATAAGGAATTCAGACAAAGTCTATGAGAACACTATTTCCGGGGTGAATACCATTAGAAATAGGGACAGGATGCTGGTAGATGTAACCTTAAAGACAATTGAGGAAGCATGCGATTATGATTGTGATTATACTTTTGCATTTGAAGATATAAGGACTATATTTACACCTGATAATAAAGCCATACTTGTGGTTATTACAGGAATAAATGACAGTGTTGAGCAGAGGTTATGCGGGTCCTGCCTAATAGGCAATAGTTATGAGGTTGCTGTGGTAAAAGCAACATTAGATGCGATAAATCGTGTAGTAACGAAATAAGTGTCCTTAATTTGTTGTGGTGATGTAATAAAACTGCAAACAGTTTTGTCCGATACTTATACTGAATAAATGGCAACATTGCCGGCTAATTATACATTTTTTTAGCGAAGCGAATATAGCATGCTGCACTAGCGAACAGCATAGTACTCTCAAAGGGGGCTATATTCGATGAAAAAAATAGCAATAGCATTAATGAGCGTGCTTGCTTTGTTATTAGCGGCAGGCGCCAATTATACACTGATCTAGTTTGATATAAATTAGCCGGCGTTAATTTTAATAAATTGGGATTAACTTTATATTCGGACACAGACAGGTTATGGTTGTTAAACAATTGTTTCAACACCAAAAAGGGGAAATATAATGAATTTAAACAATAAAGCAAAAATTTATCTGGGGTTTATAGCAATAATTGCGACATCCCTATATGTATATTTGCTTTTTAATTTTAATATTCCGGAGTTTAAATTATTAATATTTTGGATTATTCTATCTATAGTTGTGGAATCATTGTTGATTCCCATGCCCAATAACACCATCGGGGTATCTGTCGGATATGCAATCAATATTGCAACCGTTATTGTAGGCGGTCCCATATTAGCTACCATTTCATCTGTGCTCGGGCTATTATTCAGGATTCCAAAGGTGCCGGAACGAGGTTATATACATACATTAAATTTGCCGGCTTATAAAACAATTTTTAATATGTCACAGAGTATAATAGTGACGTCATTAATTTCCCTGATCTATTTGTCAATAGGAGGAAGGGTCGGTAAGTTTTCATTATTTTCAACTCTTTTTATACTCTTTACAGGCATACTTTTAAATACAACCATTATTTCAGGTTTTCTGTCTGCTTTAAACGTACAAAAGTTTACCAGGATCTGGCTGGGAAATATTAAGGGAACATTGTTAAGCTCAATTGCCGTTGGAACCGTGGGAATCATAATTGCTCTTGCATACATAGACTATGGCTACGGAGCCGTTATTCTATTTTTAGGCCCGTTACTTTTAGCAAGGTATTCCTTCAAGCTCTATGTAGACATGAGGAATGTATATCTGTCTACCATACAGGCACTGATAAAATCACTTGAGGCGAAGGATCCGTTCACCAGTGGACATTCCAATAGGGTGGAGAAGTATGCCGTGGCATTGGCAGAAGCGTTTGATCTGTCATTTGGAAGAGTCCAAAATATAAAGATTGCCGCGGCTCTTCATGATATAGGCAAGATTGGCATAGATGATCAAATATTAAATAAAGCCGCGGGACTAACTCAGGAGGAATACCAGCATATTATGGAGCACCCTGCTATCGGAGCCGAAATAGTTTGTAATGTGGATTTTCTGAAGGGTACCACGGGGATAATCAAGCATCACCACGAAAGATATGACGGTACCGGATATCCCGATGGCCTGAAGGGGGATGAAATTCCCATAGAAGCCTGCATTCTTGCAATCGCGGATTCCTATGATGCTATGACCTCTGACAGACCATACAGAAAGGCTTTAACTCAGGAAGAAGCTGTCGAGGAGATAGAGAAAAATGCAGGCACACAATTTCACCCTGTCCTTGCGGAAAAATTTATTGAAGTTATAGAATCACGAGGGATATAGATATGTTTTTAGAACCGGCAATTCTATCTATAATAGTAGCCAAACTAAGGGGAGGACATTTAAGAAATTTAGAAAACGTTTATATTAAAGGATGGCATTTATTTATAATAGTTGCTTTGATTCAAGGTTTTCTATCGATAGGTAAAAAGATGGGTATTGCTTTAGCAGATAAAATCTTTAAAGAATATCTCATATATGTAGTCATATTTATGTTTTTTTTCATGTTGATACCGATAATATTTAATATTAGGAAAAACTATATGAAATTATTCCTGATAGGTCTGGCTCTAAATTTTATAGTAATGGTTGGTAACAGCGGGAAAATGCCCGTATTCCCTGATGGAATAACAGGAATAAAAAATAGAATTGATATTGAAGTTCAATTGCCTCATAGGGAATCCGACATTAAACATGAGGCTGCAGACAGGAATACAAAATTTATTTATTTAGCTGATATCATTCTAATTCCAAAACCATATCCATTGCCAAAAATATTGAGCATAGGAGACATATTTCTTATGTTGGGGGCCTTTCAATTTTTCCAGGAAGAAATGATTATACGCAGGGAAGGGCACTTCCAAGGTATTTAATAAGGATTTCAGGATTAGTTTAACATCCCACCTATAATTTCATTGGCTCTGTGACAAGCCACAAAGTGATTTTTCTTAACCTCCCTGAGTCTTGGCTCTTTTTTTTTGCATACGTCCAAAACATAAGGACATCTGCCTTCAAATCTGCAATTTTCCTTCGGATTTATGGGACTTGGCACATCTCCCCCGAGCACTATCCTATGCTTATTTCTTTGCTCTTGAGGATTAGGAATCGGTATAGCAGATAGCAGTGCTTGGGTATACGGATGGATTGGGTTGTCATATAAATCTCCTGAATCAGCCAATTCTATTATGTGGCCGAGATACATTACGCCAACCCTGTCAGACATATATCTGACTATGGATAAATCATGAGCTATGAATAAATAAGTAAGACCCAAGTTCCTTTGCAAATCTTTCAAAAGATTAGCAATTTGAGCTTGAATTGATACATCTAATGCCGACATAGGTTCATCACAGACTATAAATTTTGGATTTAACGCAAGGGCTCTTGCAATTCCAATCCGTTGGCGTTGTCCGCCTGAAAACTCATGGGGGAAACGATCGGCGTGTTTCTCATCTAATCCAACAAGATTTAACAGTTCGATTACTCTCCTGCGGCGTTCATTTGAATTGCTATATATATTATGAATGTCTAGAGGTTCCGCCACAATGTCCCGTACCGGCATTCTCGGATCTAATGAAGCATATGGATTTTGAAAAATCATCTGGAAATCTCTTCTGAATTTTCGCATTTCATTTCGGGATAAATCATATATATTTTTGTCATTAAATATGGTTTCGCCGTCAGTCGGTTCATATAATCTGATTATTGTTCTTCCCGCCGTGGATTTGCCACAGCCCGATTCCCCAACCAAACCGAAAGTCTCTCCGGGGTATATATCAAAACTAATGCCGTCCACTGCCTTCAAAAATTTTCCCCGCCCAACATTAAAATATTTTTTTAGATTTCTTACTGAAATTAGAGGTCTTTTCATTAGATTTCATTTCCTTCAGCCGTATCTTTTGCCATTGGGCAATTCAACCAACAGCAACTATAATGGGTATCCGAGTGATAATTCCTTTTTGGCATGTTATGCTCACATATATACATTGCCTTATCACATCTATCAAAGAACGGACATCCTGCAGGAGGTTTATATAAATCCGGCGGGGAGCCTTCAATTGAATGAAGTGATTCGGATCTGCTCATATTCAACCGGGGAACACTACCGAGTAACTTTCCGGTATAAGGATGCATTGGATTATTAAAAATCTCCATTACATTTCCTTCTTCCACAAATTTGCCGGCGTACATGATTATGACTCTGTCGCTCATATCGGCAACTATACCCAGATCATGAGTGATTAAAATAATAGAGGTCCCGAGTTTGTTTTGAATCCCTTTCATAATATCTAATATCTGGGCTTGAACTGTTACATCAAGCGCGGTAGTAGGTTCATCCGCAATCAATAATTCCGGATTTGATACCATTGCAATTGCAATCATAATCCTTTGACACATACCGATCGAAAGTTCGTGGGGATATTGAACGACCCTTTTTTCAGGCTGTGGTATCGACACCAATTCCAACATTTCAATGGTTTTTTTTCTTGCCTCGTCTTTATTTAAATCCTGATGTTTTACTATTCCCTCAATTATTTGTTTCCCTATTTTCATAGTTGGATTCAGGGAGGTCACCGGATCCTGAAATATCATGGAAATTTTATTTCCACGGATATCCCGCATTTCTTTTTCACTTTTTTGTACTATATCTTCACCTTGAAACAAAATTTTTCCACTTTTATAATATGCAGGTGGCATTTGAAGAAGTTGCACCAGGGAACCGGACATAACACTTTTCCCGCAACCCGATTCTCCCACTATAGCCACGGTTTCCCCTTTATTTATATGGAAGCTGATGCCACGTATCGCTTCAATTTCACCAAAACAGGTTTGAAAAGATATTGCCAGGTCTTTTACATCTAACAATTTCCCCATATTTTCACTTCCTCCTACCTGCGTAATTTCGGGTCCAGGGCATCCCTCAAACCATCACCCAGTACATTAAAGGAAAACATTAATAATGAAATAAATATTGACGGAATAACTATTTGATAGTAACGCCCTACCGCCATACCTGCCAGGCCATCATTTGTTAATGTTCCCAGACTTGGGCTGGGGGGTTGCAATCCTAGCCCCATAAAACTCAACGTAGCTTCGGAAAATATTGCCTTCGGAATGGTAATAGTTACATTTATCAGGATGGGCCCCAAAGCATTAGGAATAATATGTTTTTTCAATATCCATCCTTTTGACGCGCCTAAGGATTCGGCAGCTAAGGAGTATTCGGATTCCTTAAGTTGGAGCACTTGCCCCCTTACCAGATTGGCCATGGGTACCCAGCCGGTGATAGTCATTGCAAGTATAAGAATAAATACAGATGTACCGGTTCCGGAGGTTGAAAATACTACCGAAATCAGTATCACAACCAACATATGGGGGATACTGTATATTATTTCCGCTACACGCATCATGGCGACATCTACTCCGCGGGATGACATACCTGCAATTCCCCCATATAGAACACCAATCAAAAAGTCTATCAATGCTGCGCAGATTCCGATTATCAGGGAGTACCTTGTTCCCAACCATACTCTGCTAAATAAATCTCTGCCCAGTTCATCGGTTCCAAACCGATAATCACTATTCGGGGCTTGATTTATTTTAGTTAAATCCTGTTCATAATAACGATATCCGCTTATTCGGGTTCCGACAATGGACATAATACCCATTATAATAAGAATTATCAGTCCTGTCATGGCTAATTTATTTTGTCTTAATCTGTGCCACACACCCTCCCAATACCTAATAGTAGGGCGTTTTATTTCGACGGTTTTATGGCTTTTCCTTGAAACTTTTTCAAACATATCTTGCTTAAAGGCAAGACCACCCATATCAATGGCCCCCCTTAATGAGTCTGATTCTCGGATCAATCAATGTATACGCAATATCAACCAAAAACATCATTGTTATCAATACAATGGCATAAAATACGGTTACCCCCATTATCAATGTATAATCTCTGTTGAATACGGAATTAACAAAGAACATTCCGATACCGGGTATTCCGAATATTTTTTCAACGACAAAACTGCCTGCTAAAAGATTTGATATAGTAGTACCCAATATTGATATGATTGGCAATATTGCGTTTCTGACTGCATGTTTCATAATGATAACGGATTTGGTAAGACCTTTTGAACCTGCTGTTTTTAAATAATCCTGGTTCAGGATTTCCAACATACCGGAACGCATAAGCCTGGATATTTGAGCCAAAGGCATCATTGCTAGTGTAATTGACGGTAATATAGTATGTCTAAATTCCCCCCATCCTCCAATGGGTACCCAATCAAATTTTGTGGCGATAAATTGGATCAAAAACGTTCCCATAAGAAAACCGGGGACTGAGACTCCTATAATTGAAATTATCATTGAAATATAATCGGGGGTTTTATTTTGATATAAGGCTGCAATGGTTCCTAATATGGGGCCAAATATTAAAGATATAAGAAGGGCTTCAAATCCCAAGGCGGCTGAAACAGGAAAGCCCCTATTAATCATTTCATTTACTGTTTCAGCGTCGGATCTCATTGATTCACCGAAGTCAAATCTTGCAATATTTTTCAGATATGTAATGTATTGTTCGCTTTTCGGCTTGTCCAATCCATATTTCCTTATCAGGTTTTCATATATATTTTCCGGGATCCTTCTGTTTTCATTTGCAAAGGGGTTTCCCGGCACTGTATTCATCAACACGAATGTAATAGTTATAACCGCCCATATAGTTATTATAGATAAGAGCAATCTCTTAAAAATATATTTAGACATATATTATCCTCTTTTCTATAATAGTTACATGAAATCAAGTGGCATAAATGCCACTTGATTTCATGCTTGTTTTTATTATTTTTTTACTCAATTATATCTGCATATGTGATTGTCGGATATCTGACCGGAACCTTAAATACGCCGGATACATTTGATTTAACGGTAAAAGGTTGAGTATAGAAATATATCGGGATTACCGGCATGTCTTTCATTAATATGGCTTCTGCTTTTTTCATAGCAGCCATGCGGACATTTTGGTCATTTGTGGACTTTGCTTCTTTGATCAGTGCATCATATTCGGGATTATTGTATTTAACATCGTTAAAAGCACACTCCGACCACCATAAACCTAGGAAAGTTATAGGGTCCATGAAGTCTCCCATCCAACCGGATCTTGAAACCTGATAATCACCTGACTGTTCTCTTTTAAGTTTTGTCTGGAAATCAACATTTTCAAGTCCTATTTTAATTCCTAAAACTTCCCGCCACATTTCTTGAATGGCCTCTGCTATCTTCCTCTGGGATTCTGCAGTATTATAAAGGATTACAAAGTTGGAATTGTTAAACTTTTCAATGGCCATACCTTCCTCGGTTAAACCTTCATCAAACAGTTTTTTAGCTTCCTCTGTATTATATTCAATCAAGTCCCCTGTTGATTTTCTAAAATCATTACCGTTTTCATCCTCCATTCCCGGAGGTACCACGCCTACTGCGGGGATCTGTCCGCCTTGGGTTACTTGCTCAACTATCATCTCGCGGTCTATAGCCATTGAAAGGCCTTTTCTTACCTTTGCGTTATTAAATGGCCTAACATCCGGATTTATATTATAGTAATATGTACCGACTTGCAGCCCGATTTCTAATTCCGGACTTCCTGTTTGTTTAAGTTGATCAACTACCGAAGCCGGAACATCTATCAGAAGGTCATATTCTTCACCTCGGTATTTTTGCCAAGCAGTATTCTGATCTTCCAAAATATCCAGATCAATACCGTCTAATTTAATTTTCTTTTTATTATAATAATGTTCGTTTTTTTCCAGTACTATTTTGTTATTGTGTTTCCATTCAACTAATTTGAACGGTCCGTTACTTACATGAGTAGCCGGATCCTTCGCCCAATCCGGGTTTTCTTCGACAACATTTTTGTTTATCGGAAAATATGTATAGAATGCGGTTAGTTCCAGGAAATATGCAGTAGGTATTTCCAGGGTTATTTCGAGAGTTTTTTCATCTAAGGCGGTAACTGAAACATCGTCCACCGAACCTTTGCCGGTATTGTATGCCTCCGCTCCTTTTATACAATACAGTATTGAGGCGTAGCCGCTGGCTGTCTCGGGTGCTAGGACCCTCTTCCAAGAGTATTCAAAATCTTCGGCTGTAACCGGATCGCCATTTGTCCAGGTTATCCCATCGCGGAGTGTGAAGGTATAGGTTATTTCGTCTTCGGATATCTTATAGTTTTCAGCCATACCTTCAACCAGTTCCCCATTTTCATTAAAAGTCATAAGGCCTTCAAAAATGTTTTCCAAAATCCATGATTCATGGGTTCCTTGGGCCAATGCCGGATCTAATGAACCGGGCTCACTGCCGTTATTTGCCCTTAGGATTTTCTTTTTAGGGCTTTCCGTATTTTTCCCTCCTGTTTTGTCGGCCGGGGAAGAACATCCTGTTACAATCATCACTAGTGCAAGTAAAACGACAACAAACGACACCAATTTCTTTTTCATAAAAATCCCCCTTATATTAATTTAATCCATAGTTTATCTATAGAGGAAATAAAAGTCTTTGTAGTAACTATATTATTATTGCCTGACTGTGTCAAGTCGCTATATGGGGAGAATTGTGGTAATTTGTCATAAAGGACAAAGCAAGCCATCTTCCTTGTATTTTGCAAAAAAATGCTCAGGAAATCGCTTTTATTTAAAAGCCCATTCCCGAGCATGTTTTTTACTTTTGGTTAGTATCAACCCATTCCTTGGCATTTCTTACTTCTAGTTCACTGGGAACAAAAACTTTAGACTCCCGTTTTAAATCTTTTATATCCGACCATGCTGCAGTTTTATGATTTTCAATGGGTACGGCCATGTTTTTTTGTTTAAATTTATTTTTAGGCATATAAATCACACTCCTTGTTATTAGTATTTCATCAGAAACAAAAACTATTTAAAATATTTCCCTAAATATAATCGTTAAATTTTGAAAAATGCACATATTAATATATAATTAGGTTATAAAACGATACGGAAGGGAGGAAGGCGAAGAAATTTTGCCGAAATAGCAATGAAAAAAATTATAGTTCCGTTAGCTCAAGGATTGGAAGAAATAGAAGCCATAACTGCTGTAGATGTGCTTAGGAGGGCCGATATTGGAGTAACCACCGTTTCCCTGGGCGATTTAAAGGTAAAAGGAGCCCATGATATCATAATAATTGCTGATATGTTTATAGATGAAATCGATGTTGATGGGTTTGACGGTATCCTGTTGCCGGGTGGGATGCCGGGTTCCGTTAATTTAAGGGATGATGAAAGAGTTATCAACATGGTCAAGTCCCTTGATAAAGATGGCAAGCTGGTATCCGCAATCTGTGCGGCTCCTATTGTATTGGAAAGGGCCGGGGTGTTAAAAGGCAGAAAAGCAACCAGTTATCCCGGCTTTGGCGAGGAAATGCCTTCTTGCAACTATGTGGACGACAGGGTGGTTGTGGATAACAATACTATAACGGGCAAAGGCCCCGGTGCGGCCCTGGAATTTGCTTTTGAGGTAGTCGACTATTTGGCGGGTGAAGAAATGGTAAACAAATTGAAAGGAGAAATGTTTACCGATTTTTAGTCGCTATGAAAACCTACATTTTTGTCATCCCGAGACGGACAGTATGAGTTTGGCCTGCGAGAGATCTATGCTTAAAACCATGTAAAACCATGGAGACAGAGCCTGTGGGCAGTCTTTTTCGACCAAAGGTCCTGTCCCCATGGTTTTCTCCCCATGGTTTTCTATCCCCGAGATTTCTATCAGGCTAAAAGTTATAAGAAACGGGCATTATATTATAGAGAGACCTTAATTATAACCAATTTGTTTGTCAGGGAGGGATTTAACATAAACGCTATAGATAACAACAAATTTTCCACAGCGACCCTTGCTTTAGGCTGATTTTGGGGACCGGACGCTCTATTTGGGAGCCAAAAAGGGGTAATCAGTACCGTGGCCGGATATGCCGGAGGAACTACGACTGATCCCAGTTATCATAACCTGGTTGACCATACGGAAACAGTTAAAATTGTTTACGACCCGGATATTATAAGTTATACCAGACTTTTAAACATATTTTGGAATGCACATAATCCAAAATATAGAATCAAAAGACAGTATATGTCCATCGTCTTTTATCACGATGATGTTCAAAAACAGGAAGCAATGGAGATAAAAAAACAATTTGAGGACAAAAGAGGACACACACTGTATACGGACATGGTGCAGTTTGAAAATTTCTATCCTGCAGAAGAATATCATCAAAAATACTATTTACAAAACACATCAAAGGTATATAAGGAATTGAGGCCAATGTACAACAGCTTTGATGAATTTGTTACTTCAACACTGGTTGCCCGTGTCAATGGGTACATTGCGGGCGGCATTGAGATGTCTTCTTTAAAAGATGAGTTGAAAGATTTAGATGTTCCCGAAGAAAATCGTGATAAATTAATAAATGTGTTGGAAAAACTGGGATAGCAGGTATATTCACAATTAAATAAAAACGGTAATTGCAGGTATCAGATTAGATTAAAAATTGACAGGACCCGGGGGATATATCTTTCCGGGTTTTTTCATGTAAAAGGTACCATGCAAAAAATATAAAAGATATGCCATTGATAAAAAGACATGATTATAATATAATACATACTCATATATCATAAGGAAAGAATGGTAAGATGAAGAACATAATATTAAGGGGGCGGACATGGACGAGCAATCACGTAAGGAACTTATTTTAGTAGGTATGGGTACCGCATTGTTTGTGGCGGCCCTGATTTTCAAAATGCCGGATAAGATAAAATTTATATTTTATCTCATAGGTTATTTAATTATAGGCGGTGAAGTACTACAAAGAGCGGGTAAAAACATATTGAGAGGCCGGATTTTTGATGAAAACTTTTTAATGGGCATAGCGACTATAGGTGCCTTTGCCATTGGGCAATTTCCCGAGGGTGTAGCCGTAATGCTTTTTTACCGGATTGGGGAATCCCTACAGGATATGGCGGTACATCGTTCCAGAAAATCAATTACACAGTTGATGGATATAAGGCCGGATTATGCAAATCTTAAAATAGGGGAAAACGAAAAAAAAATTTCTCCGATTGATGTCTCTGTTGGCAATTATATAATAGTAAAACCCGGGGAAAAAGTTCCCTTAGACGGGATTGTCACAGAAGGGAATTCAATGGTAAACACCTCTGCTTTAACAGGTGAATCCGTGCCCAGGGAAGTCGAAACAGGAGATACCGTATTAGGTGGTTTTATAAATATGGATGGTTTGTTAACAATTGAAGTTACTAAAGGATTTGAAGAATCGACGGTATCTAAAATTTTAAAATTGGTAGAGGATTCCGGCAGCAAAAAAGCTTCTACGGAAAATTTCATCACAAAATTTGCAAGATATTATACCCCGGTGGTCGTATTTGTGGCCCTTGCTCTAGCAATTGTCCCGCCACTTATAGTTGAGGGTGCCGTTTTATCGGACTGGATATACAGAGCCCTTGTATTCCTCGTAATTTCCTGTCCCTGTGCACTGGTAATTTCCATACCCTTAGGATTTTTTGGCGGAATCGGCGGTGCGTCAAGACATGGGATCCTTGTAAAGGGCGGAAATTATTTAGAAGCATTAAACAATGTTGACATTGTGGTATTTGATAAAACCGGTACACTGACAAAGGGAGTATTCAAGGTTACGGAAATAAATACCGATACGGGTGTTTCAAAAGATGAACTGTTAGAATATGCCGCCCATGCGGAAAGCTATTCTAACCATCCTATAGCCACATCAATTTTGGCGGCTTACGGAAAAGAGATAAACAAAGAGAATATTGAAAATTATGAGGAAATGTCAGGGTATGGTGTCAGGGCAAAAGTAAAAGGTAAAGAAATCTTGGCCGGAAACAAAAAATTTATGGACAGAGAAGGGATTTTATACAGGCCGGTGGAGACTGTCGGAACCGCAATATATATAGCGGTAGATGGAGTATTTGCGGGTTCTATTGTAATATCCGATGAATTAAGAGAGGATTCCAAGGACACAATCAGCATGTTAAAGGCCATCGGCGTAAACAAAACTATCATGCTTACGGGGGATAATGAAAGTGTAGGCAAAAAAGTGGCGGGTGAGTTAGGAATAGATGAAGTATATTCTGAATTATTGCCTGACGAAAAAGTCAAAGAAATTGAGCTGCTCAGTAAACAAAAATCATCAAAGAAAAAGTTGGTCTTTGTCGGTGACGGTATTAACGATGCACCCGTACTGGCCAGGGCAGATATTGGTGTGGCTATGGGCGGGCTGGGTTCCGACGCGGCCGTAGAGGCGGCGGATGTTGTTTTAATGACTGATGAGCCGATGAAACTGGTCGGTGCAATAAAAATAGCCAAAAGAACGAACCGTATTGTGTGGCAAAATATTTTGTTTGCGATTGCCGTAAAGATTATTATATTGGTATCGGGCGCAGGCGGCATTGCAACTATGTGGGAAGCGGTATTTGCGGATGTAGGGGTTGCGCTTATAGCTGTACTCAATTCCATGAGGGTCATGAAAATAAACAGTATATAAAAATTTGCGATAAGAAACCACAGGGATCTAGCCTATGGCCGGATTTTTTTCAACCGGAGACCTTTCCCTCAAAACCATGGGGACAGAGCCTGTGGTCAGTCTTTTTTGACCAAAGGTCCTGTCCCCGTGGTTTTTCGAATGTTATTGCTATGAAAATCGTAGGGGTGGACAACCCTGTCCACCCTGGGCAGACAGAGTCGTCTGCCTCTACCCTATTACCTGTTCTTTAACTTTTCTAATACTTCTTTAGCATATTCCTTAGCGCCGAACAGAGACATATCCCTATAGTTACCGCATTGTACAGGATTGGCCGCGGGGACTTCCTCTGCCTCAACAACTTTCTCCAGGGCGTTGATGAGGGCCCCAGCTACCTCCTTTTCGGTAATCCGGCCAACCAAAGTCAAATAAAAGCCTGTTCTGCAGCCCATTGGGGAGATGTCTATGACATCCTTGAGTTCTTCACGAATATATCCCGCTAACAGATGCTCAAGGGCATGGACTGCGCCTGTGGGCATAATATGAACATTTGGTTGAGTAAACCTCAAATCAAATTTAGTTATAATATCTCCTTTGGGAGTAGTAATAATGCCGCATTTTCTGACAAAGGGTGCACTGACCTTTGTATGATCCATTGTAAAGCTCTCCACAATAATTTCTTCCATATTACAATCGCTCCTCTCGGAAGTTGTATAGTTTAAACATATTATATCCCTATAGCAGAGTCAATAGACAGTAACCTTATATTAGCATATTTTGTGCTAATTTTGTTTCAATATGTGATAAATGGTTTTAGCAAGAGGGGGCATTTGCAAATTTATACAAGAACAACTTTTAACCTTCTGAATATACTGTATTAAATATACTGTTAGCGTTTTGCGTTTATATGCTGACGGTGTATAAAAAAACAATAATTGTTCAACGAGGAGGTTAACAGACAATGTATTATTTTAGTCATAAACTTCAATGCCCCACGGGTACCATGCCGTATACCGTTCAGGCAGGGGACACGTTTTTTACTATCGCTATGAAATTCGATGTAAATTTGGATGCATTGCTCGCGGCTAACCCCGGTGTTAATCCTGACAATTTACAAATAGGCCAGGTAATCTGTATACCCGGAGTAATGCCACCACCAACTACCTGTCCGTCAGGGACAATGCCCTATACTATTCAAGCAGGAGATACGTTCTTTACTATTGCCAGAAAGTTTAATGTAAGCCTTGACGCATTACTCGCAGCGAACCCCGGCATTAACCCCGACAATTTACAAATAGGTCAGGTAATCTGTATACCGGGAGCGATGCCACCACCGACTACCTGTCCCGCAGGTACTATGCCATACACTGTTCAGGCAGGGGATACATTCTTTACCATCGCCAGAAGGTTTAATGTGAGTCTGGATGCATTACTTGCAGCTAATCCGGACGTTAACCCTGATAATTTACAAATAGGTCAGATAATTTGCATACCGGGAGCAACACCGCCACCGAGCAAATGTCCGAGCGGCACATTTGAATACACAGTTAAAGCAGGCGATACATTTTTCACACTTGCACAGGAATTTAATACCACAGTAGCAGCCATACAACGAGCGAACCCGGGTGTAGATCCCAACAGGCTGCAAATAGGCCAGGTAATCTGCATACCCGGCACAGGGCCAACACCGCCGCCAAGCAAATGCCCGAGCGGCACATTTGAATACACAGTTAAAGCAGGCGATACATTTTTCACACTTGCACAGGAATTTAATACCACAGTAGAAGCCATACAACGAGCGAACCCGGGTGTAGATCCCAACAGGCTGCAAATAGGCCAGGTAATCTGCATACCCGGCACAGGGCCAACACCGCCTCCAAGCAAATGTCCGAGTGGCACATTTGAATATACGATTAAGGCGGGCGATACGTTCTTTACATTGGCACAGAGATTTGGCACCACAGTGGAAGCCATACAACGAGCAAACCCGGGCGTAAATCCCAACAATCTACAAATAGGCCAGGTAATCTGCATACCCGGATCCGGAACCACACCACCACCATCAGGCAAATGCCCAAGCGGTACATCTGAATATACAATCAAATCCGGTGACACATTTTTCTTACTTGCAAAAAGATTCGATACCACAGTAGCAGCCATAGAGAAGGCAAATCCGGGTGTAAATCCCAACAATCTGCAGGTAGGCCAAGTGATTTGCATACCTAAATCATAATAAACTGAATTCATACTTAGTTCGCATTAAATTCAACAACGAAGACCCTTTCTCCCCATTTGAGAAGGGGTTTTCATTTTTAGGTATATAACAAAGGACTTTTTGTAGTAAAATAGAATATATGTAGAACAATATAGAGAAAAACTGATTAATAAAGAGGTGGCAAGTTTGAAAGCGGAAATTATTGCTGTCGGCACAGAACTACTGTTAGGAGAGACAGTCAACACAAATGCACAGTATATTGCAAAGGAACTGGCTAATTTGGGGATTGATACCTATTATCAATCCGTTGTTGGGGATAATGCGGAAAGGCTGCATGAAGCATATAAAATAGCTTTTGGCAGGGCAGACTTGGTGATCACCACGGGGGGACTTGGACCCACAAAAGACGATATAACTAAGGAGGTTGCAGCCCAATTTTTGAATAAAAAGATGGTGCCTCATGAGGAATCCTTGGAAGCAATACGGGAGTTTTTCGCGAAAAGAGGATTGTCTGTAAATGATGGGAATAGAAAACAAGGATATTTTCCGGAGGGCTCCATTGTTTTGCCAAATTCGGTCGGCACTGCTCCGGCATGTATTATCGAAGATAAGGATATAAAATTAATTTTGCTGCCGGGGCCGCCAAGGGAGAATGTGCCATTGTTTGAAAAACATATCATTCCCTATTTACAAAAATATCGGGATAAGGTATTTGTGTCTAAAACCCTCAATGTTACGGGTATAGGCGAGGGACAAATGGAGGAAATGATAATGGATATTATAGAAAATCAGACAAATCCTACAGTGGCTCCATATTCCAAGGCACGGGCTATAACCATCAGAATAGCGGCAAGTGCATCCACACGAGAAGAAGCGGAAAGGCTGATTGCCCCCGTTGAAAACCAAATAAGGGACAGATTGGGTATTTATGTTTACGGAGAGGGAAATATAAGCCTGGAGGCCGTGGTGGGCGAACTCCTAATCGAAAAGAGGCTAACCATCGCTACTGCCGAATCGTGTACGGGGGGACTTTTATCGGCACGGTTAATCAACTATCCCGGGATATCTTCTGTCTTTATGGAAGGGGTTGTTTCATATAGCAATCAATCCAAGGTCAGGCTTCTGGGAATAAAACCTGAAACATTGGGGAAACATGGCGCTGTCAGTGAAGAAACGGCTAAAGAAATGGCAGAAGGTATACGCAGGGTTGCAGGTACTGATATAGGAGTATCTATTACGGGTATAGCGGGGCCCGACGGGGGTACAGAAACTCACCCTGTGGGACTTGCATATATAGGAATTTGTATAAATGGCGTTACAAAGGTTGAAAAGATAAATACAAGCGGTAGCAGAAGTAGAATAAGGAATAGGCTGGCAAATACGGCATTGGATCTTATCAGAAGGGAAATATTATAAGGAGAATAATAGACTGCATATTATACAGTCCTTGAAGAAAAAAATAGGTCTATATACGGAGATGTAATGATGATAGTTAAAACAATTATAATAAAACTTTATGCTCCTTGGGTGCATTCACTCAAAGAAAAAAGGGGAATTGTAAAAAGTATATGTTCGAAAGTAAGCAACAAGTTTAATGTATCCATTGCCGAGGTAGACGAGCAAAACACACATCAAACTATTATATTAGGGCTTGCTTACGTATCAATTAATGCGGTTCAGGCAGATCGCATTTATGAACATATCATTAATTTTATTGAAGATAACACGGATGCGGAAATAGTAGGTGTTATGCATGAAACAGTGTAAATTCATAAAAGTTGGACAAGGTGATGAACGACAGATGGATAATTATAAAATAGCTTGCTTTGATGCTTATTATCGTGAAGATTGTGCTAAAACTTGCTGTATATTGTTTGAAACGGGAACTATTGAAAAAAATATACTCGAGTATTGCAAAATAACAAGGCCTACAGAAAAATACATACCGGGTGAATTTTACAAAAGAGAATTGCCGGGTATACTTGAAGTTTATTGGGAAATTAAAAGGGATATCAACCTGGTCATAGTTGATGGGTACGTTTTATTAAAGGATGGTAAAATAGGACTCGGTGGACATTTATACAGAGCATTAGAGGGAAGGATTCCTGTTATCGGGGTTGCAAAATCCTATTTTGTCAACAGTAGAAACTATATTAAGGTATACAGGGGCGAAAGCAACAGGCCTTTATATGTCAGTAGTATCGGGATTGAAACGGGTTTTGCCGCAAACCTGATTAAGAATTTAGATGGCCGATATAGAATACCGAATATGTTAAAAAGAGTCGATAGGTTGACCAGGTCATAGCTGTTGCTATGAGGGCTGCTACTTTTGTCATCCCGAGACGGGCAGAATGATTTGACTAACGAGGGATCTGCATGTGAAAATAACGCTTTCGTTTGTCATGATGTGGATAATACGTGCAAATTCTAAGATAAGAGTAAAAATGTGCAAAATTTCAATTAGTGCACGAATTTTACGGGATTTATTCCAATTCATGCCATATTTACAACACATTAGCTTATGATTCACACAATAGTATTCATTGTGTTGTATATTTGCTGTATACATAGGAATTACTTGAAATTTTGCACAGTCGGCTATTGGCAGGGGGCGTTTTGATGGCAGGGTGTGAACAGTAACAATTATTGTCCCAAAATTCCCAATAAGGGTCCAAGTCTTAACAAAATCATGGGAAAATTTGACATAATATAATAAATATGAAGTATAGAAATATTTACAGAGATGGAAAATCAGATAAAAATTGAACCTATAACTGTTACCTAATATATTAGAAGACGTTTGGATAAAAATTGCATTAGGTAGGAAAGAAGAAGCAATGAAATTGATAGATGAAGTACCGGACAAGCATCCTTTTGAAAACAGATATAATAGGGATGTAAAACACTAGATTGGGAAGGTTGTTCTAAAGTGCTTGATAATATAGAAAAAAGGCGGTTTTTGAAAAAGGGATGGTGACAATTCGGG
>JAAYPJ010000159.1 GCA_012519835.1 Clostridiales bacterium | reverse complement strand
TGGCCCATTTTGTTCAACGATAATTTTAGGCAATTCTCCTTCCTCACTTTCTGTATCAGTTAAATATTAAATCTATGTACAACTAAGATTATATTTAGAAGGAGTTTTAGTTTCTCCTAATCTAATAGGCTGTGATTATCAAGGGGGTAGCAAGCCACAAATAGGTCTTATCCTCATATTCGCTGTATCTCATAGCTAACTGGATATTTACGTCTTTCCCTCCGTAATTGATATGGGAACTGATCAGCGGACTATAGGCGGTGATACTGGTAAAAAATTCGTCCTCCAGGACTTCTGTTTTTTTCGCCTTTAAGAAGCTGAATATAGCCGTCTGTCTCTGCTTTTCCTCCGCTCTGTTGAGTTTGCCCGACTGTGCTCCCGTCAAATTTATAGTGGTTTCTACTCTGTTTTGATATTTGTTTAAAAAATTCTGTATCCGGTTGCATGTATCCACTATTTCTTTATATCCTTTATTTTGGACTATGTCAACCATAATATGTGTTTCGGGTTGTTCCACTATTTGGGTACTGAGCAATTTTATTATTGTCATATTTCCGTCTTCACTCGGTACAAATGTTATAATTTCGTTGTATCCCTCATCTTCTGTTCTCTGTTCCAGAATGGTTTCTTCTCCAATATCGGATATATCTTCAAAATAATTCTGATAAGGGGGATAATAGGAATCCCGCATGCTGTCCATATCGATGACTGTGATTTTTTTATTTATATTCAGGATCCGCATTATATCCTCTTGTATAGCTTCCATTTCTTTTGTAGTCAGGAATGTATCGGGAATGAAAGTCGATATGTTTATATTGAATTCTTCCATCTGAAAACCGCCTGCTTCCACAGCCTTTAGAAGCAACATCTCTTCCTGTTTGTCTGTCGAAGGACTCAGAAACGGCCGATACACAACCGTCTTTAGGAATGACATCTTTTCTTGTATATCTATATTCCTAATATCCTGTGCTGATGTATTATATAGGAAACTTATAAATAAAATTAAAATAAGTCCTAAAAGTCCTAATAAAAAATGTTTCTTCAATGTATATTCCTCCTTTCCGGGAGTGCACAGTGCAAGTGCACAGTGGGGACAGGTTCCTGTGTGCATTCTGTTACCGCTGATGCACAGTAGGGACAGGTTCCTGTGTGCATTTGGGATAGTGCACAGTGGGGACAGGTTCCAAAGTGCACAGTGGGGACAGGTTCCAATGTGCATTCTGTTACCGCTGTGCATTCCTCGCTGTGCATGCTGTCCTCATTTCCCATTTGGGCAACAAACCCGGCATCATAAGAATACACATTGGAACCTGTCCCCACTGTGCACTCCTGTATGGGTCAATTCATAAAAAAAGAAAGGATCCGAAATTGTAATTAAGATATTAAAGGGGGACAAGAAAAAATACCTATATTACAACTTAAACCCTTTCTTTTGTTTTAATTATTGACCTGATAAAAGAAGTCTATACATCATTTTAAAATTTAATTTATTTTCAAACTTTTTTCTGCGCAGAGTGCACTCTATAAAACCTTTTTTCCGGCAAACTCTATAGCCCTCCTCACTATCACATCCACAGCGTCAACAATATGCACAGTGTTTTCGGTGTCTGCAAGACTTTTTTCCAACTTGAACATTTCGTTTACCACAGAAAGCTCGGTGCAACCCAGTACAATCACCCTTATTCCCCTAGCCCCGAATTCCTTTATCGCATCATATATTGCGTCTATTTTAACTTCTTTTTCTCCTGCTTTAATTCCGTATATTATATCCATAATGGATTCTTGCGTTTCTTTTTTGGGGCTCATAACCCGAATGTCCCGCTTATTAAAATATAAATCATATATTTTGGCCTTTAGGGTCCCATCGGTGCTTAACAGCCCGATTTTTTTATCATTCGGATGGTTTGTCTGTATAAATTTTACGGTTTCTTCGATCATATTTAAAAAATCGATATTTATTTTTTCTTTTATAACTTCATAAAAATGATGGGCTGTATTACAGGGCATAATTAAAAAATCGGCGCCCGCTTTTTCCAGCCTGACGGCGGATTTGATCAGTTCCTCAGTGGGGTCTTCGCCCGTTCCCAACAGAAAAGCGGTTCTGTCGGGGATATTTATATTGTTGTCCACCAACATATGTATATGTTCCTGGTCATTTTGTGCGTCTGTGTTGATAACTATTTTATTAAATAAGTTCACTGTGGCCAAAGGCCCCATTCCGCCTATTATACCTAATATTTTACTCATAAATTAATCACTTCCCACCTTTTCTCACTTCCCACTTCCGGCCTCTCACCTCTCTAGACACAGAGGGACGGTCCTTTTGTGTTGTTGGAGTGACACAACACAAGAAGAACCGTCCCTGCTGTGTCCGTCTCACCTTTTTTCACTTCTCACTTCCGGCCTCTCACCTCTCAACACCTATATCCGTGCGATAAAAGGCACCCTCGAAACTGATTCTATCTATATTTTTGTAAACTTTTTCTCTTGCCTCGTCTATTGTTTTACCTCTCCCTACTATGCCCAGCACTCTACCACCATTTGTTGTAACTCGCTTGCCGTCCTCAGCCGTTCCGGAATGAAATACCAGCAGGTCCTCCGGGATATCTTCCAGACCCTTAATTTCCAGACCCTTTTTATAACTACCGGGGTAACCCTCGGAAGCCAACATAACGCAGACAGTCCCCTCTTCAGACCAATTGATATCCACATCCTCCAATTTCCTGTCCACTATCTTGTTGAATATTTCCGCCAAATCTGTTTCCAGCCTGGGCAACACTGCCTGAGTTTCAGGATCCCCGAAACGTACATTGTATTCCAAAACCTTTGGGCCTTCCTTTGTAATCATAAGTCCCGCATAAATAATGCCTCTATAGTCCATCTTCTCTTTTTGTATGCCAAGCAACGTAGGTTGCAAAATTTCCATTTCCGTTTGTCTCTCAATCTCTTCCGTATATACATGGTTGGGTGAATAGGCACCCATCCCGCCGGTCATTTCGCCCTTATCCCCGTCAAATGCCCGCTTGTGGTCCTGGCTGTTTGCCATGGGAACAATGCTGTTACCGTCTATAAAGCATAATATGGATGTTTCCGTACCGTATAAAAATTCTTCTATAACTATATTATCGCCCGATTTACCTAATATTTTTTCTTCCAATAATCCCTTTGCCTTACTCAGGGCTTCTTCTCTACTTTTGCAAACAAATGCACCTTTTCCCGCCGCCAAACCGTCAGCCTTGACTAATACAGGGCAGGAATAGTTTTCTATAATCGCACTTGCCTCACTGAATGTGTTTGCAACATCATACCGTGCTGTGGGAATATTATATTTTTTCATGAACCCCTTAGCAAAAATTTTACTGCCTTCGAGTTGCGCCGCATGTTCGGTTGGACCTACTATCTTTAATCCGTTTTGCCGGAACTTGTCTACCACGCCTTCTACCAAAGGAGCCTCAGGCCCTACTATAGTTAAGTTGATGCCCGTTTCCAGAGAGAATTCCACAAGTCTTTCTATATTATCTGAAGAAATATTGACATTTTTTGCAATTTTCCCTATGCCCGCATTTCCCGGAGCACAATATATTTCTTTTACCAACGGACTTTGATTGAGTTTCCAAATTATAGCGTGTTCTCGGCCACCGCCACCTATTACTAGTATTTTCATCGAAAACTCAGCAAGGATGCCCCCACTTCTATAGGTGGTGGAAGGAATTGCTGTTTGCATAGCAATTTACCCTTGCTTTCCTCCCTTCTTTACTTTTTACATTGCTACCTGAACCATGGGGACAGGGCCTCCGGTCAAAAAAGACTGACCGTAGGACCGGTCCCCCTGATTCACCCTAGTGCTTAAAATGCCTTATTCCCGTAAATACCATGGAAATACCGTGTTCATTACAGGCCTTTATGGATTCTGCATCATTAATAGAGCCACCGGGCTGAATAATGGAACCGACACCTGCCTTTGCCGCCTCATCCACACAATCCCTGAAGGGAAAGAAGGCGTCCGAAGCCAGCACACTCCCATTCAATGAATGCACACTGTTTCTGACCGCATTTTGCAATGCCCAAATCCTGCTTGTCTGTCCAGGTCCTATGGCCAGGGTTTGCCTGTCCCGTGCAAATACGATCGCATTTGATTTTGTATGTTTTACTATTTTGAGGGCAAATAATAAATCTTTCATCTCTTCTTCGTCGGGGGAGGCATCCGTCACTACCTTCAATTCTTCCGAAAGGGAATTATTTTCGTCCTGAATTAAGGCCCCTCCCTGTACCTTCCTTATATTTAACCCTCGTTTATAATTGAAATCCATATCTTCAATTTTAATAAGTCTGAGGTTTTGTTTCCTTGAAAATATACCCAGCGCTTCCTCCGTAAAGTCCGGCGCTATTATAACCTCGAGAAAGATTTCAGCCATTTCTTTTGCTGTTTGCCCGTTAATTATCCTGTTAGCAGCAATTATACCACCGAATACGGAAGTTTTATCACTTTCGTAAGCTTTTTGCCATGCATGATAAATATCATCCTCAGATCCCACCCCGCAAGGGTTGGTGTGCTTGATTGCCACCACAGTCGGCTCTTCGAATTCCTTTAACAGTTCTATGGCCGCATTTGTATCATTAATATTATTAAATGACAATTCCTTACCCTGAAGCTGTTCTCCACTCACCAACGTCCCTTTATTGTTTCCAATCTCCTTATAGAATGCCGCTTTTTGATGCGGGTTTTCACCGTATCTTAAATCCTGAACCTTTTCATAGGTCAGGGTCAAGGTTTCGGGAAATATATCAGGTTTTTCGGCCTTTGTCCGTAAATAATCAGCTATCAGACTATCGTAATGTGCTGTGTGTTCAAATACCTTCAGGGCTAAATCATATCTTGTATCTATGCTAGTGTTTCCGTTGTTTCTTATTTCCCCAATAACTACATCATAGTCCTGTGGATTTATCACTACAGTTACATCGTTATAGTTTTTTGCCGCCGCCCTGAGCATTGCGGGGCCGCCAATATCTATATTTTCGATAGCTTCCTCCAATTTTACATTCTCTCTTAAAATTGTCTCCTTAAATGGATAAAGATTTATCACTATTAAATCCATGGTATCTATATTTAAATTTGCCAGGGTTTTCATATGTTCTTCGTTATCCCTGATCGCCAAAATACCGCCATGTATGGCAGGATGCAATGTTTTTACTCTTCCGTCGAGGCATTCGGGGAAACCCGTTATTTCGGAAACATCCTTTACTTCTATCCCTGCTCCCCTCAACAGTTTTGCAGTGCCTCCCGTCGAAAGTATTTCTATATTTAAGTTTTTGAGCTCCCTTGCAAATTCTATGATTCCTTCTTTGTTGGAAACGCTTATCAGCGCTCGTTTTATCATTTTATCACCGTCTTTGTTTTTTGAATGTGGCAAGGGGACTGTCCCTTTGTGTCCAAAAAAGGACCATCCCCTTTTGTCACTCTTTTGTCACTGACGCCGACCTATCACCTTAACTCTGCCATCAATAACCCTAATTCTGTTTTCAATAAAAAATTTAACAGCCAGCGGCAAAATTTCATGTTCTATTTCCAACACCTTTTTTTGCAGGCTTTCGGCGGTGTCATTAAAATCAACGTTTACACATTTTTGAATGATTATAGGCCCGCCATCCACTATCTTGTTCACAAAATGCACCGTCGCCCCCGAAATTTTTACGCCCCTATGGATTGCCGCCTGATGGACTCTTTCACCGTAAAAACCCCTACCGCAAAAGCTAGGTATCAATGACGGATGAATGCTGATGATACGATTTTCGTATATTTCAAGAATTTTATCAGGAACAAAGGCCAAATAGCCCGCTAAAACTATCAAATTTATCTCCGCTTTTTCCAATATTTCAACCAGAGTCTCTTCGTATCGCAAGGCCGAATCATATTGATTTTTGTTAATAACTACAGTTCTTATTCCGCTGTTTCGGGCCCTGACCAATCCATAGGCATTTTCGTTGTTGGAAATCACCAACTCGATGTTTCCGCCTGTATCCTTATTATGAATTTTGTCAATCAAAGCTTGCAGATTTGTTCCGCTACCGGATATCATAACAGCAATATTTGTTTTGTTCATAAAATCACCCGTCTGTTGCCCTCTACTATTTTCCCTATTATCTTTGCGCCCTCTTCCGCCTCCTTTAGTATCTGAATAGCTTGTTCCGCGTCCTTTTCTCCGACAATTATCATCATTCCGACTCCCATATTGAAGGTGCCGAACATTTCTTCATCCGTAATGTTCCCTTTTCGCTGCACCAGTTTAAAGACAGGCGGTATTTCCCAACTGCCGACGTCGATTTTGGCATCTACACCCTCGGGCAATATGCGCGGGATGTTTTCGTAAAAACCTCCGCCGGTGATATGGCAAATTCCTTTGACATTTATTTTATCAATCAGATCCAAGACCGATTTTACATATATTTTTGTGGGTGTAAGCAGTTCTTCGCCCAGGGTTTTACCGAGTTCGTCGATATAATCCGTAACTTTCATGTCCAGTACATCAAAGAAGAGTTTTCTGACCAACGAATAACCGTTGCTATGGATACCGCTTGACGGAAGGGCTAAAATAATATCCCCGATTTCTATATCTTTTCCCGTAATAATATCGGGTTTGTCCACAATGCCCACCGCAAACCCCGCTATGTCGTATTCATTTTCATTATACAGCCCCGGCATCTCCGCCGTCTCTCCGCCTATCAATGCGCAACCTGCCGACCTGCACCCTTCCGCGACCCCGCCCACGATCTGCGCTATTTTTTCTCCCGTCAATTTTCCCGTTGCGATGTAATCCAGAAAAAACAGGGGTTTCCCGCCTTGGCACAGGATGTCGTTTACACACATTGCCACGCAATCCTGCCCGACAGTATCATGTTTGTCCATCATAAATGCGATCTTCAGTTTGGTCCCCACCCCGTCGGTTCCCGCTACCAAAACCGGCTGTTTATAATCGTTGACATTCAAGGAAAACAGTCCCCCGAAACTGCCCAAATCCGTCAGAACATTGGGATTGTATGTGCTCTTTACATGTTCTTTTATCAATTTGACGGTTCGCTGACCTTCATCGACGTCCACGCCGGAATCCTTATAAGTCATGCGCATTTTCAAAGGATATTGCCCGCTGAAACATCCGGTGCAAAGGTCTTTTTTATTTAAACCCACCGATTTTATCAGCCCGTCCAGACTCAAATAGGCCAGACTGTCTGCACCTATAATTTCTCTTATCTCTTCAACAGATTTTGTCGCACCCAACAACTGCTCCCGGTCCGGTGTATCTATTCCGTAGTGACAGCTATATGCGATGGGCGGAGAACTGATTCTGACATGGACCTCGTCGGCCCCTGCCTTTTTCAGTGCCGATACTATCCTCTTACTGGTGTTTCCCCTCACTATAGAATCGTCCACCAAAACAACTTTTTTCCCCTTTATGTTTCGCCATAAGGGAGTCAATTTTAATTTCAATGTTCTTTCCCTAGAAGGTTGATCAGGTTCGATAAAGGTCCTGCCCACGTATTTACTTTTAAACAGCCCTTCCACATACGGGATTCCCAACTCTTCGGAATATCCCAGGGCTACGGGTATCGAAGAATCCGGTACGGCTATCACTATATCCGCTTCGGCGGGATGCTCCCTCGCTAAAAGCACCCCCGCATTTTTTCTCGCTTCATACACATTGGCACCGTCGATTACGCTGTCAGGCCTTGCAAAATAGACATATTCGAATATACAGGATGCCCTCTTTTCTTTTTTGGTATAATGATTTGAATTTATACCCCTTTTTGTAATAACCAGAATTTCCCCAGGTTCTACATCCCTGACCAGTTCGGCACCGGTGGCGTTTACAGCACAGCTCTCGGATGCCAGTACATAACCCTCATCTAATTTCCCCAGGCACAAAGGCCTGAAGGCATGCGGATCCCTGACACCGACTAATTCGTTTTCCGTCATTATCACCAGTGAATATGCGCCTTCGATTAAATCCATTGTTTTTTGCACGGAGGCTAAAATACCGTCGTCTTTATATTTGACAAGCAATTTGGCGATTACTTCGCTATCGGTTGAACTCGTAAAGATTTCGCCCTCTTCTTCCAATTCTTTTTTCAGTTCGAATGCATTGGTTATATTGCCGTTATGCGCCATGGAGATACTTGTCCCGCCTGTTTGAATGACAAAAGGCTGGGCGTCTTCCACCTTTCTGCTACCGGCGCCCCCGCACCTCACATGTCCTATGCTTATATGGCCGACCAATTGGTTCAATATCTCATCATCAAATACTTCCAATACCAGTCCCAAATCCTTCAGGTGATAACTCCTGTTACCGTCGTTGCTCGCAATTCCCGCACTTTCCTGGCCTCTGTGCTGCAGAGCATATAGTCCGTAAAAGAGCAGCGAGGCGCTGTTATTATCGGCGGGATTAAATATACCTATTATTCCGCATTCTTCATTCAGTTTGTTCCTTTTTATTTCATTAAAAGTTGGAAGACTTCTTTCCATGTTTATTTCATCAAAAGTCAGGAGGCTTCCCTCTTTGTTTATTTTATTAAAAGTCCGAAGGCTTCTTTCCATGTCTTATTCATCCCCTTCACGGGCAGATTGATTATTTCCTTCCCGTCTATATCGATTTTAAAATTCCTACCTTTGACGGAACCCAATATTGTGTTGGGTATCCTGCCTTCAACCATACATCCCTTTACCGTATCCAGGTTCTCCGGTTTTACGGTTATAATAAATCTCGATTGGGTTTCCCCGAACAGGAGAACATCGCTCCTGAATTCGCTGTCCAACTTGACCTCCATGCCAAGCTCCTTTTGCATTGAACATTCCGCCAATGCTACGGCCAAACCGCCCTCTGCTATATCATGGGCCGATTGTATGAGCCCCTTTTCGTTTGTATCCAATATAAATTTATGGAGCCTTCTCTCTAACGCAAAGTTGATGTTTGAAACTTTTCCCCTCTCCAATCCGTGAAGCTCCGCAATATATTCGCTCGCACCCAATTCATCTTCAGTCTTGCCGAGAAGTATTATTATATCCCCCTCTTCCTTGAAACCCGGGGCGATTGTTTTATCTATATCTTCTATTAAACCTATCATCCCGATAATGGGCGTAGGATAAATGTCCCTTTTTTCACTGCCGTTATAGAGGCTGACGTTTCCGCTGATGACAGGCGTTTTTAATTCCCTGCAGGCTTCGCTTATACCCAGCACACATTCCCTCATTTTCCAAAAACCTTCCAAGGTATCGGGGGCACCGAAATTGAGCCCGTCTGTTATTGCCAACGGCTCCGCACCACTGCATATGAGGTTTCTCGCCGCCTCGACTACGGCTATTTTGCTCCCTTCCCTCGGATTCAGGTAACAATAACGGCTGTTGCAATCCGTTGTCAGTGCAATACCTTTGTTTGTACCTTTTATCTGTAATACGGAAGCATCGGATTGTATGGAGAAACGCTTTTCTGTGTGGTCATTGTCACACAAGATGCCCCCGGATTTAATCTTTATATATTCCGTATCCTTATTATCGAACTGTTTGTATATCCATTCCCTGTTTGCTATATTCGGAGAGGCCAGTAACTTTAGAAGTGCCTCGTTGTAATCCTCCGGTTCGGGTATATCTTCCGTATTCAAAATTCTTTCTTCTTCTATATATCCCGGTTGTTCATAATCGGTGTCGTATTCGGGGGCACCTGAGGAGTCCAAACTTTCGGAAGGCATTCTGGCTATAACCGCATCGCCCTCTTTGACAGTCAGCATCCCGTCATCTGTTACCTTGCCGATTACCACAGAATGTAGTCCCCATTTTTGTACGATTTCCTTTGCCTGCTCTTCCCCGCCTTTTTCAACAATCAGGAGCATCCTCTCCTGGGATTCCGATAGCATGACTTCTATGGGGTTCATCCCTTCTACCTTTCTCGGTACCTTGAGTACATCTATTTCCATGCCGCCTTCGCCATGGGCGGCCGTTTCGCTGCAGGCGGAAGTGAGTCCTGCGGCCCCTAAATCCTGAAGTCCTACTACAGAACCTGTTTTTAATAATTCCAGGCATGCTTCCATCACCCGTTTTCCCAGTTCAGGGTTCCCTACGGGGCATACACCCTCGTCATCCTCATCCAATGTTGAGGAAGAAAAACTTGCCCCACCTATTCCGTCCATTCCTGTTGCCGATCCCATATACATGACGGAATTGCCGACACCCAGGGCGCTTGCACGGTGTATTTTATCGTGTTCCACCAGGCCTAAACACATGGCATTTACGAGCGGGTTTCCTTCATATGTATGGTTGAAATAAATTTCCCCGCCTACTGTCGGTATTTCCAAGGTCTTTGTATAGTCGGCCATCCCTTTTACCGCTTCCTTCAATAAAAACTTGGTTCTGTCGCTCTCCTTTATATTGCCAAAGCGTAACGAATTTAAAAAAGCTATGGGTCTTGCGCCCATCGCAAATATATCTCTGAGGATCCCGCCCACTCCGGTTGCGGCACCCTGGTACGGGTTAACAGCCGTCGGTGAGTTGTGGCTTTCTATTTTCATCGCAATCGCCATATTGTCACCGATATCCACTATACCCGCATTTTCACCGGGGCCCTGTAAGACCCTTTTGCCGGAGGTCGGGAAATGCCTGAATAATATCCTGGAATGTTTATAACTGCAATGTTCCGACCACATTGCACCGTACATGTTCAATTCCAGGTCATTCGGTTCTCTGCCAAGTACCTCTATTATTTTTTGATATTCTGTTTTCTTGAGCCCTACGGCTTCGTATCTATTTGGCATCTTGTTACCTCCGTTCTGTTATATGTCACAGAGATTCTTCATTCCACTTCGTTGCATTCAGAATTTGCACGTGTTACTCACATCACGATAAACAAAAGCATTCCCTTGTCACACCGTCCCCCTGTCACACTATAATTTTAAGTAGTCCTCATATCCGATTTCTTTTAATTTACCCGCTTTTTCCTCTACACCCTCAGCCAATTCTCTTTTATAACTTATCAATTTTTCGCTTAATTGTCCATCCCCGAGTGCGATAATCTGTGCTGCAAGTATGCCGGCATTTTTAGCGGCATCTATTCC
>JAAYPJ010000158.1 GCA_012519835.1 Clostridiales bacterium | reverse complement strand
GGATGAATACTTATGGATGCGGCGCCCATACCTTTATTTGTGGCCACGGTAACAATGTTTTCATCAAATTTTTTTGCCTCTTCACATATGCCTTTATCCCCGCTCAAAAACACAACGGGGATTTTTAAATACATGGCCAGATAGGTATGTAATAGAAATTCACTTAAATATTCACCGTTTAATTTCATATAATCAATTACAGAACTGCTTATTGTATGGGCCAACGGATTTTGATCCGAACCGCCATAGGAGTGATAGCCCACAAATACTATTGCATCGAAGCTTTCGTCTATTCCTTGTATCATCTTATAGGGGTGGCCGCTCCATCCCCTGATTATCCTTACATTTTTGGGTAGCTTGGACGGATTTATGTTCATCGCTGAAGCATGGGCGTCTTTTACTATAATGTCTGTAGCTCCTGCCATAGTAGCCCCCTCACAGGCTGCCGCTACTTCTTTGGTCATCTGTTCCGCAAAATACGGATAATTAGGTGAAGATTTTCTTGCTTCCTCCCAAGCTGCTATCCCTGCTACTCCTTCTATATCAGCACTTATGTAAATTTTCAATATAACCCCTCCTCCCAATATAGCTAAAAACTTGAGATCCTTTGTGGGTACCATTTGTACTGTCCATCTTAGGATGACAAATGTTGTTTTCTGATAGGGCAGACGATTCTGTCTGCCCAGGGTGGACAGGGTCGTCCTCCCCTACGTTTTTTATAGCAATGACATCTAGGAGCACACATCTACCCATTCCGCCCCTGTTATCTCCAGCATCTCTTCAGGTGCTATTTTAACGGCGGAGTTTGCGCTTCCCGCCGCAGGATACACAGTCTCGAAATTCTTGAGTGATTCGTCTAAATATATGTCCACCTCATCCGGAAGAGCAAAAGGACATACACCGCCCACAGGATAGCCTGTGACTTCTAATGTTTCATCAGCAGGTATCATTTTCGCTTTGCACCCGAAAGCCTTTTTATATTTCTTATTGTCTACCCTGGTCGTACCGCAGGTCACCAGAACAATATTCCTATCCTTTAATTTAAAAGCCAATGTTTTTGCAATCATCGCCTCTTCCACCCCCAGCGCTTCTGCCGCCAGAGGCACTGTTGCACTGCTCTCATCCAAGTATATTACCTTGTGTGGGAGGTCCCTATCCTTAAAATATTTTTCAACTACTACATTTTTCATCTTATTCAACTCCAAACCCTATGTATTGATATGCAGATTATTTTTCCATTATACTATTGTTCACATAAGGTGTCAAAATTCTCACATATAGAAATCTCATACAAAAAAGGTCGTGTTGGAAACTCCCACGACCTTTAAATTTTGCAAAATTTATAAGGGGGGTAGCACAAACCCCGTACTACTCCCTTTTGCTATTTTTTCTGTGTTATTTCTTTTTAAATTTCTCGTCTATTTGCTCTTGTTTTTCTTGTGCTCTTTGGATCAGGTTTTCAACCATGGTTCCATCAATTTTTTCATCTTGGCTGATGTTGGCATCAAATTCGTCCGCTATTTCCAGTTTCGCTTTGTCCAGACTGTCTCTGGCAACATTACGATTCAGTGTAACTTGGCTTTCTTTTTGGTTCCATCTGCCGTCAGAAAAGTCGTCATCATCAATATTAAATTCTTCTGCTGCATCCAGGTTCATATTATCTTGGTTATTTCTGTTGTCTTGCCTGTTTTGGTTTCTATTTTGATTCCTATTTTGGTTGTTCCTGTTGTCGTTGCGATTATTGTTATCAAAATTAAACTCTTGTGCAGCATTCAAATTCATATTGTCTTGGTTGTTTCTATTGTCTTGCCTATTTTGGTTTCTATTTTGATTCCTGTTTTGGTTGTTTCTGTTGTCATTGCGGTTAGCGTCATTAAAATTAAATTCTTCCGCTGCATTCAGGTTCATATTACCTTGATTGTTTCTATTGTCCTGTCTGTTTTGGTTTCTATTTTGATTCCTGTTTTGATTTTTCCTATTATCAGAACGGTTGTCATTAATATTGAACTCTTCTGCCGCCTCTAAATTCATTTTATTTTGATTTCTTCTAACGTTGGAATCTTGTCGGTTCTGATTTCTGTTTTGATTCCTTTTATTGTTAGAATCTTGTTTGTTGTTCACTAAACCACCTCCTATGATTTATTTTGCCGTTAAACTGTTCTTAAATACCCGGTAAAATTTTGAAGTGCCGGAGGTCAGTGATAACAACGGTTTCACATGATATTTGCATTTTTTTTGTTTTTAAAATATGGAACATTATGAAAAAAAAACAAAAAAGGTGCAATTTTGCACAGCTTGATAGCCCCATGGTTTTCATGTATTTCAAACAGACAAAAGCCACACTTCTAAAAATATCATAGAAGTGCGGCTCAGTTATTTATTAGACTCTTTCCACCCTAATACCGGTATCATGGTCATTTAAATTTTGTTTTTCAAAATTTGCATCTTTAACATCATTGATTACCAGGGCCAGTGTTTCCTGCATAATATAATCCCTATGTGTATCCACCGCCCTTGCAACATCATCATCACCGTCGAAGTAGATGTTGATGTTGTCTGCAACCTCAAACCCTGCGTTTTTCCTCATCTGTTGTACCTTGGAAACAAATTCCCTTGCAAGTCCTTCGTCAATCAACTCATCAGTCAGGGTCGTATCTAAAATCACAAACAAATTGCTTTCCATCTGCACGGTAAAACCTTCTTTGGCCGAGATTGTAATCATCACATAGTCCCTTATGATTTCAGTCATCTCCCCGTTTAATTCCAGTTCTATGCTCTCCCCGGCCTCCAACTTCGGCACAACCTCCGATGCATCCAACTGTGCCAGGGCCTTGCTTAAGGCTTTGATCTTGCTTCCCAATATAGGTCCCGCAACTTTGAAATCCGGTTTTAGACTGTAATTCATATATTCTTTGGGATCCTCTACAAACACTATCTCTTTTATATTCAGCTCTTCTTTTATCAAGGGGACCAGATCTGAAATTAAATCTTCATATTTACCATTTGTCAGTATTTTTTGTAATGGTTGGCGAACCTTGATCTGAGCCTGATCTCTCGCTGCCCTGCCGAGGCCTACCAAATCCCTGACTAAATCCATCTTTTCTTCCACATCTTTGTCTATTAATTCTTTATTTGCAATCGGGAAATCTGCCAGGTGTACAGATTCCTTCTCTGTTAGGTTCTGATAGATCTCTTCGGATATAAACGGCGCAAATGGTGCCGTCAATTTTGATATGCCTACTAAAACCTCATAGGTTGTATTGTATACCGCCTTTTTGTCTTCCGTTAATTCGGATACCCAGAATCGACGTCTGGCCCTTCTGATATACCAATTAGACAGATCTTCATTCAGGAACTCCTGTATTTTCCTCACTGCTCTCGTCAGGTCATATATCTCCAATTCATCTGTCACTTCTCTGACCAAATTATTGTACTTAGATAAAATCCATCTGTCTAATTCCGGTCTGTCTTTGTATTCTATAAAAAAGTCTCTAGGGTCAACTTCGTCTATATTGGCATACAGGGTAAAGAATGCGTATACATTTTGGATCGTTGTAAAGAACTTGCTCTGTACTTCTCTCAACCCGTCGATATCAAATCTCGTGGGCATCCAAGCCGGTGATACATGCAGTAGATACCATCTCAAGGCATCGGCGCCGTATTCATCGAATAATTCGAAGGGGTCTACCGTATTGCCTCTGGATTTTGACATCTTTATACCGTCTTTATCCAATATGAGGTCGTTTACAAGTACATTCTTGTATGGGGAAACCCCCATAACAAATGTCGATATAGCCAATAATGAATAGAACCAACCGCGGGTCTGGTCGATACCTTCGCAGATAAAATCCGCCGGGAACAACTCATCAAAATTATCTTTATTTTCAAAGGGATAATGGTGTTGTGCAAAGGGCATGGAACCACTATCAAACCAGCAATCTATTACTTCCGGTACCCTGGTCATAATGCCCTCGGCACATTTATCGCATTTCAGATGGACATCATCCACATAAGGTCTATGCAATTCTATGGTTTCATCTATATCTTCAACAGCTCTTTCTATAAGTTCGGCTCTCGAACCTATGGAAGTTGTATGCCCGCATTCACATCTCCAGATATTCAGCGGCGTTCCCCAAAAACGGCTCCTTGAAATAGCCCAATCGTTCAGGTTTTCCAACCAATTCCCGAACCGCTTTTCACCCACATAATCCGGGAACCAATTGACCGAATTGTTGTTTTCAATCAATTTGTCTTTGAGTTTGGTTATCTCTATATACCAGCTGGGATTTCCGTAATATAAAAGCGGTGTCGAACACCTCCAGCAGTGCGGATAATTATGATCAAATTTTTCCTTGTGAAACAATTTGCCCTCCCTATGCAGCCATTTAATAATATCCGCATCGGCATCCATAACAAATCTGCCCTTCCAGAGGGTCTCCGTATATTTTCCATCCAGATCCACCGGTTGTGGCACCGGGAGATTATATTTTCTCCCTGTGACAGAGTCGTCTTCACCAAAGGCCGGAGCAGTATGAACTATCCCTGTGCCTTCCTCTGTGGTAACATAGTCTCCCAATGTGACAAAGAATGCTTTTTTGTCCACCTTTACAAAGGGCATCAACTGTTCATATTCTACATATTCCAAATCCTTACCTTTTAATCTTTCAACAACCTCAAAGTCATCGCCCAACAGTTTGTTTGCTAATTCTTCCGCCACGTAATAAAGTCTGCCTTCCAGTTTCGCCTTGACATAGGTAACTTCCGGGTGTACGGTCAATGCAACATTAGCAGCCAGCGTCCACGGTGTCGTTGTCCATACCAAAAAGTACTCATCTTTATCTTTCCTTTTAAAAGGAACAATGACTGTGTCCGTTTTTATTTCTTTGTATCCCAAGGAAACCTCATGGGATGCCAACCCGGTTCCACAACGTGAACAATATGGCAAAACTTTATGTCCCTCATAGATATAGCCTTCTTTGAAAAATTTATCTAAAATCCACCATACGGATTCTATATAATAATTTTCCAGTGTAATGTAAGGGTTGTCCAAGTCTATAAAATAACCCATCCTCCTGGTCATTTCCCTCCATTGTTTTTCATAGGTAAATACGGATTCCCTACATTTTTTATTAAATTTGTCTATTCCGTATTCTTCGATATCGTGTTTATTGCTGAGTCCTAATTGTCTTTCTACTTCGATTTCTACAGGGAGTCCGTGGGTATCCCATCCCGCTTTTCTGTTTACTTTATGCCCCGTCATCGTTTTATACCTGCACACGGAATCCTTCAATGTCCTGGCAATTACGTGATGTATTCCGGGTGCTCCGTTTGCGGTTGGCGGCCCCTCGTAGAAGATAAATGATTTTTGATTTTCACGATTTTCTATGCTCTTATCTAATATTCTGTTATCATCCCAGTACCGGGCTGTTTTGCTTTCTCGCTCAGCGATTGGGGCATTCGATAACGGCTTAAATCCTTTCACT
>JAAYPJ010000157.1 GCA_012519835.1 Clostridiales bacterium | reverse complement strand
GTTATAGTTTGACATTTCGCCCTTCACATGTATATGCGCCAGGATCGGATCACTGATAAGTATCCTTTTTATATATTGGTTTACCTCAGAAACCGAGAGGGCTCTAATTTGCATGTTTTACCTCCCCCTATGATCCGGATTTACACGTATTATCTACATCACAATAAACAATCGCATTACTTTTAGGTATAGATCCCTCGGGGGCTAAATATATTCTGCCCGTCTCGGGATGACAGAAATATGGTGCTTTCATAACAATGAATTTCGGCTGTCATATTATCTATCCTGTTCATCATTTTTTAAACCTTCGTTTTCCACATATTTTCCCAAGATACCGTTAATAAAAGACGGGGTTTCATCAGATCCGTATATCTTTGCCAATTCAATAGCCTCGTTAATCGATATTCTATAGGATATATCCTTCATATACAAAATTTCGGAAAGGGCCAACCTCAAAATTGCCAAATCAACATTTGCAATACGGTCGAGTTTCCACCCTTTGGAGTAACCTTCAATGATTTTATCTATCTGTGCTAAATTATTTACGGCCATGGTCAGTACGCCATAGATATAATCATGCTGTCTTTCGCCGATGCTTTCCTCCTCAAGATGATATTCTATTCTATTCAGATCAAAATCATTGTTCATATGCATGTCGAACAATACCTTCATACTGAGTTCCCTGGCCGCTCTTCTGCTCATTTCCTCGCTCCTTTGCCACTCCATAATATATATTATCACCATTATATATTATATATTGCCGTATGCAACCATAATCCCACAAATCAACCCTCTATCTCTAGAGGGTCAGCTGAAATATGATTATTTTGGTTGTTTTTTTTCTTCCTGTTCCGCATTTTCCTCGGGAAAATGTACTCCCTGTACGTGTATATTTACTTCGTTGACCTCAATACCGGTCATTGTCTCTACGGCTCTTTTGACACTCTCCTGAATTTCCCAAGCCACATCGGGAATCTTTGTTCCATATTCAACGATAGTGTACAGATCTATAACAGCAACCTTTTCCTTTATTTCTACCTTTACCCCCTTGGAGAGACTTTTTTTGCCGAGCATTTCCGCAATTCCGCCCACAAATCCTCCGCTCATTCCGGCCACACCTTTAACGTCAATGGCAGCCAATCCTGCAATGGTTGCAACAACATCGTCTACAATCTTGACCTCTCCATAATCTAAATTTTCGGTCGTATCCATTCCTTCACCCCCTGAATGCCAATTTGATTAGTATATTATATCAAATCCGGCCCCCGTTGACAAATAAAACTATTTCTTAAAACTATTTCTTACTCATGATAACGATGTTATCCATTTCTATATCCGTCTCCCTTTTTACAATATCAACTATTTGGGCAACATCTTTTTCCGTCAGATTTTCGCTGCTCACAACAATGTTTATGGATTGATCGCCCAGATAAACTACCGCATCATCAAATCCCTTTGCCATGATCATATTCTCTACAAAGGTTTCTTTTTCAGTATTTGTAATTGTGTTCAATTTAATACCCAGCGCTTCGGCTCGCATTTCTTCACCGGTGTTTTGACCCTCTATTATATTATTTAAACCGGTAATCAATTCACTTCTCTTTTTGTCCCTTTCCAGTTTACTTTCGATAAAATAGGCACTGCTTTTCATCAGTTTTTTACTGGTAACCGTTTTAGCAATCTCCGCATCGGAGGCCTCGGCTAACTCCGTGACCTGATTACTACTTTTACTATCGACGATTAGGGCATTGCTCATTTTTTCTTCCTCGCCCTCTTGTGCTAAGTCACCCCGGACTGTATCTTTTCCCACAACATCTTCTGTTTCGTTTTCCTCAAATACAGCTGTTTCATCCAACAAGCCATCATTTTCCTCCATCAGTGTCAATTCATATTTCTCAAGTTCGCTGGAGGTATCAAGCAGCGCTTGTTGATTTAAACTGTAATTGACATAACCTATCAAACCCAACATCAACACTAAAGATAATATAGCGAAATTTTTTCTTACCTTGGCTGTAAGTTTCATAACATATCCCCCCTGAAATTATTAAATTTTGCCTAATTTTTGGCATATACTTGGACTCTGTCGCCCGAGACCTGCAGCACGGTTTTTACCGCATCGTAGAGCCTGGCTTTTACCTCTATGTCGCCCGCACCCTCCGCTACAACAATTACACCCCTTACTTTCGGTTTTATCTCCTTCAGTACAAGCGGTTTGGTCCCGCTGTTGTCATTCGAAGTAACAATATTTTCAGTGACATTTTGTGATTGAACGGTTCTGGTGCCCCCGCCGGCATCCTTTTCCTCCGAAATGTCTTTGATTTCAACTGTGTTGGATGCAGGAACAATTTCAGAACCCATATCAAATGTGATCATAACCTCTACCTCGCCGGAACCCTTAATTTTTCCAAGTATCTGTTTCAATCTCTCTTCTATTATCGATTCTTCAGTTTTAAATATGTCACCTTCTTGAACAAACGTATCTTTATCGGTTTTCTTGATGTTACCCTTGGCACTTGAATCCTTGGCCAAAAAATCACTTGTAAAAATTAAGGCTATAATGGCAACTGCTAGTAATACTACAATATTCGCTACATATTTTTTTGATATAAATTCCTTAAATAAATCCTTGATTTCATTTAATTTCACAACCCTTCCCTCCCCACCTAATTAATTATTCCTGAGTATATGAATATTTATGTTGTCTTTTGATACATCATATAGGTCACTTATATCCCCTTTTATTAAATCTTCCTTACTACTAATCAATATGCTACTAGCCTCCACAGTATTATTATTATTTTTCCCTATAGATACATTTATTTGTACCGGCTTAACCGTCTTATTCGCAGGTTTTGAATTCCCTGTTTTTTCTCTCAAAGTGATATCAAGACCCGTTATCGTTCCGAATTGTGAGCTGTTTTCGTCTTCGACTTCTACAAAAACCTCACTGACAATGTATTCCGTATTGTTTTCGATATAACTCTTTATCTGTTCACTGATTTTATTTTTATATAGTGCCATAACGGCTTCATCGTTGCTATATTCAATGTTGTTTACCCTGTTTCGGGCCGTTGATAATTCTAATTGATTAAATATTTTGAGTACTTCTTCTTCAAAATCTATCTGTCTGTTTATAAATTTTGTCAGGGGCGTTAAAATTACTACAATGAGTAAAAGCCCCGTTATTACATTTATGTATCTTTTATAATTCGAATTGGGTATCAATATTTCTATAAACGTAACAAATATGATAACTGAAATTATTGTGATAACCCATTCGCGAATAAAGGCCAATATATCACCTACCTCATCATCATCGTAATATTGCCTGCACCGACTATAATGGTTATTGTGATAAAGAACATCATCGCCACGGAGGATACGGTTGCAAATATTAAAACCAATGCGTTGCTCATATGGTTTAAACAATCTGCCAATCGACTCTGGGCTATCGGCTCTATAATAGCGGAACATAATTTATATATAGCCATCAGAGCAACGATTTTGACAGCCGGAATCAGACAGATAATAAAAATTGCTATCATGCCTATTACACCTATACCGTTCTTCAATAACAATGAGTATCCTATAACCGTGTCCACAGCATCCGATAAAAATTTTCCCGCAATGGGTACAAATTTATCCACCGCAAATTTGGCTGTTCTCAGTGTGACGCCGTCCACCGTAGATGTGGCTATCCCCTGTATCGATATTATTCCGACAAATGCGGTCAATGCAAAGCCCAAAATAACCATCGCCGATTGTTTTAACAAACCTGAAAGTTTGGTTATCTGTATCCTGGATGAAAGATTATTGACAATAGCCAAAACAGCCGAAAAAAATATCAGAGGCAATATTATGGATTTTATTACGGTTCCTATAAAACCAATGGATCCCAACAAGATCGGGTGAAAAAAAGCCGAAGTTGTTATTCCGCCCATAGCGATCAATATCCCCAGTAAAATCGGCAGTAAAGCCTGCATAAAGGTGATCATCGTATCTATTGTATTCCTTCCCAGATTGATAGCTATTATAAAACTTTTGATAGCAATGCTGATAATAACCAGATAACATACGTTGTATGCCATTTTCCCCACCGCATCATTTTCAAATGCGTTCTGTAGATTTATCAATATCGCATACATAGCAGATAAGATTATTACCTGACCCAGTATCTTCCAATTAGCGACAACCTCCTTAAAAAAATATTTCACGGCTCCCTTGGCTATGCCTTGCAAACTTATGATTTCTTCACCTTTAAATAATTTAATTATAAAGGTTTTTATTTCGATTTTAGGCATATACCCTTCCAGGTCGCTGTTTATAGCGTCTACTATTTGTTGCAAATCACCGATGTTGAGCTTGTCTAGCTGATCGACAACAAAATTTTCCGAACCCACTGTGTCTTCATTCCCCCAGACAAACCCGGTAAAAATTACACTCAAAAGTAGAAACAAAATAAGATATCTTTTAACTTTCCCCACCCTTATCACATCCTAAAATGTTAGAAAGCACCCTTTATCTTTTGATTTAGGGCACCATGTTAATGATTAAACTATACCAACCAGGGATCACTGCCTGATTTATTATCTGTCTGTTTAGGGTACCATATTAATGATCAGGTCCGTCAAGGAAACCAAAATAGGCACTGCCATCACCATAATAAGAACCTTACCGGCGAATTCAATTTTAGAAGCCATCACTCCTTCACCTGCATCCTTACAGACCTGGGCACCGAATTCCGCTATATAGGCAATCCCGACTATTTTTAATATTATGGACAGGTAAGTCGAATCAATGTTGATTTTGTTTGCCAATTGACTGAGTATCCCTATTACGGATTGGAGCCTGGTTATTATAAATAAAAATATGATTACACCTGCTACCAAACTGATATACATCCCTATTTCCGGCTTTTCATTTTTTATCAGAACAGATAATATAGCCGCAATTAAGCCTATTGCAACTATTTGAAAGATTTCCATCAAATCACATCCTTAGTATAACTGAAACATGGTTTTAACCGTGTCAAACAGGTTTGTAACCAAGTTGACGACCATGGTGAGCACTACAATAACACCTACCAATGTGGTCAACATGGCCTGTTCCTCCCTGCCTGCTTTGATTAAAACCTGGTTGAGTATCGTAACCACTATTCCGATTGCAGCTATTTTAAATATAATATCAACATTCATAACCATAATTTTTCCTCCTGCTATTGGCCTGTATTAAAGGACTATTATCACTATTGTCATTCC
>JAAYPJ010000156.1 GCA_012519835.1 Clostridiales bacterium | reverse complement strand
GGACAATACCCTTTATAGGGATGTCGGCATAATATCTCCCGGAAATAAATCTGACATAGCTTTCCTGCATGGGGCTTACAGCCTCTACCCCTGAAATAGATTGAAAATCGGCTACGGCCTTATCATCTAAAAAGGCCTTATTCTTGTTAGTGTTTCTGGCAGGTTTATCCCCTTCCCATATCACATCGTAGGGAGGATGGACGTTGATGGTATTCAGACTCCCCATTTTACTTATTTCGCCCTTGAAATTTTCGCTCATACCAAAACCTAAAGAAACCATGACAACTATTGAGGCTGTTCCTATAATAACCCCCAGTATTGTTAGAAAAGTCCTCAGTTTTCTTCTCCACAAATTTTTTAAGCCCATTATAACTAAATCTAAACTATTCATCTAAGTCTATGCCTCTTCTTTTAATAATTTTTTTACGGACAATTATAAAAACTGTGGCGGCCATCACAGCGATTAATATAACCCATGAAAGGATTTTTTTGATTCCCCCTTTTCGGTTCATTTCGGGATTAGGGCCTTCCGGCGGAAATTCCTCGGTGGGCGCTTCCATAACATTGAGGGAGAAATTCTTTGTTATTTCCACGGTTTCACCATTGCTATCTTCGTAAGAGAGTATGATATTGCCTTCCAACAAACCGGGTTCCGTCGGTGTAATCATGGTTTCATAATACTCTGTATTGCCTGCATCAAAATTGCCGACAAAATAATTTGCATCCTCGGTTTGAAAATTTCCTTCCATTCTAATCATAAGATTGTTAAGTGTTACCTTACCCATATTATACAGTTCAAAGGAAATGGGTATCATTTCACCGACAAAAGCCTCGGGGGGCAAATTTATATCTGTGGTTTCGAGCTTAGTCTGTTGAACCACGGGTATCCCGATGAATTCTACGGGATTGTATTGGTTACCGTCTAAATCTTCGTATTCAAGGTTTACCCTGATAGTGTAGGTCTTAGGGCCGGCATCCGGGACGGTATACATTACAATGTCTTTTTCAACCCGGCTTTTTGGAGTGATATAGTCTATATAAAATGTGTTACTGCTGTTCACAGGGGTAAACACGCTTCCGCTCTTCTGTGTTTCTTCATCAACAGTTAAAAATACTTTGATATTCTGTACGGCTTTAGACCTGTTTGTATTTAAAAAGGACACATTCAAATCAAAGTTTTCACCGGCTTTTACAATATGCGGGTTAAAGCTATATTGATCTATAATAATTTTTGGGATAGAGCTGCTGCCTTCACCCTCCTTTTCTACATAGACACCCACGTATTGGTTCAGGATTTGTTTTTCATTTTCTTTAGCATCATCTTCATATTCTATATTTATTGATATAGGATAATTTTTTGTTGTTGCCTCGGATGTTGAGCTAAGGGTAAACTCCAGAGGCTTCGTTTCGTTAGCATTTATTTTCTGTAATTTTATTATACTCGGGCTTTTAGGTATTATCTCTTTATCCATTTCGAGGGAAATCTTTATGTTTTTCGCCTCTCCCACTACATTGTTTTTCAAATCAAATTTGATTTTAAATTCTTTGCCTGCTTGTACGTCGTAATTTGGGGTTATGATATTTTCTATAAAAAGGTTAGACGGTTTTTCATCCTTTGTTTTAGTGTTAATAAAGAACTGGTAAGTATCTTCATAGTTATTATTGTTATCATCCTTATATTGCAGTTTCAGATCCAGATTGTGTGTCCCGCCTTCTATTTTGTCGGAAGCTTTCAAAAAGTAGGACACATAAAGGGATTTGTTGCCTGTCAGGGAAGCCTTATATTGTTGATTAGTCATATTGACTACAGAAAAACCGTCGCCCTTCAGACCCTGAATTGATAGATTTATATTTTTTGCTTCCAGTGTGCCTATATTTTTAATCAAAAATCCGACATCGACCTTTGTCCCGGGTTTAATCTCTTCAGTAGGTAAACTTATACTTTCAACATGGAGTTTGGGATATGTATTCTTGTTTACCACCTTTATATATATTGTTTCTTCGGACGTAAAAGGATTGCCATAATCGTTATAAAACTGATATTTTAATTTGATAGGATAACTTCTTTCCTTTGCGGTAGCGTCCGTCGTTATTTTTAAATCAAAGGAAGAACGACCGTTGGGCCTTATCCTCGAAAGAGATCGGGACTGGGTCAGATTTTCAATAGTAAACGGACTGTCCCCATCTGTAACATTAGGGTATATCGTTATATTTTCGGCTGTATAATCACTGTTATTTCTGACAGTAAAAGAAACAGTTTCAGTAGTACCCGCTTCCAGTGTGGATGCGGAAGAATTAGTTATGTTGAGTACAGGTATATACTTTGAGGTATCCTCGGGTTCGGGTTTTGGTTTGGCGCTGTCCGGAACAGCGTTGATACCTATGTAATCTATTATAGAAAGCTCGGATCCTGACTTTGTATATATTATTTTAATGGGCAACCTGGTAGAGGTCCCCCCGGTATATTTGAATTTTAAAGAGGTTTCAGTTTTCTTGCCCACACCGATAGAACCGGTCAAAAATATTTTGGAACCAACCTCTAACGGATAGAAAGAACCTGTATCCTCTATTTCAACATAAACATCAGACAACTCTTCGTTGGTTCGATTAGATAACTCAAAATTTAAGGTAAAAGAATCACCCTCGTAAATGATTTTAGAGAGCCCGTCATGGTTGCTAATTACTATATCAGTACTGTTTTCCCCATAACTGAGTAAAAAACCGGTGTGGGGTGATACTAGAAACGTTAATAATATAAGGAATATAGTTATTTTTTTCATAAGAATAAAATCCCCCTAGTTTGAAACCGTTAAATGGTTTCAATTTTAGTTGTTTTGCATTCAACACAATTGTTTTTGCATCGATTCAATCCTTTCAATGTTTCCATCCCTCATGTACATTATACGATCCGCACAGGTCGAAATTTCCGTATCGTGGGTAACTATAACCAGTGTTTGATTATTATCCCTTGCAATAGATGTAATAAGATCCATTATTTCCGCAGTGGTTTTTGTATCTAAATTACCTGTCGGTTCATCTGCAAAAATAATTTCAGGGTTGCCCACAAACGCTCTGGCTATACTGGTCCTCTGCTGTTGCCCGCCGCTCATCTCAGAGGGCTTATGATTCAGTCTTTCCCCAAGCCCCACAGATTTCAAGGCTTCTCTCGCCTTTTTATTTCTCAACGCTCTCGGAAGTCCCTTAAAAATTAATGGCAAAGTAACATTCTCAAGAGCGGTTAAGGTAGGAAGCAGATTATAAGATTGAAATACAAATCCGATATGTTTTTGCCTGAATTGAGTTAACTGTTTTTCATTCATTTTATGGACAGGATAACCTTTAATTATGATTGTTCCTTTAGTGGTCTTTTCTAATCCGGCCATTACATTGAGTAATGTGGATTTTCCACAGCCGGATGTTCCTAAAAGGCATACGAATTCACCGCTATCGACTGACAAAGTGATGTTATCCAGGGCTACAATTTTTTCGTTGCCCATTTTGTAGATCTTTCTGACGCCTGCGATAT
>JAAYPJ010000155.1 GCA_012519835.1 Clostridiales bacterium | reverse complement strand
TCATGATTTATTTTAACCAATTCTTTTTGGGATTGTATTATCTGTCTTGCGTTTTCTACCGCGTCTTTAGCTTGGCGGATATTCAGGTTGTATTTTCTTGCTGCTTCTTTCTCCAGGTCCCCTATTTTTCTGCCTTCAAGTAATCTTTTAGCCGTCATTATTCCATCTTTGAAGGGTTCTTATATCCACCCCTAATATTTTGCTTGCTTTTGATATACTGATCATTTTTTCCACATATTTCACCTCTGATATCAGTATATCAAAATTTGTATATGCTGTCTGTTAATTTTTATATGTTTGTCTAAAATTGTACATATATTCAGCAACTGCTGTTCCCTCCTGTTCTCTAAAATGGAATATCCTCATCTTCATCCATTGCCTGAAATTCGCTGATATCTATATCGACAGATGTAAAATCATTATCTTGCTTAGTAGGAACGGTTTGTTTTCCTTTGCTGCCCCAATCTAAAAATTCTACATTATCGGCTATAACCTCTGTAAAGTATCGTCTCTCTCCCGTCTGTGTTTCGTAGGTTCTGGTTTGGAGTCTTCCTTCGAGTCCTACCAACCTGCCTTTTGCAAGATAATTAGCACAGTTTTCCGCAGTTTTTCCCCATACTGCTACATTAAAAAAATCTGCCTCCTTTTCCTTGGAGTAAATCCTGTTTACCGCTATTCTGAAACTAGCTACAGCCTTTCCGTTTGCAGTAAAACGCAGTTCCGGATCCGTAGCAAGGCGCCCTATTAAAATTACCCTGTTCATCTCTTCCCCACCTTTAATATTATTCTTTATACTCTGACTATCAAATGTCTCAATACATCATCGATGATCTTCAGGTTCCTGTTCAGCTCTTTTATGACCTCCGTTCCGGAACTGAAATTTACCAGAACATAGTACCCTTCATTGACTTTGTCAATTTCATAAGCTAGTCTCCTATTACCCCATTCATCGACGTTTTCGATTGCACCTTCGGTTTCGATTATACCCCTGAGTCTTTCCAGCAATTGAGTCCTTTTTTCTTCTTCAACACTAGGTTTTAGGATATACACTAGTTCATATTTGTTCATTTTAACACCTCCCTTTGGACTGGCGGCCCTATTTTTCATAGGGCAGAGAAATGATTTTCTCACATTAAAATATTATACCATTTGATTATGTTATTTGCAAATTATACTTCGAAATTTCATGGTTTAATCCCTTGTTTAAAAACGGTGGGTCCCTTATGATTATGGCAAAATAACCAAACTTTATTCCAAAATTTATTTTTACATTTTTATATGTATATTAACTCAGATTACGGTAATCCTATAGTTAAATAGCCCCCACAACAAGATAGAATTATTATTCATTCCAATCTTCCCCTTATAACGAAGGAGAGAGTGATCACGTGATCACTCTCTATTTATTGTCATCAGGTTCTCTGTCTTCCTTTTTTGTTACCTTTCGTATTCTCTTTTCAAGTACCGGCCTGGAAAGCCAAATCTGCTTTTCACAACCCAAACATTTTATCCTGAAGTCCGCCCCTGTTCTCAAAATTTCGAACCTCTTATTTCCGCAGGGATGTTGTTTTTTTAAATCAACAATATCCCCCACATCCAATTTCATAGGCACCAAAATCACCCCGGTTTATTTGTTATTTTTTTGTTGTATTATTACGCTTTTTTCATAGGGAATTTTTATACCCGCATCGTCTAAAGCCTCTTTAAATCTCTTTCTCATCAGACGTTCCACAGCCCACTGTTCCATAGGCACGGTTTTTGCTATAATCAAAATTACAACAGCAGATTTTTCCAAATTCGATACTCCCAATACAGTTGGGCCTTCTAAAATCTTGTCATTTTCCAGCTTTAATTTTTCGCTGGCCTCCTTGAGCACATTTATGGCGCTATCAATATTCTCTTCATAGGCAATGGGTATTTCCACCAATGCCCTCATTTTCCCCGCACTTTTGTTGGTTACCCTGCTGATTTTTCCGTTCGGAATAATGTGAAGATCCCCACTAAAGTCTCTTATCTTTGTCACCCTTAGTGCCATTTCTTCCACTATACCATCTACACCGTCTACCTCTACATAATGGCCTACACCGAACTGTTCTTCAAACAATATAAAAAAACCTGTTATAATGTCCCTTACAAGACTTTGAGCTCCAAAACCCAGAGCCAACCCACCTACTCCCGCAGTTGCTATTAATCCTGTAACCTCTATTCCAAAAAATTTGATAATTGCCGTAAACGCTATGAAGTAGATAATATACTTGATCGAACTCTTCATAAGCCCTTTCATAGTGTTTACCCTCATAAAATCTATATTCAATTTCGACTTTTTTTGTCTCTCAACAAACTTGTCAATAACCGAATTGATAAGTTTAATGGTAAACCTTGCTACAACTATAACCACAATTATCTTTACCGCAATCTTCGTAATTTGGGAGAATTGTTCCGAACGTTCCAGAAAGTCCATAGTTTCCTTAAATATGTTTGTCAAAACTCCCCTGATATATTCCATAAAATTTCCCCCGCTTTGTTTTATATGCCCGTTTTCTATTACGCCCTTCTAACCTGATTCATCCGTACAAAAACATTAAGGTATGTGTTTTTTTATGGTCTCAACTACCCTTTGTGCCATCCGTTTATTCCCTTCTATTGTGGGATGTATGCCATCGATGTACAGGTCTTCCCTTCCCTTTTTATTGACAAGATCATAAAAGTCCTCAAAAAAGTCTATTGTTTCTGTCTGCTGTTTATGCCCGAAATACATGATCCAATTTCTGAGTAATACTATCCTTTTATTGATTTTCCCCGGATCGCCGGCCAGGTTAAAGTCTTGTCCCATCATGGAAGGTATAATAGGTATGGGCACGCCTATTATGGGATGTATTCTATAATGATATGCTTGATATACCATGGTGGCCAGGTTGGAATATATTACAGCATCGGGTAATTGAGAAGCTAAATCGTTTGAACCCCCCATTATCAATACATATTCCGGTTTTTCTTCTACAACCTCCCGCCCAAATCTGGATAACATTCCTGCTGTAGTATCCCCGCAGATACCTTTGTTTTTAACATCTATTTTTAAATTTTCTCCCACAATTTGTGGCCAACTGTTTTTTCTGGTCATTTTAAACCCAAATGTCAGGCTATCCCCCATACAAACAAGTTTCAATTTTTCATCCCCTTACAGATTTTTTATTTAATTATCAAACAAACATGTCAGGAATTCTTCCTTGGTGATCCTTCCCAGGTAGTCGCTGACCGGAAAATCTGCCAATGCTTTTTCTACTTCTACCTCGTCATATTTTATACCTTTCAGCCTTTCCTCCAACACTGCCACGTCTTCCTTACCAAAAAAATCACCGTATATCTTGCAATTCTCTATCAACCCTTTGGTCACTTGAAGCCTTGCTTCTACACCGCCACCGGTGAACCTTTTATAGCCCTTATAATTAAATTTGGGGGATCTGCCAAAATTCCATTCCCATGTGTTATATTTTTCATCTACCATTTTCTGTATAGCCTTTTTATCTTCATCTGTCAGTTCATGAATTTTTACAGGTTCGTTTTCATATTCGAATATATTTTTCAACAGCAATTCCCTGAATTCAAACACGTCAATATCTTCTTTCAAATAGGGCTTGATATTAGTAACTCTACTCGATACAGATTTTATACCTTTTGACTCTATTTTATCCCTTTTAACATTTAACGCCTTTGACAAAACATCCAGCTGAGAATCAAATAGAAGGGTTCCGTGATTTAATACTCTCCCCCTCGTTATACTCTGTGCTACACCTGAAAATTTCTTTCCATCGATAGTGATATCATTTCTTCCCGATAATTCACATGGTATTCCCAGCTTTTCCAATGCCTTTAAGACAGGAATTGTATAAGCCTTAAAATCTATCTCACCTAATGATTCCGCTTTTATAATAAAGGAAAAGTTTAGGTTCCCCATATCATGGTAAACTGCCCCACCGCCTGTGACCCTACGAACAACCTGAATATCATTTTCTTTGACATATTCCATGTTGATTTCTTCAATTGTATTTTGATTTTTCCCTACAATTATCGAAGGTTTGCTTATCCATAGCAGGACATAGCCCCCTTCACTCAGATCCAAATTTTTAAAAACATATTCCTCAAATGCCAGGTTGTATTGCGGAGTTGTAGAATAATTTTCAACGTATTTCATTTTTCAACTCTCCTCACTATTTTCTTAAAATTATAACAAAATAAAGCTTGTTTATCAATTGATTAAGAATAAAAAACCATGGATATATCCATGGTTAACAATGTTCATTCTATTTTTGTTATATTTTAAAAGCCGTGCACCCCAATTCGACTTGTCTTCATAGGCGTTACCCGAATAGTTAGCTCTAACCAGGCACTCCCACGGCACACGAAAGGGGTCACTTACCGCTGCTTCCTTCCGGACCTGACGGGCTTCATGACTTTCCGTTGCGTAGGACCTGGCCCTCATCACCACTTGTTCGAGCCGGCCCCACAAAGTACAAAGCCTCCAAGGGGACTTCGACCCTGCTATAGCGGATTGCAGGTTACAGGGCACCGCTGCCTCCCCGTCTAGCACGGCAAACTTCTAAATTTTCTAATGGCGGAGAGAGTGGGACTCGAACCCACGGGGCCTTTCGACCTTACACGCTTTCCAGGCATGTCCCTTCGCCAACTCGGTCATCTCTCCACTTTTTATCTGTTTTGACCTCAGGTTAACATAAATAAAATATTTCAGGATTTTAACATTTCTACTGACCCTATTTTTCCCTCAAGGATTTAAAAAAATCCTCCATCAACTGGGAACATTCCCTTTCCAATACACCTGTTTTTATTTCTGTTCGATGATTAAATCCCGGGTTATTTAAAAGATTTATCACAGACCCACATGCACCGGATTTTGTGTCCATTGCACCTATTACAAGCTCTTTTATCCTGCTCTGTAAAATAGCCCCCGCACACATAGGACAGGGCTCTATTGTAACATATATGGTGCAGTCTGTCAATCTCCACCTGCCCAAAAAATTACATGCATCCTTAATAGCAAGTATTTCTGCATGATATATAGCATTTTTGAATGTTTCTTTTAAATTATGGGCTTTTGCTATTACTTTATTGTCTTTAATAATAATCGCCCCTATAGGCACTTCTTCTTTGTCAAAAGCTTTTTTTGCTTCCTCTATAGCCAGAGCCATAAATTTTTCATCCATTTTGTCGGGCTCCTTCACAAACCTTGCCCCCATTCGAAAATAACCAAGCTATCACAATGGTGCACCTGGAGGGATTCGAACCCCCGGCACACGGTTTAGGAAACCGTTGCTCTATCCTACTGAGCTACAGGTGCATAATAAAAAACTTTTACCGTGCAAGAATAATTCTAACATGTTTCTGATTAAATATCAATTATTATTAAAAATTTGGATGGCCGGTGGGGAATGTGGTCACAGGAACCTGTCCCCACTGACCGTCCCTACTGACCATCTCCCCACTGACCATCCTCACCGACCACTAATAGACGATGCACCGGGAACTCTTTCCATTGATCCATTGTTTGTTTATTAAACCTACCTTGCCCATATAGCCTCTCAATGCTTTGGGGACAATAACATTGCCTTCTTTATCTTGGTAATTTTCCAATATGGCGGCAACGGCCCTGCCTACTGCAAGCCCTGATCCGTTAAGGGTATGGACAAATTGTACCTTACCTTTTTCTTTTGGCCTATACCTGATGTTTGCCCTTCTCGCCTGAAAATCTTCAAAGTTACTGCAAGAAGAAATTTCAACATATTCGTTGTAGCTTGGCATCCACACTTCTAAATCGTATTTAAATGCTGCGGTAAATCCTAAATCCCAGGTGCATATTTTTACTACCCTATACGGCAGTTCCAATATTTGCAGCACTTCTTCCGCATCATTTGTCAATTTTTCAAGTTCATCATACGAATCCTCGGGTTTAACAAATTTAACAAGCTCCACTTTGTTAAATTGGTGCTGTCTTATCAGTCCCCTGGTGTCCCTACCGGCAGCCCCTGCTTCAGAACGGAAACACGGGGTATATGCTACATAACTGAGGGGCAAATCCTCTTCGGGAATAATATCATCCCTATGAATATTGGTAACGGGCACCTCGGCCGTAGGCACCAAAAAATAGTCTTTTTGCGGTATCTTGAACGCGTCTTCTTCAAATTTCGGTAATTGTCCGGTGCCTGTCATACTGTTCCTGTTTACCATAAATGGAGGTAATATCTCCGTATATCCGTGTTTTTCGGTGTGTAAATCGAGCATAAAGTTAATCAATGCCCTTTCTAACCTTGCTCCCGGCCCTCTGTATAGAGCAAACCTTGCCCCTGTTATTTTTGATGCGGCTTCAAAGTCGATAATATTCAAGTCCGTTGCTACGTCCCAATGTGGCTTCGGTTCAAAATCAAACCCTGTAGGCTTTAACCATTTTCTTACCTCCACATTACATTCCTCTGTATCGCCTTGTGGCACGTCCGGATGGGGCACATTAGGTATCCTGAGCAGCACATATTCCAGCCTGTCCTCTGTCTTTTTTATTTGTTCGTCCAGGTCTTTAATTGCTACCGAAAGGTCTTTCATTTTTATCATTATTTCTGAAACATCTTTGCCTTCTTTTTTTAATTTGGGAATTTCCTTGGATACTGTATTTTGCTCGCTTTTCATCTGTTCTACTTCTTGGAGAAGGCTTCTTCTTTTTTTATCTAACTCAATAACCTCATCTAAATCAAAATCCTTTTCACCTCTTTTGGCCATGGCGGCCTTTACTTCATCTAAATTAGCTCTGATTCTTTTTATGTCTAACATTATTTTTCCTCCTCTACATATACAGGACTTATATTAGTTCTATATTTTTTAACATGTCTTAATTGTTTTTGGTAATATATTACGCAGTCTCGAAACACAAATTTGTTCACTCCCTTTGGTCGTGCAAATTTGGTTCTCGGTGCGTTTGACCTACCATCAATCCGACACTCAGTCAACAATAAGCGGGATACCTTATATTCAATAAAGATATTAACAAACAGTAAATACTATCTTCAAATGAATCTGAGTGTCGGATTGGGTTAGGTCATAAAAATAATTAAGTCCTCCATCCCTATAAAACAAAAGGGACGAAAGACTTTATTCCGCGTTGCCACCCTAATTGATCGGTTTTACCGATCCACTTGGGGCCCTATAACGTAGGCTATCCGTTTCTGCCTAATTATTTGTTTTCAGCAGATCGCTCGGAGACGGATTCAACAAGTCGCTTCATCGATTTTCACCAACCATCGACTCTCTTAATAAGCTACATGTCTACTATTTCCCTTCATCACTTTATAAACATATTATTAAACTTAAAATCTATATATATATATTATATACCTTTTTTGATTCTATTATATAGATTTTTGTATATTTTTATATTATAGGTCAATAATCTAAATATATTAAACTAACCATGAGGGGGTAACATTTATGAACGATATCGATTTAATGGGCCAATTAGGGGACCTGAAAGAAATTGATTATAGAAATACACTGGCCATAGCCACCTTGATAGAGATACTAACAGAAAAAGGAATTATTACGCGTCAGGAATTTTCTAAAAAATCATATTATCTTGATAATATGTCATTGGAGCAGCTGAGACGGTTCAGGACCACCATTTAAATAAAGAGGTACTTTCTGGGTTTATTTTGGAAGGTATCTTTTTTAATCCCATTTTTAATTATCAATCAAATATCCCTTTTTATTCAGCGCTTTCACCATCTCCTTGAAATTTTCCTCGCTGTCTATCTCTATGGTATGGATATGAATACCTTCTGTTAGAATAGAGAGAGGCTCCGCTTTTTTCTCGACAATTTTATCCATAAAATCGTCCAAGTCTCTCTTATGGTTTATATTGAGCATTCCGATTATTTCCCCATACAACGGATGTTCAACTATTACATCTATTATAGTTGCCCCATAATCCACCATGATCTGCAATTCTTCCTTCATATCGTCATATCCTTTATGTTTACAGGCAACTCTTTTCCTTATTCTGTTATCACTTTTAAAAGGAATCATATATCCTTGCGGGGTTGCGATAATGTCTTCCCCCTGAGCTCTTAAAAGGGCTATATCCTGTACTATAACTTGTCTGGATATATCAAACATTTGTGCCAGATCCGTTCCTTTGATAGGATCTTCACTGTTCATAAGTTTTTCCAATATAATTTTTCTTCTCTCCGTATTATTCATAAAATCACTTCCCTTGCAAACAAATAGGTCGGTAAGACTATTATAACATATTTAGACCCTGTTTACTGTGCAATATAATACATAAATTAATCAAAAATTCCTTTATATTTATCTAAAATCAACATTAAGGGATATCCCAGGCCGTAGCAAACTATGATTTGTCCCAGGGCTACCCAGGCCATAATAATATGCAGTGCCGTTTCATCCGAGGTTCCCAAAAATACGTAATACAACATAACTCCTACAATGACCGCATTTACTAAAATAGGCGGCAGTGGTGCCAATGCCTTTTTATGTGTCTTATAAGTGAAGTATGCCGCAATCAGGGTCGCCAACGCACCGAAAATAACATCTAATATTCCGTTAGGTCCCAGAGCATTGGATACCAAAACCCCTATTGTCAATCCGGGTACTGCTGCCGGCGTAAAATAAGGCAAAACTGTCAACACTTCTGCAACCCTCACCTGCATGATACCATAGCTGAGGGGCTTAAACACCTCAACCAGAACTATATAAATCGCGGCAATCATAGCTGCCTGCGTCAAAAATTTTGTTTTGTTCATTTTTATCCCCCCTAGTTTTGTTTAATGTCAGGATGGTTTCGAACTGACATATATAGATAGTGCTGTTTCTACCTGTAATTTTTTATTGAAGCAATCTGTCTATATAATTTTTAAGGATAATCCCTTCTTCAGTATCACATTTAAGTGTTTGGATTTCCTCTGTTTCAAAGTTTTTTAAGTATACTGTAAATAAATGATCTTCTTTGTTGATTTCATAATTAATACATCTGTATCCATCATCATATAGGTGCTTGAATTTATCCGTAATTATAAGATTAGGTTCTTCATTCATAGCCTGAAATCCTTTCTGATTAAATTTTGCAATAAATTTTCTATGTTGGAGAAAATTTAATATATCTCAAGATAGCTATTTTTAAATCACATTTGTGATAAAATATAACTAACCGCCGCTTGATTTATACTTGTCAGAATTGGTGGATTTTATGCATGATAAACATTATCTTATTCCGGAGGTAAAATCAATGAAAAAGGAAAAACTAAAAAAATTATATAATAAAATCACGGAACTAACGAAGGAACCCTACATAACCGGGGTTGGAAATGTAGATGCTGAAATCCTGTTAGTCGGTGAAGCCCCCGGCGCAAAGGAGATAGAACTTGGAAAACCATTTGTAGGACAGGCCGGCAAAATTTTGGATGGATTTTTGGATATACTCGAAATCCAACGGGAGGATCTTTTTATTACAAATGTCGTTAAAACAAGACCCTTCAGAATTAATGAAAAAACAGGCAAAAAAAATAACCGCCCTCCTACACAAAATGAGATAGACGCCTTTTTCAATATTTTATACGAAGAAATAAACATTATATGCCCAAAAATTATCATACCCCTGGGGAACACTCCCCTGAGGTGTATTATGAACGATAACACGTTAACTATTGGTAATGCGCATGGAAAATTGTCTAAAAAAGACAATTTTCTGATATTTCCATTGTACCACCCGGCAGCAACAATACATAATCAAAATTTAAAAGGAACCTATTTAGTAGATTTAGATAAATTAAAACGGGTAATAAGCAGTATTTAAAAAAATCACCAAAGTGGGATATTTGGAGCATTGCTGATATATGGCATACACTCTATGATAAAATAAAACAGTTTAGTAGGATTCTTCCCTTATGGTTGACAATACCCGCATGAACAGGTTAAAGGTATTCTTGCGATCATCTTCCTCCGGGTCTTTTGATCTATTTATATGACGTATATCTTTCTGTTTTATTTTTTTTCTTCTATATTCATCTAATTTTATGACCTTGTTCGCATACATGATTTCACCCCCTCCAATTTATTAAATTTAAAACCCTGTTCCTAAAAGGTTATATTTTTCAGAATAATTTATCCTTGTCTTGCTATGTTCTCATCTTGCTATATTTTATTGCTATAAATAACTTCTACATTTTTTCCTAAATTCCTTCCTAATTTATATTGTTTTTTTATTCCATGCTCTTCTTAAGCTCTACTCTAAATTTTTCTATAATACGTTTTTCCATTCTGGAAATAGTCATTTGTGAAACCTGTAATTCCTTTGCAACTTCCATTTGTGTCTTGTTCTTAAAAAATCTATCTTTTAATACCTTTTTTTCAACCTCATTTAATTTTTGCATCGCCTTCTCTAAGAAATCCTTGTTTTCAATTTCGTCAAATCGTCTGTCTATCTCTCCTATAATATCCAATAACTGTATGTCCTTGTTTTCACCGTCACTGTCATATGTCAAATCCAAGGACCTGGAAGTATAAACTTGGCTGGCTTCCATTGCTTCTATTACTTCCTCTTCTGTATGATTCAGATATTCGGCTATATCTTTTATTGTGGGTGTTCTTTGTAATGCCTGTTGAAGTGTGCCTTTGGCCACATTAATTTTTTTAGACAATTCCTGTATTCCCCTGGGGACCTTGATAGACCACCCTTTGTCCCTAAAGTATTTTTTGATTTCTCCGATAATAGTAGGCGTAGCAAAACTGGAAAATTCAAAACCCCTATTTACATCAAATCTTTCAATCGCATAAATCAATCCTAATGAGGCAACCTGGAAGATATCTTCATATTCTATGCCTTTATTTAAAAATTTCTTAGATAAAATTTCCGCAATATATAAATACCTATTTATCAATTCATTTCTAACTTTAATGTTTTTAGTGATAGCATATTCATTAAAAAGTTCTTTTTCCGTCAGTTTTTCGAGGGGTTTATTTTTGTTTGGAATAACATCAACCTTCTCAACCTCTGCTGCAATCCTCATCAAATATCATCCCCTAAATATTTTATCATTCTTATCATCATCCCTTTGCCTTTCTCTGATTTAATTTCCACATCGTCCATAAGGGATTTTATAATAAAAAGACCCAACCCTCCTTCTTTAGGTTTGCTAAAATTCGGTTCTTTTATATTTTCTAATAGACAGCCCTCTCCCTCGTCACAGACAGAGATCGTTATTTTTTCCTCGGTTAAAACAAAATTTATGTTGTACTCTCCTTCCTTACAACACCTGCATCCATGGGTGATCGCATTATTACATGCTTCGGAAACGGCAATTTTCATATCTTCTATTTTTTCGATATCGAATCCGATTCGGCTGGCAATGGCAGCTACGGTTAATCTTACAACCCCTACATATTCGGGTTTATTTGGAATAGATAACCTGATCTCGTCACCCTGGTTTACATTCATTTTATTTTGCTCCTTTTTATCAGATATTGTCACCAAATCTTCACCCCTCGATAATAAAGACTTTATCCAGTCCTGTAATTTTTAATAATTTTCCTACATTCGGTCTAATATTAGAAATAATTATATCTTTATCTTCCTGCTTCAATCTTTTCAGCGCACCAATCAGTATCCCCAATCCTGTGCTATCAATGTATTCCAATTTGTCGGCATCTATTTTTATGTCTTCTTTTTTTTCTCCTATAATAAATTTAAAGACTTCCTTGAGTTGTCCTGCCGTATATACATCGATTTCTCCCTCCAACTCAACAAGCCAGTGATTATTTTTGTTATCAAAATCTTTTCTTATTTGCAGTGACATAGTATTTATCCCCCTTTTTCGTTTGATTAAACATATTGACCTGATATTTCGTTTTTCCATTATACCAAATTTTTGAGACTTAGACCAATGGTTATAAATAAATAGTTTATCCGTTGTTTCCTTCATGTTCCAACATCAATGCTATAGAAACTATGAATTGACCTTCTTCGGTCTTCATGAGAATAACGCCTCTGGTATTTCTGCCTAACTTCGATATATTGCCTACTTCCAGTCTTATTATAGTCCCATCGTTATTTATCAGTAATACCTCGTCCTCTTCGGTTACTACCTTGGCGCCTACCAGATATCCTGTCTTTTTGGTCACATTATAGGTCTTTACACCTTTACCGCCCCTCTTTTGCACACGATATTCGTTTACGTCTGTCCTTTTCCCAAAACCGTTTTCACTGACCACCAACAGATCCGTATTTTCCTGCACAACCTCCATTGAGACGACATAATCATTCGGTGACAGATTTATCCCTTTCACACCCATAGCGGTTCTGCCCGTGCTCCTCACATCACTCTCTTTAAATCTGATAGACATCCCTTCGGCCGTAACCAAAATTATTTCTTTATTTTCATCTATCAAATCCACCTTGATCAATTCATCGTCTTCTCTGATACTGATAGCCACCAACCCGGTTTTTCTGGTATTTTCAAATTGGTCCAATCGAGTCTTTTTAATAATGCCATTTTTGGTAGCCAATATCAAATATTTTGCATTCCATTCCCTGTCTACAGGGATTGTGGCCGCAATTGTTTCACCGGCCCCAAGGGGAATCAAATTAACTATTGCGGTTCCCTTTGCTTGTCTTCTCGCTTCAGGTATTTCATAAACATTTAACTTGTAAACTTTACCCAGATTGGTAAAGATCAACAAATAATCATGGGATGACGATATAATCAAATTTTCAACAATATCCTCTTCCCTCGTAACAAGACCTGCTATCCCCTTGCCACCGCGTTTTTGGCTCTTATAGGTATCGACAGGGAGCCGTTTGATGTATCCGAAATGGGTCAAAGTGATGACCACATCCTCTTCCTCAATCATGTCCTCCACGTTTATCTTTTCAAATTTGGAAACAATTTGAGTTTTTCTGTTGTCCCCATATTTTGCCTTTATCTCCAGCAATTCTTCTTTGATTATATTGAGCACTAACCTTTTGTTGGCCAATATTTCACTTAAATAACTTATTAATTTTATTGTTTCTTCGTACTCTTCCTCTATCTTTTCTCTTTCAAGACCGGTAAGCCTTTGAAGTCTCATATCCAAAATTGCCTGTGCCTGTTTTTCGGATAAATTGAACCTTTCTACCAGACCTGCTTTAGCTACCTGTCCATCTTTTGAACCTCTTATGAGCTTAATCACTTCATCCAAATTATCCAGTGCAATTTTTAACCCTTCCAGTATATGTGCCCTTTCCTCGGCCCTACTTAAGTCAAATTGTGTTCTACGTGTTATTATCTCTTTTTGATGATCCAGGTAATGAACCAACATCTCCTTCAAATTCAGTACCCTGGGTTCGCCGTTTGCTATAGCCAACATAATAATGCCGAATGTATCTTCCATTTGGGTATTCTTGTACAATTGGTTGAGCACAATGTTAGCGTTTACATCCCGTCTTAACTCTATTACAATTCGCATTCCGGTTCTATCGCTTTCATCTCTTAAATCCGAAATACCCTCTATTTTTTTATCCCTTACCAATTCGGCTATTCTTTCGACCAACCTGGCTTTATTTACCTGATACGGTATCTCTGTGACAATAATCTGTTGTCTTCCTTTGCCGGTTTCTTCTATCTTTGCCTTCGCCCTCACTTTGATTATACCTCTGCCTGTTTCATACGCCGACCTTATGCCCTCTTTTCCCATAATAGCGGCACCGGTCGGAAAGTCCGGTCCTTTTATATGTTTCATAATATCATTTATATCCGCTTCACTGTCATCTATCAGAGCAACAACACCGTCTATCGTTTCACTCAGATTATGAGGCGGAATATTAGTTGCCATACCTACAGCAATACCGCTGGATCCGTTGACAAGTAAATTTGGAAACTTACTTGGCAATACTATCGGTTCATTTGAAGATTCATCAAAATTCGGCTTGTAGTCCACCGTTTCTTTATTGATGTCTTTGAGCATTTCCATGGATAATCTTGTGAGTTTTGCTTCTGTATAACGCATAGCTGCCGGACTGTCTCCATCTACGGAACCGAAGTTGCCCTGCCCGTCCACAAGCAAATATCTCGTCGAAAAAGTTTGGGCCAAACGCACCATTGCATCATATACCGCAGTATCTCCATGGGGATGATATTTACCTAAAACATCCCCCACGATACGTGCAGATTTTCTATAGGATTTATCAGGTGTCAAACCCAATTCCATCATTGCATATAATATTCTTCTATGGACGGGTTTTAACCCGTCTCTGACATCTGGCAAAGCCCTTCCTACAATAACACTCATAGCATAGTCTATATAGGACCTTTTCATCTCTTTTTCTATATTTACAGGAATTATTTTACCCATTGCCACACTCCTTACTATACATCCAGATTTGTAACTAATTTTGAATTCTGTTCTATAAATTCACGTCTCGGTTCTACTTTATCACCCATCAAAGTGGTAAATATGTCATCCGCCCTGGCGGCATCCTCCACGGTAACTTGTAAAAACGTCCTTGTTTCGGGATTCATTGTAGTATCCCATAGCTGTCCCGGGTTCATTTCTCCGAGTCCTTTATACCTCTGGATTTCTATATTTCCGCCTATTTCTTCTACCTTTTCCTGTAATTCTTCTTCTGAATAAGCATATTCTTCTGTTTTACCCTTCTTGAGTCTGTATAGAGGCGGTTGTGCGATATATACGTGTCCTCTGTCTATCAGGGGCCTCATATGTCTGAATAAAAAAGTAAGCAACAACGTCCTTATATGAGCACCGTCCACATCCGCGTCGGTCATGATTACTATTTTATGATATCTGAGTTTGTCTATATCGAATTCCTCACCTATGCTGGTGCCGAATGCGGTGATCATAGCTCTGATTTCAGCGGAATTTAACATTTTGTCCAATCTCGCTTTTTCAACATTTAATATTTTTCCCCTCAACGGCAGTATGGCCTGTATATGTCTGTCCCTGCCCTCTTTTGCACTGCCACCTGCAGAATCCCCTTCCACTATATAAATCTCACTCAATGCGGGATCTTTTTCCGAGCAATCCGATAATTTTCCGGGAAGAGCGGAGCTTTCAAGCACATTTTTTCTCCTTGTCAATTCCCTGGCTTTTCTGGCGGCATCCCTGGCTCGTTGAGACAATAAAGATTTCTCCACAATAATTTTCGCTTCTGCCGGATTTTCTTCCAAGAAGGCCCCTAATGCTTCCGATACACTGCTTTCAACAAAGCTTCTTATTTCACTGTTTCCTAATTTTGTCTTTGTCTGTCCTTCAAATTGCGGCTCCATGAGTTTGACGGAGATAATACCCGTGAGTCCTTCCCTTATGTCTTCCCCTATGAAATTTGCGTCTTTTTCCTTCAAAAATCCGTTCTTTCTGGAATATTCGTTCAATACCCTGGTCAAAGCCGATCTAAATCCGCTGAGGTGAGTTCCGCCTTCTTGGGTATTTATGTTGTTTGCATAACTGAAGATATTTTCAGAATATGCATTTGTATATTGCATAGCTACTTCCAACATATTGTCGTCTTTTTCTCTTTCAAAATATATTATTTTATTATGGATCGGTTTTTTATTTTTGTTTAAATATTTGATAAATTCCCTTATTCCTCCGTTATAATGAAATGTTTCTTCTCTTTCTTTTTCCGCTCTTTTATCTGTAAGGGTAATTCTTATACCTTTGTTTAAAAAAGCTAACTCCCTCAGACGGTATTCCAATGTTTCATATTCAAAAACTACTTCTTCAAATATTTCTGTATCGGGCCTGAATATTATTGAAGTCCCCTTCTCTTTGGTCTCTCCTATTAACTTTATGTCTGACAGGGGATTACCCCTTTCATATCTCTGCCAATAAACCTTACCATCTATTTTAACAACAGCCTCCAAATACTCCGAAAGGGCATTAACAACAGCAACCCCGACACCATGCAATCCACCGGAGACTTTATAGCCCCCACCGCCGAACTTTCCTCCGGCGTGAAGCATGGTGAGTACTGTCTCCAGGGTAGATTTATCTGTTTGAGGATGGGTTTCTACCGGAATACCCCTTCCGTTATCGTTCACCTCTATAGAATTATCGTGATTTATAATCACATTGATGACATCACAATAACCTGCTAAAGCCTCATCTATACTGTTGTCAACAACCTCATAAACCAGATGGTGTAAACCCCTCGGCCCTGTTGTACCTATATACATACTGGGTCTTTTTCTTACAGGATCCAAACCTTCTAAAACTTGTATTTGATCCGCACTATATTCTTGTACTTGCCTATTTCCCATATTCAACCTCCCACCAAAATTACTATTTTATAAAATTAGCCCTTTTTTGTAATGTAAGGGCAGAAATAGGTGAACAGTAAATTTTAATTTCACATACATTTCTATCTTTAACCATTCTTACAATAATAAAAGAACGTAATTTATCATTTAAGGTTTCGCTGATAAAACCTTCTTCTTTACACATCTCCAGGAATTCTCTGTTAATCTTTGAATTCAATATGGATTTTATATCTAAAATAGCTATTATATCCTTTTTGCGGACAGCCATATTTTTACCCAGATGAAGAAACATTCAAATCCCCCCATATATACTAGCACATTTATCTATTATAACCATCTTGTAGCAATAATAGAAGCTGGCCTATTTTCCCAAATATCTCATCTATCTCTCCTATAATTATTTTATATTATCTGCTTGTCTTTTCGATATATTAAAAACCATTCTATCCTTTGGATCTGTTCCTTTTACATGACTTATCATTGTGGTTGTAATAAATGTTTGAACATTTTTTAAATTATTGATCAAGTATTTTTGCCTTTTTAAATCCAACTCACTCATCACATCATCCAACAATAAAACCGGATATTCTCCCACTTCACCCTTGATCAACTCTATTTCGGCCAGTTTCAAAGAAAGAACCGCCGTCCGTTGTTGACCTTGGGAGCCATAATTCCTGACGTCGAATTCATCTATCATTAATATTATATCATCTCTATGGGGTCCTGTGGTCGTTAAACCTCTTTTTTTGTCTATATTTATACTGTTTTCGAGCTTTTTTAATATATTTTCCTTAATCCGATTTACCCCATCATCTTTTTCAATTTTGACATCGGAATCATATATGATTTCCAACGTTTCGGTAGACCCCGTAATCCTCCTGTGCATCAATTTGGCCAACAAATTTATCTTTTTTATAAAGTTTCTTCTGTAGAAGATGATCCATGCCCCGGCCACAGCCAATTGTTCGTTCCACACTTCTAAATCTAAAATCCTTTTTTTGTTATCTTTTAGCAATCTGTTCCTGTGTTGAAGTATTTTATTATATTGACCCAGAATATAATAGTATTTAGCAAATATCTGGGAAATTTCACGATCCATAAACCTTCTGCGTTCACCGGGCCCTCCTTTTACAAGCTTCAGATCCTCGGGTGAAAACAAAACTATATTCAGATTGCCAAACAATTCCCCTATTTTAGTCAAACAAATTTTGTTGACCTTGACGTCCTTATTGTTTATACCTAACCCTATTTCTATATTTACGTCACTGTATTTTTTTTTTAATTTTACCTGAACATAGGCCTGCTGTTTTTCAACATTTATCATTTCCCTGTTCCTACTGGTCCTAAAAGACTTACCTGCAGCACATAAATACATGGCTTCGATCAAATTGGTTTTACCTTGCGCATTGTCTCCCACAAAAATATTGAGTTTCGGGTGAAAATTTAAGTGAGTATTTTCATAATTTCTAAAATTAATTATCCTGAGTTCTTCAATTATCACCCTGCGACCCCTCCTTGGAACGGTTGTTGAACCATCGTTGAACTGTTGTTTATAACCTTAATCTTAGCACTACTAAAATTTCAAACCTTAATGGGTGTGCGATATATAAATATTTTGAATGGACTAGTTTACAATTTCCATCTCTATATTTTTATAGGTCACCTTGTCCCCTGCCCTGATTTTTTTACCCCTTTGGACAACTGTTTGTCCGTTTACTTTAACATCACCACTGAGTATCACAAATTTAGCATGTCCCCCGCTATAGACCATACCTGCCAATTTTAATAACTGATCCAGTTTGATATATTCGCCTTTTATATCGATTTGCCTTCTTGTCTGCATAACTTTACTCCTCACTTAATTATATACTTTTCCGACCAAAATAGAAACCCAGCAACTTGCTGGGCTCATAATTAATAGGATGCTAATCTTACAGGTAAAACCAAATAAATTATATTGTCATTGGTGGACGGTTTTATAATTCCCGGACTTAGGTTTGTTGTGAATTCCAAATAAATAATATCATCATCTATCACCCTCAGTGCGTCTATTAAATATCTGGAATTAAAAGCGATCTGTAAATCTTCACCCTCGAGTTCTATCCCGATTTTTTCATGTGCGTTGCCCAATTCGGAACTGGAATCAATTGTTATTTCATCGTCCTTAATAGTAAATTTGACCAGATTGTTATGTCCTTCCCTGCCAAGCAAGGATGCCCTTTCTATACCATCCAGTAACTGTTCGGTCTCAATTTTGACCTTTGACTTAAATTCCTTCGGAATTATCTGATTATAATTAATAAATTCCCCTTCTAAAAGTCTTGATATCAGCTTTGTATTATCTATTGTAAACAGTGCATGATTGCTTGTGAGAGAGATTTTTACCTTTTCATCCTCTTCCCCGCTCATGATGCGATTGACCTCATTTAGTGTCTTACCCGGGATTACTACCTTGTTATCCGTTTGTGATTCTATTTTACCCTTCCTCAGGGCTACTCTATACCCGTCTAAGGCTACCATGTTCAACATGTTTTTTTCTATCTCTATGAGTGCTCCGGTCAATATGGGTCTGGTTTCATCTTCCGCAGTGGCAAATATGGTTTGACGGATCATATCCTTAAATAATTTCTGTGAAATTTCATATACCTGTTCCTCTTTAATTTTAGGAAGTTCCGGAAATTCAGAAGGATTATAACTTAAAATATTAAATTTAATAGGGCCGCATCTGATGAGGAGCTCACTATTATCTTTTAAAGATATTTCTACTTCAGAGTCAGGCAGTCTCCTGATTATCTCACCAAACAGCCGGGCATCCACTACTACAGATCCCTTCTCTATAACATTGGCATCCATAATATGGTCTATACCTAATTCCATATCTGTAGTGATAAGACGTAAATTCTGATCAAAAGCCTTTATATAAATTCCTTTTAATATAGGTAATGTGCTTTTCGAGGATACAGCTTTTTGAACTATAGATATACCATATAGCAATGCTCTTGAATTGCAAAAAAACTTCATTTGTGGATAACCTCCTTTTTTTTTAATATATATATAATAACAACAATTAGTAGTAATAGTAGTAGGCGCTGTGATTATGTGAATAAGGCCATAAAACCTTGAATTTTGAATAAATACAGGTATTAATAAGATGTTCAAAACTATGCATCAGTTATCAACAAAAGGAGAGATAAATGAAAAACAAATAGTTATTAACAATGTATGCACTCGCTTTGTTGATAATTTATTCACTTTTCAATTCTTTGATTATGGTTTCAATTTTTTCTTTAAAACCCGTATCGTTCTCAATATCGTTTGTTATTTTGTCATAGGCATGTATTACAGTAGTATGGTCCCTACCCCCAAATTCTTCGCCAATCTTAGGCAAAGACAAGTCCGTCAGTTCCCTGCACAGATACATCGCTATTTGTCTCGGATAAGCAATGGCCCTTGTCCGTTTTTTAGAATTAAAATCTTCCATTTTGATATTAAACTGGGCAGATACGGTTTCCTTAATCAGATCAACATTGAGTTCCCTGGCCTTAGATGAAAATAACTCTTTTAAAGCTTCACTGGCCAGTTCTACAGTGATTTCACTATTTGTCAATGAAGAATAGGCAATTATTCTTATCAGGGCCCCTTCTAGCTCTCTGATGTTGGATTGAATTTTTTTAGCAATATGTACCATTATTTCGTTAGGAATTTCTACATTTTCTATCTGTGCCTTTTTGCGTAAAATAGCAATCCTGGTTTCCAAATCAGGCGGTTGAATATCTGCAATAAGCCCCCATTCAAAGCGCGATCTCAGACGATCTTCCAATGTAGGAATCTCTTTTGGAGGTCTGTCACTTGAGATGATAATCTGTTTGTTTGATTCATGGAGCGTGTTAAATGTATGGAAAAATTCTTCTTGGGTCCTCTCCTTGCCGGCTATGAATTGAATATCGTCTATTAAAAGGACATCCATCGTGCGATAGCGATTTCGAAAATCCACGTTCCGGTCGTCACGAATAGAGTTGATCAATTCGTTTGTAAATGTTTCAGAGGAAACATAAACCACCTTTGTTTTTGGATTATTTTGTAAAATATAATCTCCGATAGCATGCATTAAATGAGTCTTTCCCAATCCTACCCCTCCATATATGAATAAAGGATTATAGGCCTTGGACGGAGATTCCGCAACTGCTACGGAAGCTGCATGTGCGAACCTGTTACTGTTTCCTATAACAAATGTATCAAAGGTATATCTGGGATTGAGATTAGTTAAAGAAGAAGTTTCCGCCGGTGAGGACAGATCAGAGTTATTTTTTTCTTTAAAAGATATTGGTTTTTCTTCAGAAGGTACTATAAATTCAACTTTATATTTATTGGAAGTTATTTGATTAATAGCGTTTGCTATAAGGGTTGTATAGCGTGAAACGAGGATATCCTTTGCAAAAATGTTAGATGCCCCCAGAATTATTTTGTCATCCTTTAAAAAAATGGGTTCTATAGGTTTAATCCAAGTACTGAAACTTACTTCTGTCAGTTCCGGCTTTATAAGGCCCAGTGTTTTTTCCCAGATCTGAGGTAATTCATCTTGCATAAAAATGCCTCCTGTCTGTAATAATTTTAATACATAAAAAAGTTATCCCGGGTTTATTCACAGAAAGACGTAAAATAAAAATAAAATAGGATAATAATTTTAATCAACATTGTTTATATATAAAGATGTGGATAGATATACTAATAAAAAATAAAATATAAAAGAACGCAACTATTCACATTGTGCAAAAAATAATATACACATAAATAAAGAAGAAAACTAAACTAGAAATTATAAATTATACTAAAAAATTACAAGTTACTCACATAGTTATCCACACATTGTGAATAACTATGGATAATGTTAGCTTTTTTTCATATATTATCAACAGGTATATAAATAATAACAAATAACAAAGAAGGTTTCAATAGCTAATAAGGATACTTACAATTTAAATTTTTTGTGCATATTGTTATTCACATATTGGGCGATTAGGTTTTTCTTGACAGGGATGGGCAATGTAGATATAATTTATTAGTAAGTGTATTTAAAAACAATTTAAATTTTTATAAATTATAAAACAGTACCTTATAAGTACTTGAAGGGGGTGTATTTTGTGAAGAGGACATATCAACCAAAGAGAAGGCAAAGGTCCAAGGAACACGGTTTCAGAAAAAGAATGTTGACAAGTTCCGGCAGGAGGATAATAAAAAACCGCAGGGCAAAGGGAAGGAAAAGACTGACTGCATAGGCCGCACTTGTGGCCTTTTTCTGTAGTTAGAAAGGTTTGGTGAAGACAGTATAATGAAGGCCATCAACAGGTTGAGAAAAAATGAGGACTTCAGGAAAGTCTATCAAAAAAAGAAATCGATGGCGAACAGATTACTTGTTATCTATATTTTAGAAAATAAATATGGATATAATAGAACAGGTTTTACCGTTTCTAAAAAAATAGGAAAAAGTGTTATAAGAAATCGTGTAAAGAGGTTGTTGAGAGAAAGCTATCGTTTAAATGAAAAAAGAATATTGCCGGGATATGATATTATATTTGTAGCAAGGGATATGGCATCAAAAGCTACTTACAAGGAAATAGAAAGTGCCATGCTACATCTGTTTAAGAAAATGAAATTAGTAAAAAGGTCATAGGATGCTGGAGAATAAGATAATGTCTAAAATGTTTATCTTTTTAATTAAATTATATAGGAAATATATATCCCCTCTAAAAAAGCCTAGTTGTAGATTTTACCCTACTTGTTCACAATATAGCCTGTTGGCTTATGAAAAGTATGGTGTTTTTAAGGGAAGTTACTTGGTTTTAAGAAGAATATTAAAATGTCATCCCTTTCACCCTGGAGGATACGATCCTATTAAATAACATACTAATATGTATTGGGGGTTTTGAATTTGAATGCACTGGCGAAACCATTGGGTGCACTGTTAAAATTAATATTTGATTTGACAAATAATTACGGATTATCCATAATATTATTTACCGTAGTAGTGAAACTATTAACCATCCCCTTAACACTGAAACAGACCAGATCGGTGAGGGAAATAAACGAAATACAACCTGAATTAAAAAAATTACAGGAAAAATATAAAAATGATAAAGAACAATTAAATGTTAAGATTCTGGAGTTATATAAAAAACATAAAATCAGTCCTTTTGGAGGATGCCTTCCCTTATTGATTCAGATTCCGATTCTTGTCGGGTTATTTGCTGCCTTAAGAGAACCGGCCAAATATGTTTTTGAATCTGAAGCGGTTTACAAAACTATAGACACCGGTTTTTTGTGGTTATCTAACTTAGCGAAACCGGATCCGTTTTTGTGGGGATTACCTTTGTTGGCGGGATTAACAACATATTTATCTTCAGCGACTATGTCTACAGGAGCTCCTACCGATCAAAATCAAAAGATAATGACGTATTTTATGCCGATTATGATTTTTTGGTGGGGAATAAAGCTTCCGGCAGGTCTTACACTATATTGGGTGATCAGTAATGTATTTCAAACAGTTCAACAACTTGCAATTAGAGGGCCTCGGGTAAAATTAAAGGAGGAATAATATGAAGTTGTTAGAGTCGACGGGAAAAACGGTTGAAGAGGCCATTGCTCAGGGATTAAGGGAGTTGGATACAGAAAGGGAACAGGTAGATGTAAAAATACTCGAACTACCTAGCAAGGGGTTTTTTGGTATCATAGGATCGAAACCGGCAAAGGTACGGTTAACTATGGTAAATAGGCCTGAAGACAGTGCAAAAGCATTCCTGGAAAATTTGTTTAGAGCGATGGAAATGGAAGTAACCATGGATATTGAGCAAAAAAACGATATATTATTGGTAAATATAGAAGGTCCGAATATGGGTATAATTATTGGACGAAGAGGCCAAACATTGGATTCCATACAATATTTGTTAAATCTGGTGGTAAACAAAAATAGCGACAAATACGTCAAAGTATTTGTGGATACGGAAAACTATAGGAAAAAGAGAGAGGACACATTGGTAAGACTAGCGAGCAAAATGGCTAACAAGGTACGCAAACTCGGCAAAACCATAGCCTTAGAACCTATGAACCCCTACGAGCGGAGGATTATTCACGCCAGTCTGCAAGGCAATCCTTTTATACAGACATACAGTGAGGGGGAGGAACCCTATAGAAAGGTTATCATTGCATTAAAAAAATAGAAATTATTTAAATTTAAATGAGCAGAAGGCGGCCTTTGGCCGCCTGTTATTATGCAGGTGTTTAAATGTATGTCGTGGTTGTCTAAAAGTGCGTCGCTAATATAAGCCCAGTTATCTAATAAAATTTAATATAACAATACACGTTCATTTAGTTTCGAATATGAATAATTCCTACAGCTTATTCCAATGAAAAATACTACAATT
>JAAYPJ010000154.1 GCA_012519835.1 Clostridiales bacterium | reverse complement strand
TGCCCGGAGACAACATCACAATGGAGATAGAACTCATCTATCCGATAGCCATCGAAGAAGGGCTCAGATTTGCTATCCGTGAAGGCGGAAGAACAGTAGGAGCGGGGGTAGTAACCTCCATTGTTGAATAATCAAAAAATGACGGATATTATGCCATAGGTTTAGAAGAAGAGGACCCTCTTCTTCTAAATTTACATGCATCCGAAAGGACAATTCGATAGGGACACAAAGGGTAACAGATGGTATGTAGAAGGAGGGAACTAAATGGCCAAGGGCAACCAAAAAATCAGAATCAGATTAAAGGCATATGATCACAAAGTGTTGGATCAGTCTGCCGAAAGAATTATCGAAACAGCCAAGAGAAGTGGCGCGGAAGTCTCCGGTCCGGTACCGTTGCCGACGGAGAAGCAAATCATCACTATTTTGAGGGCTGTTCATAAATATAAGGATGCCAGGGAACAATTTGAAATGAGGACACACAAAAGATTGATCGATATTTTAAAACCGACGCCAAAAACCGTAGATTCGCTTATGAGACTGGATCTGCCGGCAGGGGTAGATATCGAAATTAAGTTATAAATTGGTTAGGACTAGGATATGAAGATGGATTCATCCTATTCTTAGTATGATTAGTATGCGCTAATCCGCTGTAAGATCAATAGGAGGTGTAGATATGAAAGGTTTAATCGGAAGAAAAATCGGAATGACCCAAGTGTTTGACGAAACAGGACTCGTTATCCCGGTAACGGTGATTGATGTAGCTTCAAATGTTGTAACACAAATAAAGACTGTAGAAACAGATGGATACAATGCCATACAGGTGGGCTATGAGGACGTTAAGGAAAAAGCCCTTAATATGCCGCAGAAAGGTCATCTTGACAGAGCGGGCGTTACTCCGAAAAGAATATTGCGAGAATTCAGGGTAGGAAACGTCGAGGAATTTACTGTCGGTCAGGAATTGAAAGCGGATCTCTTTAAGGTAGGGAGCAAAGTTGACGCTTCAGGGGTCTCCAAAGGGAAAGGATTTCAGGGTAACATCAAAAGACATGGCCAGGCCAGAGGACCCATGAGTCATGGTTCCAGATATCACAGGGGGCCGGGTGCTATGGCGGGAGCAGCTTCCCCGGGAAAAGTATTCAAAGGTAAGAAATTGCCGGGACAGATGGGTAACAAAAAAGTAACTGTCAGAAATCTCGAGGTTGTTAAGGTAGATGTTGAAAGGAACCTGTTGATTGTAAAAGGCGCGGTTCCGGGGCCCAAAAAGGGTTTAGTAACAATCAGTGGAGATACCAAGCAAAATAAATAATCCGGCAAGGGGAAGGAGGAACCAAGATGCCTAAGGTAACTATATATAATATTTCAGGAGATCAGGTCGGCGAAATTGAACTGAGTGATAATGTGTTTGGAATAGAGGTAAACGAGTACGCATTGCATGAAGCCGTCAAAAATCAATTGGCAAACAAAAGACAAGGAACCCAATCAACAAAGACAAGAGCCGAAGTGAGGGGTGGCGGGAAAAAGCCTTGGAGGCAAAAAGGAACAGGTAGAGCACGTGTAGGGAGCATTCGTTCCCCGATATGGATCGGCGGCGGTGTTACATTTGCGCCAAAACCCAGAGACTATAGTTATAAACTCCCTAAAAGAGTAAGAAAATTAGCTATGAAATCCGCGCTGACCTCAAAGGTAAATAACGATGAAATCATAGTGCTAGATAAATTAAATATATGGGCACCAAAGACAAAAGAGATGGCAAATATCTTGAAAAACCTGGGTATAGATAAAAAGGCCCTTATAGTGATAAATGGAAAAGATGAGGCGGTTATTAAATCTGCGAGAAATATCCCCGGGATCAAGACAACATCGGTCAACACATTGAATGTGTATGATATTTTAAAATACGATAAATTCATCATCACAAAGGATGCCGTTCAAAAAGTGGAGGAGGTGTACGCGTAGTGACAAATCCACATGATGTTATCATAAAACCGATAATTACCGAAACCAGCATGAATGAAATGGTGGATAAAAAATATACGTTTGCTGTTGATAGAAGAGCCAACAAGGTGGAGATCAAACAGGCTGTTGAAAAGATATTTGATGTAAAGGTAGATAAAGTAAATACCATAAACATGGTAGGTAAAGTGAAGAGAATGGGCGCGAAACAAGGAAAACGTGCTGATTGGAAAAAGGCTATTGTAAAACTGACACCGGAGAGTAAAGAGATTGAATTCTTCGAAGGTATGTAATTAGCCAAACTGAAATAAGAAGGAGGGAAACCGAGATGCCTATTAGAAAACTGAAACCCACTTCACCAGCTAGAAGACAGATGACAGTTTCAACTTTTGAAGAAATAACCAAAACAGAACCGGAAAAGTCATTGTTGAGTCCCCTCAAAAAAAGTGGTGGCAGGAATGCACATGGAAGAACAACCATACGCCATAGGGGCGGCGGGCAAAAGAGGCATTATAGGATTATTGATTTTAAAAGAGATAAAGACGGAGTACCGGCAAAGGTCGCAAGTATAGAATATGATCCGAACAGGTCGGCCAATATCGCACTGCTTCATTATGTTGACGGGGAAAAGAGATACATCATCGCTCCGAACGGTTTAAAGGTAGGAGATATGTTGGAGTCCGGCCCGAGTGCGGATATTAGGACGGGTAATGCATTGCCGCTTCAAAATATACCTGTCGGTACACATATTCATAATATAGAGATGAAGCCCGGAAAGGGTGGTCAGCTTGTCAGAGCAGCAGGGAATACAGCCCAATTGATGGCAAAGGAGGGCAAATATGCCTTGGTAAGGTTGCCATCAGGTGAGGTCAGATATATTTTATCGCGTTGCAAAGCGACGGTGGGCCAGGTCGGTAACTTGGACCACGAAAATATTACTATCGGAAAAGCGGGTAAAAGCAGATATTTGGGTAGAAGACCTGCGGTTAGGGGTTCCGCTAAGAATCCTGTCGATCATCCACACGGCGGAGGAGAAGGCAAGGCGCCTATCGGAATGCCGGCTCCTGTTACACCATGGGGTAAACCTGCAATCGGATTTAAAACCCGTGACAAAAATAAGGATTCAAACAAATTCATTGTATCCAGGAGAAAAAAATAGGATCGTGCTGTATTCGATGAGTTATCGAAGGGAGGAAGGTTAATGAGCAGATCATCAAAAAAAGGACCTTTTGTCCATAAAGGACTTCTCAGGAAGATAGAAGAAATGAACGAAAAAAATGAAAAAAGGGTAATCAAGACATGGTCCAGGGCATCCACAATTTTCCCGCAAATGATCGGTCATACAATTGCTGTTCATGACGGAAGAAGACACATTCCCGTATATGTTACAGAAGATATGGTAGGACATAAACTTGGGGAATTCGCTCTAACAAGAACCTATAGAGGACATGGGGATATCGAAAAAACAACCAGAAGAAAACAGCTGAAAGAAGAAGGCTAAATTTTTTGTTGAGGAAGGAGGCAGGTGTTGTGGAAGCGAAAGCGATTGTCAGGCATGTAAGAATTGCGCCCAGAAAAGTACAATTAGTGGCCGATCTTGTGAGAGGTAAAAAAGTTGATGAAGCATTGGCGATTTTAAAATATACCCCGAGAGGAGCGGCTACGGTCATTGAAAAATTGGTAAAGTCCGCCGTAGCAAATGCTGAAAACAATCATAATATGGATGCGGATAATCTATATATTTCCGAAATACATGCAAATCAAGGCCCTACGATGAAAAGATACAGACCGAGGGCTTTTGGCCGCGCGGCAAGGATAAGAAAAAGAACCAGTCATATTGGAGTTGTATTGAAAGAAAAATAAAACTAAGGAGGGAAAAGAATGGGTCAAAAAGTAAATCCACATGGATTGCGTGTCGGTATAATTAAGGATTGGGACACAAAATGGTATGCCAACAAAAGAGATTTTGGCGATCTTCTTATAGAGGACAATAATATACGCCAATTTGTTAAAAAGAGACTGTTTTTATCCGGAATTTCTAAAATCGGAATAGAAAGAGCGGCTAACAACAGAGTTAAGATAAATGTTTATACGGCAAAACCCGGGATGGTCATCGGTAAGGGTGGCCAAGGTGTTGAAGAACTGAGAAAAGATCTCGAAAAACTGACAGGCAAGAGTGTATCGGTAAATGTAATTGAAGTAAAAAGCCCGGATATAGATGCACAGCTAGTGGCCGAAAATATCGCTTTTCAACTTGAAAGAAGAATTTCCTTCAGAAGAGCAATGAAACAGGCTATGCAAAGAGCCATGAGGGTCGGTGCAAAAGGTATCAAGGTATCGACATCAGGCAGGGTCGGCGGAGCTGAAATGGCGCGTACCGAAGGATACAGTCAAGGAAGTGTGCCGTTACAAACATTGAGGGCAGACATAGATTACGGATTTGCCGAAGCAGACACTACCTACGGTAAATTAGGGATAAAGGTTTGGATAAACAAGGGTGAAATACTTCCCACTAACGGAAGAACGGATTCCGACAGTAAAGAAGTTCAAAAAGGCAGTAATAAAAATATAAGGGGCAAAGAAGAAGCCAAATAAATGTAGTGCCCTTCGGGAAGGAGGAATAGTTCATGTTAATGCCTAAAAAAGTAAAGCATAGAAAAGAGCAGAGAGGAAAGATGAAGGGAAAGGCCCAGAGGGGAAACACCATTGCATATGGCGATTACGGTCTGATGGCACTGGAACCGGCATGGATTACTTCGAACCAAATTGAGGCAGCGCGTATTGCGATGACCAGGTATATTAAAAGAGGGGGTAAAGTTTGGATTAAAATATTCCCCCATAAACCCGTTACTCAAAAACCGGCGGAAACTCGTATGGGTGCCGGTAAAGGTGCTCCGGAGCATTGGGTAGCAGTTGTAAAACCGGGAAGAATTATGTTCGAACTTTCGGGTATCTCCGAGGAGAGAGCGAGAGAAGCCACGAGACTTGCCGCACATAAGCTCCCGATTAAATGTAAACTTGTAACACGTAAAGAACAAGAATTAGAAGGTGGTGAAGCTAATGAAAACTGATGATATAAGAGAGATGACTCATGTAGAATTAGATCAGAGATTAGCGGAATTAAAAGGTGAATTGTTTAATTTACGTTTTCAATTAGCAACAGGCCAGCTTGAAAATCCCTTGAGAATCAGGGGTGTTCGCAAAGACATTGCCAGAGTTAAAACAATTATCAGAGAAAATGAATTGAAGCAGGCAAGGGCGTAATATATAAAATTCACAAAGAAGGGAGGCCGGTCTTGTGGAAAGAAACCTGAGAAAGACAAGAGTGGGTCGGGTTGTAAGCGATAAAATGGATAAAACAATTTCGGTTTTGGTAGAAGACCATGTTCTTCATCCCCTGTATGGAAAAGCAGTCAAGAGAACCAAGAAATTTAAGGCCCATGACGAAATGAACGAATGCAGCATAGGCGATAAAGTGAGAATTATGGAAACCAGGCCATTATCTAAAGACAAGAGATGGAGACTAGTCAAAATTATAGAAAAATCCAAGTAGTATATGTGGCAAAGGGAGGTATTATTATGATACAGCAGGAATCACGTCTTAAAGTTGCCGATAATTCCGGGGCAAGAGAACTGCTTTGTATTCGTGTATTGGGTGGAACAAGAAAAAAATACGCCGGAATCGGCGATATGGTGGTTTGTTCCGTTAAAAGTGCAACGCCGGGCGGAGTTGTTAAAAAGGGACAGATTGTTCAGGCAGTCATAGTCAGAAGTAAGAGCACTATCAGGAGAAAAGACGGAAGCTATATAAAATTCGATGAAAATGCGGCTGTTATAATCAGGGAAGACGGACAGCTCGCGGGTACACGTATATTCGGACCGGTTGCGAGGGAACTCAGGGATAAAAACTTTATGAGAATAGTATCGTTGGCCCCGGAAGTACTATAGTCGAGGAGGTGTTCTGGATGCGCATCAAAAAAGGTGATACGGTAGTGGTTATAGCCGGAAAAGATAAAGGCAAAAAAGGGAAAGTACTGCAGGTGTTTCCGAAAAGAGACAGGGTAATCGTTGAAGGTATAAATATAATAAGCAAACACCAAAAACCGAATCAACAGCTGCAGCAAGGCGGAATCATTAAGCGGGAAGCTGCAATTCATGTATCGAATGTTATGTTTTGGGATAAAAAGGCTGATCAGGGTGTCAGAATCGGATACAAGATTTTAAATAACGGTGACAAAGTAAGAATAAGCAAAAAGACCGGGGAAACAATTGATTAAGGCTATACGAAAGGAGGTACGCTTGGCATGGCTAGATTAAAGGAGATATATGAAAACGAAGTTATTCCTGCTATGATAAAAAAATTCGGATATAAGAGTATAATGGAAATTCCAAAGATAGAAAAGATAGTAATCAATATGGGTTTTGGCGATATCAAGGAGAATCCCAAAGCGATAGAAGCAACGGTCAACGAATTGGCACTTATATCAGGACAGAGACCTATAGTCATGAGGGCAAAAAGATCCGTTGCAAACTTTAAACTTCGTGAAGGAATGCCGGTAGGTGCTAAAGTGACCTTGAGGGGAAAAAGAATGTATGAGTTTGCAGATAGATTATTGAATATTGCACTTCCGAGAGTAAGGGACTTTAGGGGAGTCAATCCCAATGCTTTTGATGGTAGAGGGAATTATGCTTTAGGTGTTAAAGAACAGTTGATCTTTCCGGAAGTCGATTATGATAAGGTAGAAAAGGTACAGGGTATGGACATTGTATTTGTTACAACGGCAAAAACTGATGAAGAAAGTCAAGAATTGCTGAGGCTGATGGGAATGCCTTTTGCAAAATAATACAAGGAGGGGAAAATGTGGCGAGAAAATCACTTAGAATAAGTCAACAGAGAAAACAAAAATATTCGACACGTGAATATAACAGATGCAGAATTTGTGGCAGACCACGTGCGTATCTGAGAAAATTCGGTATTTGTCGTATCTGTTTCAGGGAATTAGCCTACAAAGGCCAAATACCGGGCGTCAGAAAAGCAAGTTGGTAAAGTTTAAGGAAGGAGGGTTAAGATATGACGATGACAGACCCGATTGCGGATATGTTGACACGTATAAGAAATGCTAACATGGCAAAACATGAAGCTGTTGACATACCGGCTTCAAATTCGAAAAAAGAAATTGCCAATATTCTTCTTGAGGAAGGTTTCATAAGAGGATTTGATATTATAGAGGACGGGAAACAAGGTATTATCAGAATGCAATTAAAATATGGAAGAAATAAAGAAAAAGTAATCACGGGTATTAAAAAGATATCTAAACCGGGGCTCAGAGTATATGCGAAAAAAGATGAGGTTCCCAAGGTGCTGGGTGGATTGGGAATTGCAATTATCTCTACCTCAAAGGGTATAATTACAGATAAGATAGCCAGAAATGAAGGTGTCGGCGGAGAGGTTATTGCTTACATCTGGTAGTGGCGATATACTACAAGGAGGTGCGAATATGTCAAGGATAGGTTTTAAACCGATAGAAATACCTCAAGGTGTGGAGGTCAAGATAGACGAAAAGAACTTTGCGACTGTAAAAGGAGCAAAGGGACAATTAGGACAACAGTTAAATACAGATATGAAATTTGAAATAGAAGACAATATAATCAATGTTATAAGACCTACTGATAACAAAAGGCACAGATCCCTTCATGGGCTTACAAGATCCCTTCTGTTTAATATGATAGAAGGTGTAACCAAGGGATTTGAAAAGAAACTTGAGTTAGTGGGTGTAGGTTATAGAGCCAACAAGCAAGGGAACAAACTCGTACTTAACCTCGGTTTTTCCCACCCCATAGAGATGGAAGACCCGGAAGGAATAACGGTTGAAGTGCCTTCCCAGACCGAAATCCTAATCAAGGGAATCGATAAACAACAGGTCGGTAACTACGCCGCAAAAATCAGGGAACTCAGGAAACCTGAGCCGTATAAAGGAAAAGGTGTGAGATACTCGGGTGAAACAGTGAGACGTAAGGTAGGTAAAACAGGTTAAAGAGGAGAAAGGAGTGGATTGGATGTTTAAAAAGGAGAGTAGGAACTCCAGAAGATTAACCAGACATAAGAGAGCTCGCAATAAAATTACGGGAACTCCTCAACGTCCAAGATTAAATGTATACAGAAGCCTGACAAACATCTATGCTCAATTGATTGACGATATAGCAGGAACAACATTGGTTGCCGCTTCGTCCCTGGAAAAGGATATTAAGGATCAGACCAAATCAACCGGCAATATCGAATCCGCAAGGTTGGTCGGCCAATTGGTTGCGAAAAAGGCCCTGGAAAAAGGGATAGAAGAGGTAACATTTGATCGAGGCGGAAACATTTATCATGGAAGAATTAAAGCCCTGGCGGAAGGTGCCAGAGAAGCCGGGCTAAAATTTTAATGAGGAGGAGGTAAAAGGATGCATAGCAAGCGAATTGACGCTAACCAACTTGATTTAAAAGAACAAGTTGTTGATATAAAACGTGTTACCAAGGTTGTTAAAGGCGGTAGAAATTTCAGATTTTCAGCATTGGTCATTGTCGGAGATGAAAATGGTCATGTAGGTGCCGGGACAGGGAAGGCAATGGAAATCCCGGATGCTATCAAAAAAGGAATCGAAGATGCCAAGAAAAACCTTATTAACGTTCCGATTGTCGGAACCACGGTTCCCCATGAAATCAAGGGACGTTTCGGAGCCGGAAATGTCTTGATTATGCCGGCTAGGGAAGGTACGGGAATCATTGCGGGAGGCCCTGTTCGTACGGTATTGGAATTAGCGGGTCTTAAAGATGTCAGAGCAAAATCCCTAGGTTCAAATAACTCTAAAAACATGGTAAGTGCTGCAATGGACGGATTGAGAAATTTAAAAAGGGCAAAGGAAGTAGCAAAGCTGAGAGGCAAGTCCGTAGAAGAACTTTTAGGGTAGGAGGAGATAAACTATGGCAAGGTTGAATATAAAATTGATCAAAAGCGTTATCGGTGCAAAGCCTAACCAGAGAAAAACAGTTGAAGCCCTGGGACTCAGGAAAATAGGGCAAATGACTGAAAAAAAGGATACTCCTCAAATAAGAGGTATGATTGAAACGGTCAAACACTTGGTAGAAGTTGAGGAAATATAAACTGAGGAGGTGCAGATATGAAATTACATGAACTCAGGCCTGCAAAAGGTGCAATCAAAGATAAGAGAAGAAAAGGAAGAGGTACCGGCAGCGGGCTTGGAACAACCGCCGGTCGCGGATCAAAGGGGCAAAAATCCCGCAGTGGCGGAGGTACGAGACCCGGATTCGAAGGTGGCCAAATGCCTTTATACAGGAGACTGCCAAAGCGAGGTTTTACGAACATATTTGCCAAGGTATATAATGAGGTCAATGTTGAAAAATTGAATATATTTGAAGACGGTACGGTTGTTACGCCGGAACTGTTAAAAGAAACAGGTGTGGTCAGCAAGATAGAAAAAGACGGTATTAAGATTTTAGGAAACGGTAACTTGGAAAAGAGCCTGGTGATAAAGGCACAAAAATTTACCAGGTCGGCCGCGGATAAAATAGAAGCTGCTGGGGGAAAGGCAGAGGTGATTTAAAATGCTACAGACGCTGAGAAACGCTTGGAAGATTCCGGATTTGCGTAAGCGGATTTTATTCACTTTTATAATGCTTGCTATTTTCAGATTAGGTATTGCTATACCGGTTCCCGGTATTGATATTGCACATGTAAAAAGTATAGTAGAAGGTGCCGGGTTACTTTCATTTTTTGATTTAATATCCGGCGGGGCTCTCGGTGATATGACAATTTTTGCGTTGAGTATTCAGCCCTACATCACGGCGTCCATCATTATGCAGCTATTGACTATGGCCATTCCCAGCCTTGAAGAATTAGCAAAAGAGGGCGAAGAAGGCAGTAAAAAAATTAACCAATATACAAGATATGCTACTATCATATTAGCCCTGATACAGGCTATAGGAATCAGCGTAGGTTTATTCAGGGGCGCATTGATAAATCAGGATGCATTCAGCATTACGGTTGTTGTTCTTACCTTGACGGCCGGTACCACATTTTTGATGTGGTTAGGCGATGAGATAACCGAAAAAGGAGTGGGAAACGGTATTTCATTACTGATCTTTGCAGGTATTGTCTCAAAGTTGCCCAGTGGAATTAAACATACATTTGCACTGGCAAGGCGGGGTGAAATAAGGTTATTATACGTTATAGCATTTATAGTTACGGTGTTGTTAATGATAGTTGCGGTTGTGGCCATACAAGAGGGGACCAGAAAGATTCCCGTGCAATACGCTAAAAGGGTTATCGGCAGAAAGATGTACGGCGGACAAAGTTCCCATATTCCCTTAAAGGTAAATCAGGTGGGCGTTATTCCGGTAATTTTTGCTATGTCCATGTTGCAGTTTCCGCGTACAATTGCCTATTTTGTAGGTAAGGAAGGCAAGCTTGCACATTTTTTGGATGTATGGTTATCACCTGAAGTTATGCCCGGCATACTCGTTTTTAATTTTCTGAGTGCGTTATTAATTATATTTTTCACTTATTTTTATACCGCAGCAACATTTAACCCTGTGGAGATAGCCACCAACATGAAGAAAAACGGTGGATTTATACCGGGTATCAGGCCCGGCAAACCTACAGCAGACTTTTTAAATAAAATTCTTACAAGAATAACGTTAGCAGGAGCATTGTTTCTGGCTATAATTACAATTGTTCCTACAATTATAATGAGCGCGACAAAAATACCTATCGCCTTTGGCGGTACAACGGTGCTAATTGTTGTGGGTGTTGCATTAGAAACAATGAAACAGATAGAGGCACAACTCTTGATGAGACATTATCAAGGATTTTTGAAATAGCTTTTAACAATAGTTTAGCAATGGTTTTGCAATCGTTAGGTAGGAGATGATACAATGAGATTAATTTTACTTGGCCCTCCGGGTGCGGGTAAGGGAACACAAGCTGTATTCATCGCTGGAAAATACAACATTCCCCACATCTCTACCGGGGACATATTCAGGGATAACATCAAACAAGGCACCGAACTGGGTAAAAAGGCCAAAGATTACATGGATAAAGGGCTCTTGGTCCCGGATGAACTTGTGGTAGAAATTGTGGAGGATCGTTTAAAGCAAGGTGACTGTACCAACGGGTTTTTGTTGGACGGATTTCCGAGAACCGTAATGCAGGCGCAGACCCTGGATAAGGTATTAAAAAACATCGGTGTGGGTCTGGATAAGGTAATAAATATAGAGGCTGATAAGGGTGTCTTGGTAGAAAGAGCCGTAGGAAGGCGGATTTGTAAAGAATGCGGAACTACATTTCATATAAAAAACAATCCGTCGGCAAAGGGCGATATCTGTGACAGATGTGGCGGTAACCTTTATCAGAGGGACGATGATAACGAAGAAACGGTAACAAGGCGCATAGAGGTTTATTTAAATGAAACCGCCCCATTAATAGAATATTATAGCAAACAAAACAAACTTGTCACTGTAGACGGAACTGAGGAGATAGATAAGGTTTTTGAGGAAATTGTGGTTTCTTTAGGGAGCGGATTATAATGATATATATAAAGTCCCGCAATGAAATTGAATTGATGCGAGAAGCGGGAAGGATTGTTGCTCAGGCTCATGAACTTATTAAAAAGGCAATAAGGCCGGGAATCACGACCGGGGAATTGGATCAGATTGCCGAAAAACATATTCTTAAAGCGGGTGCGGCTCCTGCTTTTAAGGGATACAGGGGTTTTCCTGCCAGCATATGTGCTTCCATTAACCATGAGGTGGTTCATGGTATACCGGGGCCGAGGAAATTAGAAGAAGGCGATATTATCAGTATAGATATAGGTTCGGTTTATAAAGGTTATTATGGAGACGCTGCGCGGACCCATGCAGTAGGGGAAGTCAGCCCGCGAGCACGGGAACTCATAGAGGTGACCAAGGAAAGTTTTTATGAGGGAATAAAATTTGCAAAAGAAGGTTACAGGTTGTCGGATATATCCCATGCTATCCAGTCGCATGTAGAAAAACACGGATTTTCGGTAGTCAGAAACTATGTAGGCCACGGAATAGGCACCAGTATGCATGAAGAGCCACAAATTCCTAACTACGGCCCTCCGGGGAAAGGTCCAAGGCTGAAAAGCGGAATGGTATTGGCTATTGAGCCAATGGTCAATATAGGAACCTACGATGTAAAGGTACTTTCAGACGGTTGGACGGTAGAAACCTTAGATGGTGAGTATTCGGCACATTACGAGAATACCATAGCAATTACAGATGAAGAACCTGAGATTTTAACAAGGTTATAATCCGGATAAATGAGGTGATTGTATGGAACCGGTTGATTTGGATATAGGCCAAATAGTTAGGTCAAAAGCCGGGAGGGATAAAGGGAAAATTTTTGTCGTGCTTGGAAGGGTCGATGCTAAACATGTTTTAATTGTGGACGGTTCTCTGAGGAGGGTTGATAAACCCAAGAAGAAACAGACTAAACATTTAGCAAAGATGAACCTTGTCTCCAATGAAATCAGAGCGGCAATTTTAAATAATGAGAAAATAAGTAATGGCTTTATACGTAGAGAATTTGAAAGGTTAGGTTTAAAACCCTAGGGTCGGAAGGGAGGTTTGATTGTTTAATGCCAAAAGAAGATGTAATTGAACTGGAAGGTGTAGTAAAAGAAGTATTGCCTAACGCCATGTTTATTGTGGAGCTTGAAAACGGTCATGAAATTTTAGGACATATATCCGGAAAATTGAGAATGAATTTTATCAGGATTTTATCAGGGGATAGGGTTACTGTGGAACTGTCTCCGTACGATTTAACCCGTGGTAGAATAACATGGAGAAAGAAGTGACTAGGGAGGGATAACAGTGAAGGTCAGACCATCAGTTAAACCGATTTGTGAAAAATGTAAAGTTATCAAGAGAAATGGTAGAGTAGTAGTTATTTGTGAAAACCCTAAACATAAACAAAAACAGGGCTAATTGATCAATCGTTAAAATAGGAGGTGTAAATATGGCTAGAATAGCCGGTGTTGACCTGCCAAGGGATAAAAGAGTCGAGGTAGGTTTGACATATATATTCGGTATCGGTAGAAAAACATCGAATAAAATATTAACTGCTGCAGGTATCAATCCTGACACAAGGGTAAGGGATTTGACGGAAGAAGAAGTAAATAATTTAAGGAAAATTATAGATACGCATCATGTTGAAGGGGATCTGAGGAGAGATGTCGCCCTGAACATCAAAAGATTGAGAGAAATCAGATGCTACAGAGGAATAAGGCACGTCAGAGGATTGCCGGTGAGGGGTCAGAATACAAAGACTAATGCCCGTACAAGAAAAGGCCCGAAGAGAATTATTACTCGCAAAAAGAAAGGTGTTTAAGTACAGAGGAGGTGTACAATAATGGCAAAGGCAGTCAAAAAAAGAGGTACCCGTGCCCGCAGAAAGGTACGTAAAAATATAGAACGCGGTCGAGCTCATATTCAATCGACATTTAATAATTCAATTATTACTTTGACAGATATGCAGGGAAATGTAATTGCTTGGTCAAGTGCGGGCCAGTTAGGGTTTAAGGGTTCGAGAAAATCAACTCCTTTTGCTGCACAAATGGCTGCGGAAGCTGCTGCAAAAGCTGCAATGGAACAGGGGTTAAAAACTATAGAGGTTTACGTTAAAGGTCCGGGTGCGGGAAGAGAAGCTGCAATCCGTTCCTTACAAGCTGCAGGGCTTGAGGTTAATCTTATCAAAGATGTGACACCAATCCCACATAACGGTTGCAGACCGCCAAAACGCAGAAGAGTTTAGAAAGATTAGGGGGTGTAAATAAATGGCAAGATATACAGATTCGGTGTGTAGATTATGTCGTAGGGAAGGTATGAAACTATATCTTAAGGGCGACAGATGTTTTACAGACAAATGTGCAGTTTCCAAGAGAGCATATGCACCGGGGCTACACGGTAGCAGTAGAAGAAAACTTTCCAACTTTGGAATTCAATTAAGGGAAAAACAGAAGGCAAAAAGATTTTATGGTATACTGGAATCCCAGTTTAGAAGATACTTTGAAATTGCCGACAAACAGGAAGGTATCACAGGTGAAAATCTTTTGAGATTATTGGAATCGCGTTTAGACAATGTCGTTTATAGATTGGGTTTTGCTTCTTCAAGAGCAGAGGCCAGACAATTGGTAACCCATGGGCATTTCAGAGTAAACGGCGAAAAAGTGGATATTCCATCATATCTGGTGAGCGCGGGAGATATTATCGCTGTCAAAGAGAGATCTAAGTCATCAAACAAATTCAGAAGCTTGGTGGAGAATTTTAAAGGAAGCGTCCCGAATTGGTTAACGGTTGATATAGAAAAACTAGAGGGAACAGTTGTTTCTTTACCTTCGAGAGAAGATATAGATCTACCGATTTCAGAAAACTTGATAGTAGAGCTATATTCCAGATAATAAATTTTAGCAGAATTAGTTGCCCTCAATATGATAGAGAAAATGTTTAAGGGAGGGTTTAGATTAAATGATGGAAATGGAAAAACCTAGTGTGGAAATAGTGGAAATCAGTGATGACAATACCTATGGCAAATTTACGGTTGAGCCGCTTGAGAGGGGCTATGGAATTACTTTGGGTAACTCCTTGAGGCGAATTATGCTGTCCTCGTTGCCGGGGGCTGCCGTAACATCGGTAAAAATTGACGGGGTGTTGCATGAATTTTCTACAATTCCGGGGGTAAAGGAGGATGTTACGGAAATCATCCTCAATTTAAAAGGTTTATCTATTCGTATGCATGGGAATGAATCTAAAATGATTCGTATAGAGGCAAAGGGTGAAGGGGTTATAACGGCAGGGGATATTATCGCGGATGCGGATGTTGAAATTCTCAACCCGGAAATGCATATAGCCACCCTGGATGAAGACGGGGCTATAACCATGGAGATAAATGTATCAAAGGGAAGGGGATATGTACCGGCGGAAAATAACAAGACACCGGGAATGCCCATAGGTGTAATACCTGTGGATTCCATATTCACCCCTGTGACAAAGGTAAATTATTATGTCGAAGATACAAGGGTAGGACAGGTGACCGATTTTGACAGGTTAATTATCGAAGTATTTACGGACGGGAGCATTATGCCGGATGAGGCCACCTCATTAGCCGCAAAAATAATGAATGAGCATTTGAACTTATTTGTTAACCTGACCGAGCATGTCAGCGACGTAGAAATTATGGTACAAAAAGAAGAAGATACAAAGGAAAAGGTTCTCGAGATGACTATTGAAGAACTGGACCTTTCCGTAAGGTCTTATAATTGTCTGAAACGGGCAGGAATTAATACGGTGGATGAACTCATTCAAAGGACGGAAGAGGATATGATGAAGGTCAGAAATCTCGGTAAAAAGTCCCTTGAAGAGGTTCAAAATAAACTCAGTGAATTAGACCTTTCACTAAAACCTGTTGATGAATAGTATTGGTAAGGAGGGATTGACATGGCATATTATCGCAAATTGGGTCGCAGGAGTGCACACAGAAACTTAATGCTTAGAAATCAGGTAACCAGTCTGTTGAAAAACGGAAGAATAAAAACGACGGACACAAAGGCTAAGGAGACAAAAAGATTAGCCGAAAAAATGATTACCCTCGCTAAGAGGGGCGATTTACACGCTAGGA
>JAAYPJ010000153.1 GCA_012519835.1 Clostridiales bacterium | reverse complement strand
TCCAAAATAATCCAAACAAGTTCCACAAGATAGGATTTCTACCCCTTTAGTTTCCAATGTCCTGATATGTTCCAATGATTCGGAACCTTCTACAGTCAGGTTCACGGCACCGTTTAAAAATATTATACAAGTCGGACACGGTAATACCTCTGTTAATGTATACAAATAACTGCTCATTAATAAAGCGCCCAATTCATCAGAACCCGTTCCTAATTTGTCCTTGGTTATTAAAATGATTAAACCTTCTTTATCTTCAGTCTTATGCTGAAGAACCGATGATTCCAAAACTGTTGTCCCCGTTTGGCTTTCCTTAAATATATCAATATAGTAATTTCCCTGATCCTGTTTAACATTAGCTTCTAAATCCATACTCTTGGCTAATTTCAGCACATTTTCTTTCGCAACTTCATTATCTACGATTGTGGTAACTGCTCCTGTTTCAATCTCTTCCAAAGCTTTTTTGGTATGGATTACCGGTAAAGGACAATTCATACCTCTGGCATCTACTTGTTTATTCATTAAAATTCAGCAAGGATACCCCTGCTTTCCTCCCTTCTTTACTCTCTATTTTGCCCAAGGCACAAATATGCTCCTCAGCTTTCCGGTGGTGCCCGGCTTTTATTTTAAGCCTACACTTAAGTATAACAACACGTCCTCACCTTTTCAACCTATTGTACACTATGTCTTATTGTTTTTGTTGATAACAATAAAATATTTTATTAATTTTATCTATAGCTGGAGATTGCAAAATATTTCATTTACCTTCATCCATAATAACAAGGGTTTTCCTGAGGGAAAAGTAATAAAGCATATAGATACCGGAATGTGAATGTGGCAAACAAAGCGTCCCCATGCCACATGACCCAACTTCCCGGTTGGCAGCATGGAGGATTATTTCGATTTTTGGAGAAATATGCGGTGTTAAATTATGATATAATAAAACAAGTCTAAATTATGCAAATAAAGTAGATAGGGTGAAGGGAGGAGGGATAGTAAAAATTTTAAAACTGTACATATAGAGATATGTATGGAAGACTTGTTTTATGGAATTATAGAGGGATTGGGGGGACATTACTGATGAAAAAACCTGGGAGATTGATTAAAAACAATGAGGATTGGTTATTGCAGCGAATTATTGAGTCCGCTAGAGATAGGGATCATATCAGGAAATCTTCGATTTTAGGGGAAGCTTGGCGGATAATAGTGAGAGAATTATCTGAATCGTTGGTTACCTTTCTTGATGGGACAGGTGAATTAGATGATAAGCTTTTTGTTTCTATTTTGGAAAAAGTTCATCTATATCAGATGAGGGGAGTTGCCTTATCAGAACTTGTTAGTCTACTCAAGTGTTGCCGTCAGGCCTATCGGGAATTAATCTGCACAAACCTTACAAGTGACGACGATCGGCTTGAAAGCATAACAACATCAGACAAATACTTTGACCGTCTCGAAATTAAAGTCATTACCGAGTTTACGAAAATAAGCAGTGATTCCCTTGTTCATGAAATGCAGGTGCAAAATAAGAAACTGACAAATGAAAAAATCCAGCTTCTCATTATATTCGAAAGTCTTCTTAATCCAATTATGTACTTTAATCGGGACAATAAACTCCGCTGGGCAAATCAAACTGCCCGGGAGCTACTCAAGGATACAGAAGGCATAACTTTGACTCATTATATACTGGATGAACCTATTGAGCCGCCTGAATGGTTATTATCGGAGATAACAGAGTTTCGGTCTGCTGATTATGATAATGCAAAACACCCAATGATATTGGACACAAAAAGTGGTAATCGCCATGTTGAATTAAACCTGAGTCGCATGGTCGATGCAGGCGGCAAATTTATCGGCATCATTGTGATTCTAAATGATTTTACAGATTATCAGCAGACTAAAAACGAGTTGCAGTTGACTTGTTTTCAATTGTATCAGTTGTTTTGTTCTGCGCCTGATGGGTTAATTTTTATTTCGCCGGATTTTGTTATCTTACATGTTAATGAGAAATTTGCTCATTGGTTTGGCTTCAATCCACATGATCTAATCGGACAAAAATGCTTTAACTTCCTTAAATCGCCAGAGTGCGGATCTAAGGACTGTTTTTTGAAACAGGCAGCCGATAAAGCTTCTGCCTTTGAACGTGAGAGGGAGATTGTCGGAGAAAATGGGATCATATACCATGTTTTAGTGGCCACGGCTCCGATGTATGATGTTGATGGGGATTTTATGGGAATTACACAGAGTATTAAGGATATTACAGATCGTGTTCAAACCGAGAAGGAAATTCGCTATCTTGTGTTTCATGATAAACTGACCGGGTTATATAATCGTACTTATCTTGACAAGAAGCTGGCAGATGTTCGGCCGGGCGAATTTCC
>JAAYPJ010000152.1 GCA_012519835.1 Clostridiales bacterium | reverse complement strand
TCGGGTTCGGCACGGTGCCAAAAAACACCGGTCGCAATATGGCCGAGAGGATAAGCATGGTCATGTGCCACCATTTTAGGATAGCCTGTCGTGCCTGATGAAAATGCCATTATCAGGATGTCGGAAGACTTGGTGGCCTCCTCGCCTGTCGGGCGCTGCCAATCTTCAGAAGCCGCCTCTATCCCAGCCTCGAAATCAAGCCAACCCTCTCCGGCTGCTTTATGCCCGGAGACTGCCTTAATTTTTACTGTCGGGCAGCTGGGAAGCGCCTCGTCGAAATGTTCGGTACAATCGCCGTCACCTGTAATAATAGCCATTTTAATCCCGCCGGACTGGCAACGATAAACATAATCCTTGGCGGTCAACAAATGGGTAGCTTGAACTGCAACAGCTCCCATTTTGTGGAGAGCTAAAATTGCATACCAAAATAGGTAACTTCTTTTCAAAACTAGTAGAACAAAGTCCCCTTTTTGTATGCCCAATGATTTAAAGTAATTTGCGGTTTTATCCGTCTGACGCTTCATTTCGGCAAAACTGATTCTTTTTTCTTCCCCATCTTTGCCGACCCAAAGCATTGCCAATTTATCCGGCTTTTCCGTTGCCAATTTATCTAGAACATCGTAGGCAAAATTGAAATCTTCGGGGCATTGAATAGAAAAATTCCTGTATAAGTCCTCTAAAGTAGCGTAGTCATCACGGTTTCGACCGATATATTTTTCATAAATAAGCATGGATGTTCACTCCTTTATTTCATAACAACTGCTAAAAACTTAGCCGGTTTTTCACCGTGTGCCCTCATAGCATGAGGAACTGAAGAATCAAAATAGATACTGTCACCCTCCCCGAGTGTGTAAACCATTTCTCCCAGGTAAAGCTCCATACAACCGGAAAGTATATAGTTAAATTCCTGGCCTTCATGAGAATGGCGTTGCGGTATTATTTTGACGTTAGGTTCAACAGTAACCAGGAAAGGTTCTGCTTTCTTATTACGAAAAGTAAAAGCCAAATGTTTGTAATCATAGGCCTTGCGTCGGTTAATATCATAGCCCCCGCCTGCCCTGACAACACAGCAAGTTGAGAGTTTAGGCGATTCACCGCTGATAATATCCAAAACATCGACACCCAAAATACCGGCAACATTGTATAAAAAACTGAATGAAAAGTCCTTTTCGCCTGCTTCATAAAGCAGGTAGTCCGCAAGCGGGACCTCCAACATTTCCGCTATTTTTTCGGGTTCGAAACCTGTTGATTCTCTAAGCATTGTTAAACGTAAACCCATCTCTTTTAATTGTTCATTCATATGGATACTCCTTTCTTTAGGAATAATTATAACCCATCCCTGCCCCGTTTTAAAGCAATTTCTGAATTCGAGTATATTGGGCAAACAGGGGACGGCAGGGGCAAACAGGGGGGACGGTTCCTCTGTTTGACAATAGAATCCCTTGGGGCAAACAGGGGGACGGTTCCTCTGTTTGACAATAGAATCCCTTTAGGATTTTTTTATTTTAAAATAATTGTCAAACAGAGGAACCGTCCCCCTGTTTGCCCAAGGATGACAAAAAGTAGGAAAAGCACTTTTTCACGCAGTCTGACGTTGCCATTACATTTTATATTTCTATAATATTTCCCCCAAGCGCTTTCGCGATTTCCGGATTGCAGGTTGTGAATATTACCTGATTATTTTCAGCGTGTTGTTTGATAAGTTCTATTGCCATTTTCCTCCTTATCGGGTCCAAATCCACAATACAATCATCAAGCACTACGTACCCCGGGGCTGAACCGTATATGTATTTTAATATCGAAAATCTCAAGGCCAATGCCACACAATCATAGGTCCCCGTAGACAGCAGGGTA
>JAAYPJ010000151.1 GCA_012519835.1 Clostridiales bacterium | reverse complement strand
CTTACCTTGCTGTTGTAATTATCATGATTTATTTTAACCAATTCTTTTTGGGATTGTATTATCTGTCTTGCATTTTCTACCGCGTCTTTAGCTTGGCGGATATTCAGGTTGTATTTTCTTGCTACTTCTTTCTCCAAATCCTCAATTTTTTTACCTTCAAGCAATCTCTTAAAGGAGTATCTTATTGCCGTGCAAAATACTGTCATCATGTTATCTATAATGTTTTTATGTTCTTCTTTCATATTGATCAGAATAGCTTTAGTTGTTATTTTCACTATTCTCACCCTTTCAGTTTATATCTTCGATGTCCGCCTAAGGTTCTGTATGCTATTAATTTACCGTCATTATCCCATCTTTGAAGGGTTCTTATATCCACCCCTAATATTTTGCTTGCTTTTGATATACTGATCATTTTCTCCATATGTTTCACCTCCGATATCAGTACACCAAAATTTATACATACTATCTGTTAATTTTTATATGTTTGTCTAAAATTGTACAGATATTTAGCAACTGCTATTCCCTCCCAAGTTTAGTCCTGAGTTTAAATAAAATACACCGTGTGGTACTATTATTTTACCAATAGTGGTTTTTTATTCATCAAATTTTTACAGTTTATCGCTTTTCACTATGTCCGCTTTTTCAAACATTTCGTTTATATGATTTTGATAATCCGTTTCCTTGAGGGAATATTTGATTCCTTCCACAGCATCTTCAAATTCTACATCTTTTTCTATCCTGTCTTCTACCGTGATTACATGGTATCCGTGTTCTGTTTTGATCGGCTTACTTATTTGACCAATCTCCAGGGCGAAAGCCGCTTCCTTAAATTCCGGTACAAAATTAATATCTCTTGAAAAATATCCCAGGTCACCGCCGCTCTGTTCCGCACCGGGCTCTATGGAATGTTCCTTCGCGAGCTCCACAAAATCTTCCCCTTCCTCCAACTTTTTGATGATATCTTTTGCCAATTGTTCCTCGCCGACTAAAATATGCCTTGCCCTTATCTCCTCTGAATGAAACAGTTCCTCATTTTCATCGTAAAAGGCTCTGGCAGTTTCGTCAGTTATTTTTATTTTGTCTAAATAAAATATTTTATATTTATCATACAACAAATTTTTTCCCATCTGGTTCTTTATAAAATCCCCGTCAATTTTGTTTTCCTCAATCATTTTTTTATAATTTTCGTTCTCTTCCATCAATTTTAAATGACTTTCTTCATATAATTTCTGAAGTTCCCCTTCATCCACCTTGATATTGTTTGCTGCCGCTTCTTTAGCAATGATTTGACCCATAATAATTGTATCTAAAATTTCTGATTTCAGGGAATCTAAAAGGGTCGTACCCGCGCCCATATCCTTGTTCAATGTGTCATCTGTCAGACTGTAACTTGCACGAAGTTCCGACAGGTAGTAGTTTAATAATTCCTTATACTCCGTTTCCGAAATTTCCGTACCGTTAACGGTGGCTACCACCCCTTTTTTCAGTTTCGATGATTTTTTGAAACACCCAACAACTGACATGTTTATAATAAGAACCACTATAACTAACACTGCCAACTTGCCCCGTGTATTTAATTTCACATTTAACATCTCCTATCTGTCCTGCAATATTATCTTGTATTATAACTGATTTGTGTCGGATTGGAAACTTTTAATTTTTCGTGATAGTGTCAAGTTATTGTTGGAAAACAAATAAAAATATATTTATGTCAATTATTTTAGTATGATATCCCCATAATCATATGATGTAATGATAAATGATATATGAGTTCAGTCCTGTGTGGTTTTAAAAGATCTGAAGCGCCGTATCGCACCGCATTTATTCCACAGTCCTATTGACATGGGGCCCCTACCCCTCCGGCCACCCCACTTTCGGCGGAAATAACCTTTTGTGACAGGGGGACGGGGGTTTTGACACATTTTTCCATTACCTGGGTGTTACGCGGTGAGATAAAAATGTGTCAAAACCCCCGTCCCCCTGTCACACTAATGTATAAGCTCCTCCGCGATATCCCTCAAATCCGTTAACGTCCTATGCTGGTCCATCGTGGATATCCTATACACAAAATAAGGCTCCGCAGTTGCGTTAAATGTTACTTTCCTATTATACTTATGAAGTATACTGCTGACCTTTTCGGCATCTATCATGGAATCATCCTTAAATTGGATACGGATACTTTTCCCATTTTGGGTAATGGCTGTTATCTTGAGGGACCTTGCAATAGATTTTATATATGAAATCAAGAGCAAATTTTGCGTATTTGACGGTATGTTTCCGAAACGCTCTTTTATCTCCTCCTCTACCCTGTACATATCGTCTATATCGCGTATAGATGCAATTTTTTTGTATATTTCTATTTTATGACTTTGATTTTCGATGTAATTTTTCGAAATATAAGCATCTATGTTTACCTCTATAATGGTATCTTCAGGCCTTTCAACATGATCTCCCTTTAATTGTCTCATAGTTTCCTCCAAAAGTTTAACGTACAGGTCATAACCAATCGCCGCCATATGCCCGTGTTGTTCACCACCTAGAAGGTTACCTGCCCCCCTTATTTCCAGATCCCGCATAGCTATCTTGAATCCCGCACCGAATTCGGTAAATTCTCTGATAGTTTTAAGCCTTCTCTCCGCTACCTCGGAAAGTATTTTATCTTTATCATACATCAAATATGCGTAACCCTGCCGATAAGACCTGCCAACCCTGCCCCTCAATTGATATAATTGCGACAACCCCAATTTATCCGCATCTAAAATTATTATAGTGTTTACATTGGAAATATCCAGCCCTGTTTCTATAATTGTTGTGCTAACCAGTATATCATATTCACCATTCATATAGTCTAACATTACCTTTTCCAACTGTCTTTCGGACATCTGCCCGTGGGCTATTGCAATTCTACCCTGAGGCACCAATTGTGCCAACTGGTTAGCTATCCTATGAATTTTTTGCACCCTGTTATATACATAATATACCTGCCCGCCCCTCGATATTTCTTTTGTAACGGCATCCATAACTATGGCTTCGTTATATGCCAATACATAAGTTTGAACGGGGAATCTTTCATCGGGGGGTTCCTCGATAACGCTCACATCCCGAATACCTATCATGGACATATGCAAGGTCCTTGGTATGGGTGTTGCCGTCAACGTCAACACATCCACAGTCCTTTTTAATTGTTTTAAGGCCTCCTTACTCCTTACTCCAAAACGTTGTTCCTCATCGACCACAAGCAATCCCAAATCCCTGAACTGCACGTCTTTAGACAGCAATCTATGAGTTCCGATAACTATATCTATATTGCCTGTTCTCATCCCTTCCAAAATTTTTTCCTGTTCACCGGGGCTCTTGAAACGACTGAGCATTTCTATATTCACGGGAAATCCCGAAAACCTCTGTTTAAATGTATTGTAATGTTGCTGAGCTAAAATCGTTGTAGGTACTAAAAATGCCACCTGTTTGTTGTCCACAACTGCCTTAAAGGCCGCTCGAATGGCCACCTCGGTCTTGCCATATCCCACATCCCCGCATAGTAATCTGTCCATAGCCTTGTCTTTTTCCATATCCTGTTTTACTTCTTCTATACATCTTAACTGATCCGGTGTCTCCACGTAGGGAAACAAATCCTCAAATTGTTTTTGCCAATCTGTATCCTCGCTGAACTTAAATCCCCTCATTTTTTCCCTCTCCGCATGGAGCCTGAGCAAGTCTTCCGCCATGTCTTCTATTGCTCTTTTCGCCTTTGCCTTTGTTTTCGCCCATTCAACACTGCCCAATCTGTTTACTCTCGGGGGCGCATCCTCACTGCCCAAGTATTTTTGTATGAGGTTCGCTTGATCTATGGGTACGTATAAAAAATCTTCCCCCAAATAAGCTATTTTAAAATATTCCTTTTTCACTCCTTCTATTTTCAGTTCTTCTATCCCTATATATTTTCCGATACCGTGACCTTCATGTACTATATAGTCTCCCACAGCCAGGTCTATAGATGATCCTATAAAAGAAGCACCCTTCCTCCCGGTTGTCTTTCGCTTTTGTTTATGAACACCGTAAATCTCAAAGTCCGTTATAAGTGCATATTTATTTCCTATATACTCAAAACCCCTGCGCAGGTTTCCGCTGACTATGGCTACTTCCCCGGTAACTAAATCTTTTTTAGCAGCCGACACAAATTCTACATTTACCTTACTATCCTTTAAAAATTCCGATAACCTGGCAGCCCTTTCCTCAGTACCGGGAACCAATACTATTTTATAACCCCTTTGTTGCAGTCTCTTTATTTCCTTTTTCAAGAGTTCCATCCTGCCGTTAAAGGGTTGCATGGGTCTTGCATCAAAACTGATGATTTCTTTTATTGGGAAATCTTTAATGGCCCTGGGCAACAGGCTCAGTGCGACCAATCCGTGTTTTTTAAGTTTTTCTATTATTTCACTGTAATCGAGTATCAGCTTTCCCTGTTTTGGAAACACATCCCCTCTTTCTGTAAGAATATTAAAGCTCCGGTGAAATTCATCTGTATATCCGCCGGATTTTTCCCTCAGGCGATTAGGATCATCCAATACAAAAATAGCATCCTCGTCAAAATAGTCCAACAATGTACTTGGTTCATCATATATATAGGGCAAAAGCCTGTCTATACCTTCAAAATTTTTGAACATTTCCAGTTTTTCCACAACTTCCTCAAACTTTTCTTTCAGATTTTGCCCGGCTTCCGTATCTAATTTTTTATTGATGGATTTAAAATCCTTGTACAGCTTGGAAACTATTTCCTCCGCATTAAAATCCCCTACAATTGTCTCTCTTGCGGGATAAATTTTGACAAAATCTACCCTATCCATGGAACGCTGAGTATTCACCTCAAATTGGCGTATAGAATCTACTTCATCACCGAATAATTCTATCCTGAAAGGCGTTTCTGAAGATCCCGGGAAAACATCTATTATGTCCCCCCTTATGCTGAATTGTCCCCGTTCTTCTACTATATCCATTCTTTCATAACCTTGGGAAACAAAAGTTTCTATTACATTATCCAGATCCACTATTTTACCTATTTCAAAATTTATCCGGTTTTTAATATAGAAAGTGGGGGGTGGCAGTTGATGAAGCAATGCTTCCACAGAAATGACAACAATGCAGTTTTCTTTTTCAATAATTTTTTCTATCGCTTTCATTCTTTCTTCTTCGGCGCTATGGCTTATTGCCTCCATGTTGTAAAATACAATGTCTCTTATCGGAAATAACAGCACCCTGTTTCCAACATAAAATTTTAAATCCTCATATATCTGTTTAGCCTCTGTGTCGTTATATGTTACCACGCAAATTTGTCTTTCCAGTTCATTGTGAATTCCATATATGATATGGGATTTTTGCGTTTCGTTAAGTCCATATAATATTACGGGCGTTTTTTCTTTTTTGATACTGTCCATGAGCTGTATATAGCCCATGGAATTTTTCATAGGTGCAAGTAACAGTTCCCTGTCCATGTTTTATCACTTCCCGAATGCACTTAATGTTTGAAATACCTAAATGGGCGGTCAAAGACCGCCCCTACGTTTTTGTTACCAACCAATTCCAACCACTGTGCAGCAACCAAGCAAGGGCTATTCCCCAACAAACCGAATATCCCATTTTTGTTGTCAAATATGTTGCGGCTCCAAAAATGCCGTGACTTGCCAGGCTTACCAGGGCCGCCCATTTACCTGTTTTCTCAGATGAATTTACTATATCGTATATGCCTTCAATAATCCCAAACACGAGATGTGTTGCTACAAGGTTTGTCTTCAAAATGAGCGCAGAAACGGTTTTGCTGATCTCTTCCACAAAAGGTACCACTATAATAATTCCTATGTTTCCTATCTTTTTTAATACCAATTTGTTTAGAAGATAGGAAAACAATGCTGCAACAATTCCCGCGAGTATGGGCATTGAACGAACTCCTTTGCAAATGTTGTGTGATTGTCTAACAATACGCCACTAATACAAACCCAGTTGTTTAATAAAATTTAATATAATAATACACGCTCATTTAGTTGTGAATATGAATAATTCCTGCAGCTCCCTCAGACGAAAAATACTACAACCTGCAAACTTGCTTTGCTTCGGACATGCAGGTTGCTTAACGCATTTTTCGTCTTCACTCGCTGGGAATTATGGTCATATTCCCAAATGCATTCACTGTGTATTATTGTATTAAATTTTCGGCTGCTTTCTGCACTTTTGTTTGGGACAG
>JAAYPJ010000150.1 GCA_012519835.1 Clostridiales bacterium | reverse complement strand
TGGCCGGCTGATAAGGTCGTTCTGAGGTCATGGCATCAAAACCGTCTGCAACAGCCAGTATTCGCGCAAGCAGATTAATATCGTCCCCTGCAATTCCATCGGGATACCCCTTGCCGTCATATCTTTCGTGATGATGAAGTACAATATCCACTATTTCTTCAAGGCCTTCGATATTACAGATTATTTTCGCACTATCCACAGGGTGTCTCTTCATCTCTTCCCATTCTTTTTCACTCAGCTTACCCGCTGAAATCAGAGTGCTTTTCGACACATTGATTTTTCCGAGGTCGTGTAGGTAAGCACTGTAGGTAAGCTTTGTCTTTTCGTTGTCGGAAAATTTCATATAGTCGGCATATAATTGGCAATACCAAGCTACCCGTTCCGTATGATCATAGGTATAGCTATCACGGGAATGGATAACATTGATCAATGATTTTAAAGAAGTAATTTTGTCGTCGAGACGGGAAGCGTTGTCAAAAACGGAAACATACTGTTCTACACGATTGCGGTGAAGGAACTTAGCCCTGTATAACGCGGTGTCGGTGCGATTTATCAACCCCACCGGGTCGTCATGCTTACCATTGAACTCGGCAACACCAACCGAAACGGTAACCGAACCCGCCAAAAGCAATTCCTCACCTTCAAAAGGAAATTCATCTACACTCCTTCTTACATCCTCGCCAATTTTTGCGGCATCTTCTTTATTTGTATTGCTTAGTATCAGAACAAATTCTTCCCCACCATATCGGCATAGGATATCATTTTCCCTTTTAATTTTTGTAAGGAGCCCGGCAAGTTGTTTTAAGACAGTATCCCCCTTCTGATGCCCATATATATCATTGTATGCCTTAAAATAATCGATATCGACCATTATTAATGAGAGGGGATTTCCCGTCTGCATAGATTCATTACATTTTTCCTTTAGCTTGTCCTGAAAATAACGGTGATTGTAAATGTTTGTAAGTCCATCGATATTAGTTAAATCAGTAAGCTGTTTAATATGCTCATTTGCTACCTTTACATATGAACCCAGGATCCAAGCTATTACAGTAAACATGGAACAAAGGGCTATGTCTGTTTGAAAATAAGTATTAACCCCGCTTTTATTGTACATATACAGATCAATACCAAAAATAAATAGGGAAGAAAGAACAGCAACAACAAGCCCGATTTTCATATCCATCTCAATGGTGTAGGAAACCACAATGAACATGAACAAGAACTTATAATAACTTTCGTGTCCGCCGCTGAGTATGATAGAAGCGGTACAGATTGAAAAAAATAATGTTAATTCAATAGCAGTTGCGAACCTTATTTTTTTTCTGTTCCTATCCATCATAATCCACATAAAAGTAATTATAAGAAAAATGAAAATGGTTATTATAAAGGCCATTATATTTATATTTTCCAGATTACTACTGCTCACATCTTTGAAAAAATATTGAAACAGTGGGGAGGCACAGAAAAACAATGCCAATATTTTTAGAACAAAAAACATGACATTATACTGAGATTGTCTCGAATCATTTATATCTTTCAATAGAGGCCGCACTCCCTTCATTTATCAGTATAGATTGAGAGAGACCAAGTTTGATCTCTCTCAATATTGCCTTATCTGCCCTGCAACGATTGTGGCTCCTCAGGTTGATACATCCACCAGAAACAAGCGGAGGATGCAACCAGAGCTGCAAAAAACGTAGCAATAACAGAAACGGCTGCCAGGAGTTTGAATTTCATATTACCCACCCCTTTCTTTTTATCAGAAATCAACCAGTTTACGGTCGATTATCCGCATAAATTTATGTCCGGGTTCAATTAGCATGAAGGTCTGCCATAAAACAGCCATGGTGATACTCATTCCATACCCTGAAAAATGCAGGTTTTCTTCCGAAAAATAATAAAGAACAGCTACAGCAATAAGATAAATTGTTATGGTGATAAACGCGTTTATCCTGAGGCGCCTTATTTTTTCTTCTCTTTGAATGGGTTTATTCGGCGAATCAACAGGAGCCTTTTTATAAATAACAAAATATGAAACAGCAAAAGATAAACCCGAGAAGATGGCATAGTAATATAATAAATCGGGGTTAGCAATATAATGCGACAAAAATGCCATTAAAGAGATAAAAAAAATGCTATAAGTAACGCATCCGGTAAATGTTTTGCTATGAGCCCCTCCCACTGACTTTCTGAGCAACCCGACAAGAAT
>JAAYPJ010000149.1 GCA_012519835.1 Clostridiales bacterium | reverse complement strand
TATCCACCCCTAATATTTTGCTTGCTTTTGATATACTGATCATTTTTTCCATATATTTCACCTCTGATGTCAGTATATCGAAATTTGTATATGCTGTCTATTAATTTCTATATGTTTGTCTAAAATTGTACATATATTCAGCAACTGCTGTTACCTCCTCATTATCATGACATCTGATTATATTGTATATTTAAAGCAATTTTTTATCAAGGTGATAAAATGACAATTACGGGAAAATGCTGTTATCGTGTATCGAGGATATGATAAGATATTACTAAAAGGTTTTGCTTAAACCACAAAAAAACGATGGGAGGGATCATTGTGACTTACTCACCTAAATTATCATCTGCGTTTAATGATACATATCTTAGGAGCCGTCATATTTCACCGCAGTCGGGCATGTGCTCTTTTTGCACGGAAGAATGTGAGGGGACTTGTGAGATTGCTCTAGCGGCGGTTTTGGGAGCACGGACAGTATATCCCACAAATACGGGAGCTAACCAGATTGCTTCCGAGAAGGATTATCCGATTGATTTTTCACACTTCAACATCAATGGACGTGTTTTTGGGGCTATCGGAGCTGATGCAAATTATGAAGAGGCTACTATATACCATGTAAAATTGGAAAGGGAATTTGGAAAACTCAATCCTGTTAAACTGACTATGCCGATTATTTTGCCTGCACTCATCAAATTAAATTGGAAGGATTATTTTGGCGGGGCGGCCATGGCAGGGGTTGTGTGCGTAATAGGAGAAGGTGCCAGAGACAGGGATCCGGAACTGAAAATTGAAAATGGTAAAGTTATAGAATTTCCTGTTTTAAAAACCATGCTGGATTCTTTTCGCAAATACTATCGGGGCTACGGCCAGATTGTATTGCAGTGTAATGTTGAGGATGATATGCTGGGGGTCCCTGAATATGCAATAAAAGAATATGGGGCGGAAGCAATTGAATTTAAATTTGGACAGGGCGCAAAGGGAACACAGCCGGTAGTCAGGATAAAAAATAGGGAACAGGCATTGAAAAAACAGGAAATGGGGGAATTGATTTTACCGAATCCCATGGATCCTGAAATCATAAAGGCCCATGAGAAGGGAACCTGCCCGAATTTTTATTCCTATGCGAGGTTACCCTTATGGGACGAAAATTATCTGATTCCCAGAATTGAAGGTTTGAGAAATATGGGGGCCAAAAATATCTATTTTAAAATGGCCGGGTATGATTTAAGGGACTTGGAAAGGGTAATATTAATTGGAAGCAGTGCCGAGGTTGATATGATTACTTTCGACGGTGCAGGTGGAGGCAGTGGCTACAGCCCGAATAAAATGATGAACGAATGGGGTTTACCCACAATAGTGATGGAAGATGCTGTTTGTACGATTGTAAGTAAATTAAAATCCAAGGGGCATTGGATTCCGGCTATTACAATTACCGGAGGGTTCAGTTCGGAAGACCAGGTGTTCAAATCTCTGGCTTATGGTAACGGAACAGTCACATCAATAGGTCTATGTCGTGCATCTATGACGGCTGCAATGGCCGGCAAAAAAATTGGGGATATGATTAAAAAGGGAAATATACCGAAGAATTTCAAAAAATATGGAAACACTGTGGAAGATATATACGGAGATTTGGCTGATCTGAGGGCTATATATGGTAAAGAAGCAAATGATTTTTCTTTAGGTGCTGTAGGGGTATTTTCTTATTTAAATAAAATCGCTTTTGGGATAAAACATTTTGCGGCATTGAACCGTAAATTTGATATTTCATATTTGGACAGAAGTGATCTGATTCCTTTAACAAGCGGGGCTAAAGATTTAATCAAAGGAGAATGGTTTGGGTAAAATAAATATGGAAATCACCTTTTGATGCCCTGATTAAAATATAAAACAAACTAAGTGGGAGATATGTTATATGTATAGTAAAGATAAAGAAACTGTACTGAAAGAATTAAATACAGATTTAGAGGGAGGTCTTACAAAAGAAGAGGTAACGGAAAGACAAAAAAAGGGTAGAAATGAGCTGATAGCAACTAAGCCCAGGCCCTTGTTTTTAAAAATTTTGGATCAACTGAATGAGCCTATGGTATATATATTGGTGGTGGCTGCGGGCATTTCCGCTATTATGAAGGAAATAAACGATGCAGTTATAATTTTAGTAGTGATAGTAATAAATGCGGCGGTTGGCCTTGTGCAGGAAGACAAGGCGCAAAAGTCCCTAGATGCCCTAAAAAGACTGTCTGCTCCTAAAACATCGGTAAAAAGAGATGGGTTTTTAAAGGAGGTTCCCGTTGAGGAATTGGTTGTAGGTGATGTTGTCGCCATCGAAGCGGGACATTACATACCTGCGGATTTGAGACTTATGGAGGTGGCAAATTTAAAAATAGATGAATCTATATTAACGGGCGAGTCTATCCCTGTGGAGAAAACAGATGATACCATTGATGAAGAAAATGTGGCCACAGGGGATTTAAAGAATATGGCCTTTATGTCCAGTTATGCTACCTATGGTAGGGGTATAGGTGTTGTTACATCTATAGGTATGGACACAGAAGTCGGGAAAATAGCGACTATGATAGACAGGACCGAACAGATTAAAACACCGCTTCAGGGGAGATTGGAACAACTCAGCAAATACATAGGAATAGGGACGCTTTTGATCTGTCTGTTAATATTTGCAATGGCTGTTGTACAGGGCAAAGATCTCATGGGAATGCTTCTGGTAGCCATATCCCTTGCAGTTGCCGTCATCCCCGAAGGATTGCCTGCCGTAGTTACCGTTGTACTCGCTTTGGGTGTACAAAAAATGATAAAGCAAAACGCCATAGTAAAAAAACTACCGGCTGTGGAAACCCTGGGCTCTGTCAACGTCATATGCTCCGACAAAACCGGGACCATTACACAAAATAAAATGACAGTGGTAACAATATATCATAACGGCAAATTAAAATCGGTGGAGGAACTGACACAAAAGGATAGGTTACTGGTGAACGGTTTTATGTTATGCAACGATGCCAGCAATGAAGGGGACTTAGTGGGTGACCCTACAGAGGTGGCTCTTTTGGGTATGGGAAATGTTCTGTCGATAAAGAAAAGCGACATAGATAGAGAGTTCCCCCGTATAGGTGAAGTACCCTTTGATTCAGACAGAAAAATGATGACTACCGTAAATAAATATAACGGAAAGGAAATCATATTTACTAAGGGTGCTTTAGATCTTGTATTAGAACGGACAACACATATATTATTAAATAATGAAAGATTGCCTATTGAAGATTATAGGGATGAAATTTATAACAATGCTTCTGATATGTCGATGAAGGCCTTGCGAATATTGGCTTTGGCATACAAAGAAAAAGATTATACAATGGTGCGGGAACCGGTATGTAAAGAAAAAGGTGAAGAGGAATACGAAAGCAATCTAACATTCATAGGATTGGCCGGTATGATAGACCCCCCGAGGGAAGAGGTAAAAGAAGCTGTGCAGAAGTGTTACAGTGCGGGAATCAGAACCGTAATGATAACCGGGGATCATAAAGATACAGCCTTTGCGATAGCCAGGGAAGTGGGGATCAGTGAAAATATAGAGCAGGTAATGGAAAGACAAGCTTTGTCAACCATGACTCAAGAAGAGTTAAACAAAATAATAGATAATTACAGGGTGTTTACCAGGGTGCAACCGGAGCATAAAGTAATGATAGTAAAGGCACTACAATCTAAGGGGTATGTTGTTTCCATGACAGGTGACGGTGTAAATGATGCTCCTTCTTTAAAAGCGGCCGATATCGGAGTTGCAATGGGAATCACAGGCAGTGACGTGTCCAAGGAAGCTTCGGATATGATTTTGACCGATGACAATTTTGCTACCATTGTTAAAGCAGTGGAAGCAGGTAGGAATATATATAATAACATCAAAAAAACTATTTTATTTTTGTTATCTTGTAACCTGGGGGAGCTTTTTGCATTACTTACAGCTGTGGTGCTAAATTGGCCTATTCCCTTGAAGCCAATTCATATTTTATGGGTAAATTTGATTACAGATACACTGCCTGCTCTGTCTTTGGGGGTAGACCCTGTCAGTGTAGATGTGATGACAGAAAGGCCGAGGGACCGAGAAGAAAGTATCTTTGGCGAAAACGGGTTAGTTTATCTGATTTTAAATGGTGCCTTTATAGGAGGTATTACCCTAATAGCTTTTATATACGGGCTTAAAGGTGGAAGTTTGGTTCATGGTCAAACTATGGCATTTTTAGTCCTCAGTATATGCCAGTTATTTCATTCTATCAATAATAGAAATCTGAGACGGTCTATCTTTAAAGTGGGCATATTTAAAAACAGGTTTTTAACCTATTCCATAGTATTGGGAATGATTTTACAAATAATTATAGTACAGGTACCCATTTTTAATAAAATTTTCGGCACCGTGCCGCCAAGTCCTACGGATTGGGTTATAGTTATAGCGCTGTCCTTGTCTATAATTTTAGTCAATGAGATTGGGAAAGCATTATTTTTTGGCTGTGAATGATAAGAACAAAGGATGTAATGAACATGAAACAAGGTTTATTTTACTGTATAGTTGTCTAAAAGTGCGTCGCTAATATAAGCCCAGTTATCTAATAAAATTTAATATAACAATACACGTTCATTTAGTTTCGAATATGAATAATTCCTACAGCTTATTCCAATGAAAAATACTACAATT
>JAAYPJ010000148.1 GCA_012519835.1 Clostridiales bacterium | reverse complement strand
GTACCAGTGGTGAAGATGAAAATGCATCAAATACTTTAGAAGTCAACCAAAGGCTATACAGCAAAGACTTCCCATGGGCGGACGGTGTTAAACTTGGCCATCCATATGAAGTAGAATTAGATTATTATTCTGAAGACTATATACAGGCATGCGATAGGGAATGGGGTGTAGAACGTGTAAGAATTGCACATGACGGGCACACATACACCGCTACAGTCACCGGAAATGCACCTGCACCTTTAGAGGCAACAGTAGACTATCAATGGCAAGTGAAATCTTCACTGATTGGATCATGGCAAGATGTAGGAACTAACAGTGATACCTATTATGACGCCACAAGACCGCGTATTGTACGTGTAGTAGTAACCGGTACAGGAGACTTCTATGGTACCAGAACCAGTAATACAATTATAAGGTTGTAACAAATAGTGGCAGGAGATAGGATACCGGTGCCAAGCACCATAGACTATCTTAAGCACCACAAGTCACAAAGTTATTAAAAGATACAAAAAATCAACCGACCGGGAGGCCTGTAACAGGTTTCCCGGTCGAGTTTTTTGGCTAAAGATAATTCGCAATAAATCCCCAGTGTTCATGCCCACCGGAATCAAAAATTGCGGACCCCTCGACTGACGCTTTTAATAATTCGCACCAATTTTCTATTGGATAAGATGTTGAGACGATGGTATAATAAAGATAGTTTATAATATGGGGGGATTAGAATGGGTAAAGAAATAACCAATGAACAGCTATTTGAATTCATGACTAAGATATATGGTGAAATGCAAGATGGGTTTGAAGAGGTAAAAAACGAAGTTAAAAAAACAAACATAAAAATTGATCACGAGATTATGCCCAAAATAGATGCTTTATTTGATGGTTATAAACAAAATTCCGAAAAGCTGGATAGGATTGAAAAAGAGGTATCAAGACATGAAGAAATAATACTCAGGAGAATAAAATAGGAAGGTCACAGGGATTATAGCACCGATAAAGCTCCCAACTTTCGGCAGTATAAGCAGATCGCCGGCCGGATAGTCTATTACCGTCCCCAAAATGGCTACAAGGAGTATCCATTCAAAGGTATTACCGCCAATGACGTTAAAGGCAATCTTGGCGAAAAGCAAAGTCATCAAAAACTTAAATAAAAGAACACCGGCAGTTTTACTCATCTTATCACCTCCATTTGAAATTCTGCCCAAATAAAACGTAATTATTCCGGCATGTATGTTTCGTGATAGATTCGGCAAAGGGGAATTTGTCTATTGGGGATTCCGGAGTAAAAAGATATATTACAATAAGATTACAAAACCCTGTATGTTTTGACTTGTTAATTCCAATATATTAAAATAAAGGTAATAATATATGGGAGGGGACAACAGTGAAAAAGAAAATGAACAGGAAAATAGCAGTATCCGTTATTGCTGTGCTGATATTCAGTTTGGTTTTTGGAGCAGTAGTATTTGCGGATGGAAATTTTCAAACGCTAAAAGCATGGTTCGGGAATTTGAGCATCTATAGAAATAACCAGTATGTGCAGCTAAGTGACAAGCCCTTTATTGTAGATGGTAGGACATATGTTCCTTTGAGAGCCATATCGGAGCTTTTCAATAAGGAAGTAGGATGGGACGGTGTAAATTATAGGATAGATTTAAACGACAAGCCGGATGAAAATTTAGTTCATTTGACACAGCAACTTATTGAAGCACAAGTAAAGGCCCAAGAGCTGGAAGCCAAGGTTGCACAACTGGAAGCAGAATTAAAAACAAAGGTAGAAACCGACAAAAAAGATGACATAAGGGATCTGGAATCGTATTTAAATAAACAACATGGGACATATAAAGGGGTCAGATTTGATATTGACCTATATAAATCTAAAAACGATATTGACGTAGATATATATGTAGATTTAGGGTATGATGATTATAAATGGAACAGTTTGTCCACTTCAAACATTAAAGACTACCTTCAAGGTATTGTGGATGATATATTATACAATTATAAAAATGCCAGTGTGGAAGGCTATATAAAAGATAGTTCCACAACTAGAAATAATGTGCTGGCATCATTTTATACAAAAGCCAATGGAACCGTAGTTGTGGATACGGATTATAGGTGGGACTATGATCGGTGGTATGATGATTTAGATGATCTGGAATATTATTTAAATAGAAACTATGATAGTTACTATAGTTATTATGGATATGTATACTTTGATATTGAATTATATGGCGATAAAAACGATATCAGAGTGTATATTACTAATAAAAATGATGATTTAGACGACCTGACTGCAAGCGAAATAAGGGATTATCTAAAGGAAATATACAGTGAGATAATATGGGAATTCCCGAATGCATATGTAGACGGATACATAAAGGATTATTATACGAGGTATGATTTTGAGTTTGATTATTGGGGATACCTGGACTTGTGGTAAAAAGAGCGAAAAAGGGAAGGAGCGGCGCCGGGCACCAAGTTATTAGGGCTCCGGGTTGTCAGGTGATTTGTCCCGTTATATGTTGGAAATTAAAGAGAACCGACTCCGGGTTGGCTCTCTTTTTTTATATTAACCCGGTACTATCTACAGGAACAGCCTTCATTGATAAAAAAATATAACCATGCTATAATGTGAATGTTAACAAGAGCGATGCCCGGGGAATGGTGGCATGGGGACGTTTTGTTTGCCACCTCCTGAAAAAGGGGCACAAAACCAAGTATCTGCTTTAAAATCAGGGTGGCAAACAAAACGTCCCCACGCCACCACCTATAGCAAAGGGGCAAAATCATATGTCATTCAAAAGGGGAACAAAAAAGAGGATACCGGCTGTTCTAATTTTTATACTTGGCCTGGCAATTGTAGCCCTGGTTATAGGGAAGGTTGTTATCGGGTCTGAATCGGTTGCAATAATTCAAGGGGACTTAAAGGCAGCGGTGATTTATGCCGGGGAGGACTTAACCTGGAAAGACGCCTATTCTCATTTAGAACAATCCCTGCTTTTAAATATGTCTGTTGATGCGGTGGATGTCGAAAATGAAGATTTAGATTTTTCTATATATGATGTTATTTATGCGGACCAAAGTATCAGAAAAGCACCGAACAAAAGGCAAATACAGGAGGCCCTTGTTAACTTTACAACCCAAGGGGGAGGTTTGTTTCTTGAGAACCAACTCTGGGACTTTTTCGGTAAGGATTTTATCGGGGCTGCGAAATTTATAAAACTGGAAGGGGCGCCCAAAGAAATTGAATTTCCCGAGGTTAGACATAATCTGAAAGGGGTACAGGAAATAATCAAGGATTTTGATTATATCTATAAGGATTATATTGATTATGATCTTTTTGACACATATGATTATGGTTATGGAATTAAGGGCACATCAGGAGAAGTACTGGCGGAAGAAAACGGAATTGCCCTATATACTGTAAACAAGGTGGGGAAGGGTTATGTGTTTTTTACCAATCCCCTTTTACCCAATCATTTTAATATAAACGGATTTTCCATGAAATCTACAAATGATCTGCAGGAGTACTTTGCAAACACAACTGCCGGTTCTAATCAACTCTTAAGAAGTGAATTTGCAGGGTTTTTGTCCAAGGAAAAGTACGGATTTGCTGTTGAAAGGGTCTTTGGCAATTATGGAAGACCCTCTATGGCATGGCAGTTGCACTACGAGGAAATAACCGGGTTTGAAAACAATTCGGCACAAATTTTTGCTAAGGTCTGTGAGAAAAATTTACAGATACCATCGTTTACAATAATACGAAATACTTACTATTGGTTTAATCGCCAGGAAGTGGTTACCTATCTTCTAAATGAAGGCACCGACAAGGATCCGACTTTTGTCATGGATGAATATGAAAACGCATATTCATCGGGCAAACATATGGTTTCCGACGGAGAATGGATATCCCTTGACGCTATAAAGAATGCGGGAAGTTACTTTGTCGATTACCCTGAATATGACAAACGTGCGTATCCCTTTCCTATGGATTATAATAAGGATGGCCTCGCCGACATTGTGGTCGGAAGCGTAGACGGGAATTTTTATTATTACCAAGGTGAAAAGATGGGGGACAACTATGAAACCTCCAAGCCCATAAAATTAACTGATTCCAACGGTAAAAATATTAATGTGCAGGGATATTCGGCCCCTGTTATGGCCGATATAAACAGTGACGGGATTATGGACCTGATTTCCGGAAGTTCGGATGGGAACATTTATTGGTTTTCCGGAAACGATTCCTTGACTTTTGAAAGTCAAGGAATCCTAATCGAAACCGGCATACAAGGACAGGTTATGCCCGCCATCGGGGACATAAACGGAGACGGCATAATGGATTTGGTTGTAGGCAGCAACAAAAAGACCGTAAAATTTTACTATGGAAGTAAAAACAATGGGAGTCTCGGTTTTACAACTACAGCAAACATTAAAATTGAAGGACTTGAAAATATAGAAGGCAGTTGGCTATGCCCCCATATTATAGATATAAACGGTGACGGAATAGAAGACCTTGTTATCGGAACCTTCCACGGATATATCGGTAAATTCATAGGGGATGGGCGTAGCTTCAAATTCGACGGCTACATGGAAGGAAAGGAAAGGAATTATAAAGGAAACAAATATCTGAAGTTTGGAAACAACTGTGTGCCGACCTTTGTTGATTTAGATGGGGACGGAGTCAAGGATCTGGTTGTGGGGTCACTGGAATATGGACTGGCATATCCCATCGATTCGGTATATTTTCCCTTTAAGGATAATTTAGCACAGCAGATACGGTTTATGAAAGATAAAGGTTATTACGTGGGGCTACACTTTTATACCAAAATAAATGCTTCCAAGGAATATGAGGAAAACGAGTTGGCTATGCACATAGATGCTCTGGAGAAATACGGAGTGAAGGTTTCAGATGGCATAGGTTTTAATCAGCATACTTGGCATACGAGTGTCGAGGGTGAGACCCAAACCCTGGAAAACGGTTTTGAAGCGGGACTCTTGTGGTGTTCCGGGTTTAAACCTTCCAAAAGTAATGCCGTTCCCGAAGCGAGTGCGGAGACCGCTATCAGTATTCCATTTTTATTCGGGGACAAGGTCCCCGGAGGACCGATAATTTTTAATACGAGTACCATGCTATATGACCAAAACGGGTGGGGAGATATCTCCGCAAAACATGATTTACCCATAAGCATGTACTATCACTGTGACTTTGCTTATGAGAGGCCGGAAGACATAGAAAGGAACGTATTAAAGGCCTCAACATTTGCAAAGGATTATGATTATAACTTTGTGACCGAAAAACAATATGCCAAGGCTATTGCGGCATCGTATAATACAGATGTTTCGGTTACTATTGAAAATACGGGCAGCAGAATGCACACTGGGGACAGGTTCCAAATTGCAAAACATAGGAAAGGCCACGGGACTTGTCCCCGTGGCTTTACAGCCTACCTTATCAAACAATGCATCATGTTTTGCAATTTGGAACCTGTCCCC
>JAAYPJ010000022.1 GCA_012519835.1 Clostridiales bacterium | reverse complement strand
TATTAAGCCCGGCACCAAATAGATTATTATATAAAGTGCTATGGACAGTGCTATAGCCCATAATCCGTCCAATACAGAATGTTGTTTGATAAATACCGTAGATGCGCTAATTGTAACCATAAGAATAAACGAGGTTAATCTTAAACCCGGCCTCTTTTTAAAAGGCTCGTACCCCGTCAAGCCTATATGTATTGCGATTGAATTTAACACATGCATACTGGGTGCCACATTGGTAGGTGTATCTATTGCATAAATACCCCTTACAATTCTTGAAAAAACATCACTCCCCGTAATTGTAGGACGCAAATTTTGTCCGTTTGGAAATATGGCATAAACACTGTAGCATACGAACACACCTATAAAAATAAACCAAAACATTCTATAATAATCCTTTTTTGATACAATTCCCAGATAGATAAACCCAGAGGCCATGTATATATACCAAAGCAAATATGGCACCACAAATTCTTTTACAAAAGGAATTTTGAGATCAAAAGGTGAAAACATGTAATGTTTTGGAACAATTGTCTTCTCTAAATAAAAAAACCACATATATAAAAGCGCATAAAGCAACAGAAAGAAAAAATGTTTATAATCTCCTGATAATTTCTTTAGTTCAACCATAAAAAACCCTCCCATTTATGATTATACACCATAAAATTTAAATCATCGTTAACCAATTATGAAATTTTTCTTAAATTTACTGCTTCGTACTTGAACATAAAATAGTGAATGAAATAACTGAAACACCCATATCACTGAATCCCCTGAATTCTTTTTTGTCCGGCAGGCTTACATGTTCACACAAAAACATAAAGGTACGTATTATATTATATAAAACTGTATGAAGGGATGTGTAAGCATGGGATTATTAGATTGCGAAAAAAGTAAATCAAGGAAAACTGATCCTTCGGATCCGTCTACTATTAAAAAATTTGTTGACCCTCTTCCAATACCTGAAACCTTAAAACCGGATAATTACTGTCATGATAAAAGGCCTGCAAAGCCTTTCTATTCTATTGAAATGTGTGAAAACAACCATAGATTTCATAGGGATTTTCCGTTAACCAGGATATGGGGATATAACGGGACTTGTCCCGGCCCAACTATTGAAGTCAACAAAGATACTACTATACGAATTAAATGGATAAACAACCTGCCGGATAAACATCTTTTACCGGTGGACCATACTTTGCATGGATGTATGGATACACCGGATGTAAGAACCGTGGTCCATCTGCACGGTGCAAACGTTGCCGCGGAGAGTGACGGCAATCCGGAAGCCTGGTTTGCAAAGAATTATTCACCCGTTGGGCCAAAATTTACAAGAAGGGTATATGAATATACCAATCATCAGCCCGGGGGAACCCTATGGTATCATGACCATGCTGTAGGAATCACAAGGTTAAATGTATATTCCGGTTTAGCGGGGTTTTATCTTATTAGAGATAGATTAGAAAAAAGATTAAATTTACCGAAAGGCGAGTATGAAATACCAATTATGATACAGGACAAAACATTTAATAAGGATGGATCCTTATTTTATCCCGACAATGCAACACCACCCGTATCAAAACCCATTCCATCGACCCCATCATTCTTTTTTGGGAACACCATAGCAGTAAACGGAAAACTCTGGCCCTACCTCAATGTGGAACCGCGAAAATATAGATTCAGGATACTGAATGCATCAAATGTAAGCGCATACAGTATATCACTGGATAATAACGGTATTTTTACTCAAATAGGCACCGAACTGGGATTATTGCACAACCCCGTTGAAATCAGTTCCTTCACATTGGAACCTGCCGAAAGAATAGATTTAGTGATAGACTTTTCAAAATATAGGGGTAAGGAAATAATTCTGACAAACAGCCAGGTAGGCCCTCCACCCGGTAACGATACCGCGTTTATTATGAAATTCAGGGTTATACTCCCATTGCGATATCCCGATACAAGCACGGTTCCCGAAGATCTGTTACCTTATCATCCTGTGGATATATCTTTGGCTGCGAAAGAGCGAACCATGCAACTGGATGAATCTACCGATCGTTTTGGAAGGGTTATCCATCTGTTAAATAATAGAATGTGGCACGAGCCTGTTACCGAAATAGCAAAGCTGGATACCATAGAAATATGGCATTTTGTAAACCATTTTAATTTCCCCCATTCAATGCATGTACATTTGGTTCATTTTGAAATAATAGGCAGAAAGCCATTCACAGATGCGGATTTCGATAAAGACGGCAATTATATATTTATACCCGGGAATTTAACACCGCCCCTGGACTATGAACGTGGTCTTAAAGATACGGTGAGTGCAACCCCCGGGGAAGTAACAACCGTTGCAATGCATTTTAAGGATCATATAGGCGATTATGTATGGCATTGCCATGTTCTAGAGCACGAGGATAATGATATGATGAGGCCCCTTTGGGTAATAAAATAAATTAAGTCCTATTTTTGAAAACAGGGTTTTCCCCTTTAAAATACAGGATATAGATAAATCCGCATCCGCTCCCCCTTAGCAAAAATCAAAATATGATTTGATCTAAAAGGGAGCGTTTTTATGTCAACAATAAGCAGGAAATTTCATTGTCACGCTTGATACCACCCTTGAAATAAATATCCTTAATCGGTACAAAATTAAACAGGTATACTCTTACCTTTCCACTATATTGGCCTTCTATGATATGGTCCACCCACTTACCACTATTTTCATCTTTAATTATTATGGCTGTAGTATCTTCAGAGCTGTCTTGTTTAACTTTAACAACCCTATATGTCAACAGTCCGGTGTTTTTTAAAATCCCTCCACCTAAAGGGGCAGTCTGAAGGGAATATAATCTATATTTTTCTATGTCTCCATCCAGCTCGTGTACGGGGTCGATCAAATTAGATTTAATTATAAGAATAAGAATCAGCACGATTGTAATTATGAGCATAATTTTAGAACGCTTGTCCATAATTTATTCCCCCGATTCATTTTCAATTATTTCTATGGCTTTTTCCATAACTGTTATCAGTCTTTCATAATTCCCTGTATAAAACAGATATCCGAGCAGGGCCTCAAAACCTGTTGCATATCTGTAATCTGTCAGGTCCGCATTTTTAGGCACGGTTGCAGGTTTTTGATTTCTCCCCCTTTTGACAATTGTCCATTCTTCGTCTGTTAAGTCAGATTCTAAAGCATGTATTATTTCAGACTGGGCACCGGCTTTTACATAATGGGTCGATTCTTTGTGATATTCACTTACATGCCCGGCCTTTTTGTTTACTAAATAGTCTCGAACAAACAATTCAAATATGGCATCACCAACATATGCCAACACTAACGGTTGCATCATCTTTACTTCTGTTTTTGTCTTTACTTCATCTGATTTTTGCATATTTTTTAAAAATTCATCCAATATATATCTCTCCTACATTCTTCTCCATTTAACACCCTGCGGCGTATCCTCCAATATGATACCTTTTTCCTTCAGGTCATCCCTGATTTTATCAGAAAGTTCAAAATTCTTTTCCTTTCTGGCTTTTTGCCTCTTTTCAATAAGTTTTTCAATGTCCTTTTCCAAAATCCCTTCTTTCTTACTCAACAGCCCTAATACCGACGTTAATTCCATAAATAAATTATAAGCTTCTTGCAATGTCTGCTTAACAGTTTTTTCATCCATATTTGTATTTATCTCCCTTACTAAATCAAAAATAACAGCAATACCGTCAGCGGTATTAAAGTCATCATCTACCGCTTCATTAAAACGATCCTTGTATAGTTTTAAATTTTCAAGCCATTTTTCTTCATCTACTGTAGGATCCTTATCATCTGCATTTTCTATCAAATATTCTAAATTATTTTTGCCTGTATATAGCCTGTCTAATCCGTTTTTAGCCGATTCCAGCAGTTCTCTGCTAAAGTTGATAGGACTTCTGTAATGAGCCGATAATATTAAAAACCTGAAATTCTCCAAGTCGAATTCTTTTGCAATCTCCCTTGGGGTGAAAAAATTACCCAGGGACTTGGACATTTTCTTATTGTCTATATTAAGATAACCTACATGTAGCCAATAATTTGCAAATGGTTTGCCGGAACGAGCCTCACTTTGTGCAATCTCATTTTCGTGGTGCGGGAATATCAAATCCCCCCCGCCCCCGTGTATATCTATGGTTTCACCCAGATACCTATTGGCCATCGCCGAACATTCTATGTGCCATCCCGGTCTGCCCGCCCCCCAGGGGCTTTCCCAATTCAGTTCGTTCGGTTTGGCCGCTTTCCAAAGTGCAAAATCCAGTGGGTTCCTTTTCTGTTCGCTTATTTCTACCCTTGCGCCGAGTTGTAACTCTTCTAAATTCTGTTTTGAAAGTTTGCCATAATCCTCGAATTTTGATACGTCAAAATAGACATCCCCCTCCGATTCATAAGCATATCCTTTATCTATTAACTCTTCTATAAACTCTATTATCTCATCTATATTTTCAGTTACCTTTGGATATATATCCGCCCTTTCGATACCCAGGGTTTCGCTGTCTTCAAAATAGATCTGTATAAATTTCTCGCTTATCTCTCCCGGTGGGACGCCTTCCTCCCTCGCTCTGTTTATTATTTTATCATCCACATCGGTAAAATTTTGTACAAATGTTACATCATATCCTCTGTATTTTAAATATCTTCTCAATGCATCAAAAATTATAAATGTCCGTGCATTGCCTATATGAAAATAATCATATACTGTAGGCCCGCAGGCGTACATTTTAACCTTTCCGGGTTCTAACGGTATGAATTCTTCCTTTTTCCCGGTTAATGTATTATAAAATTTCATTGTTGTTTTCCTCATTTCTATAATTTTATTTTCAATGTTGTGACACATCTATACGACAAAAAACCGCCCTGAAAATTCAGAGGCGGTTTTATTCCACGGTTCCACTCTGGTTGGATTCCTGATAACATCCTGTTCTAAAACCACAGAGGCAATCCCCGTGATTTTTGATTGGATTTCCAAAAGTATCCCACTCCAGGTCGTTAACGGAACCACCCGATCAGCCCTACTATTATTTCAAGCTGTAGCTCCCAGATGCATTTCGGTCTACCTTTTTTGAAAGCTGCTTTCAGCCGATGACAGCTTATCTCTTGCAAACAGTATAGACCTACTTCTTCTGTTCTTTGCCTTTATGACCTAACCCAATTTATATGACCGAAGGGGATGAACAAATTGATGGTAGGTCAAACACAACATTCGCTTCGCTCATTTCTCCGCTCGCTCTGCTCGTTACGCTGTCCGTTTTGCCAACAACTCGCGAGACTCGTTGGGCAAAAAGGCAACGAATATCAAATTTTCATGAACAAAGTGAGTGAAGAAATTTGCAATGTTCGACTGCGAACTACTATTCAATTGGCATTTAACTACCATTTATTAATCATCCAGCAATCGTTTAATATATTCTATACGATTAAGTATTTTTTGTCTACCCAAAACTTTCATAACTAAAGGCAAATCCGGGCCATGGGATTCTCCTGTTAAAACTACACGAATAGGTTTAAACAGATTTGGCCCTTTGATTCCTGTTTCCTTTTGGATCTCTTTAAACACCCTTTTACCAAAATCCTCATTTATAGTTTCCGTTTCTTCTATCTTGGCTTTGAACACATCCAGTAATTGCGGCAAATGTTCCGCTCTAATGAGTTCTTTAGATTCATCATCTTTTAGTTCGATTTCCGTTCTGAAGAAGATAGCTGCCTTGTCCTTAATTTCCGCGATGTAGGATATTCTTTCCTGAAGTACGCTTACCAGGTCTTTCAACCATTCATATTTTTCTTTAGCATCGATTTCTGTAATATAACCTGCCTCTACCAGGTATGGAATGGCGAGATCCGTAATCCTCTCTACGGAACTTTCTCTTATATAATGTCCGTTTACCCAATTTAATTTGTCAACGTCAAATACCCCGCCACTCTTGGATACCCTCTCCAACGAAAATTGTTTTTCGAGTTCTTCCATTGAAAAGATTTCTTGATTATCTTCAGGACTCCAGCCCACCAATGCAATATAGTTTACTAAACCTTCCGGCAAATAACCTTTGTTTAAAAAATCCTCCACCGCTACATCTCCATGGCGTTTGCTAAGTTTTTTATGGTCCCGATTTAAAATATTGGGTAGATGTACATATTGGGGTATTTCCCATCCAAACGCCTTGTAAAGATAAACATGTTTCGGTGTAGATGAAAGCCATTCCTCCCCGCGAATTATGTGGGTAATCTTCATCAGATGATCATCCACCACCACGGCAAAATGATAAGTCGGAAAGCCGTCGGATTTGATCAGTACCTGATCATCCAGATCATCCGTATTCATAACAACTTCGCCGCGGATTATATCATTAAATCTTATATCCTTGCCCTTGGGGAATTTCAACCGAATAACATACTGTTCCCCGGCTTCCAGTCTTTTTTGTACTTCTTCCTTGGAAATGTCCCTGCAGTGGCCGTCGTAACCTGTGGTGAGCCCCTCGGCCTTTTGTTCCTCCCTTATTTTATCCAGCCTCTCCTTGGAACAAAAACAATAATAGGCGTCCCCGCTTTCCAGCAGGGTTTTAATATGCTTTTGATATATATCCAAACGTTGTGATTGTATATAAGGTCCAAAGTCTCCTTTTTGGCTTAGCCGTTCCCCGTCCAAAACAACACCTTCATCATGCTCAATGCCGGTCCAAGCCATTGATTTGAGCATACCTTCTATAGCACCTTCAACATAGCGTTCCCGGTCCGTATCTTCTATTCTTAAAATATATTTACCATCGTTTTTCCTAGCAAACAGATAGTTATATAAAGCCGTCCTTAGACCCCCTATGTGCACAAATCCTGTAGGACTTGGTGCAAATCTCACCCTTACCAACATAGTTTACCCCCAGCCTTCCCTGTTGATTTTATATTATTACAACTTATTCTATGATTAGATACAAAAAAGTGTATTTTATTACCACATATATGTTTACTTTGATATGTATTATGGTATAATATTAGTAAGGTAATCGGTACCGCAAAGGTGCGGTTGCCACTATGAGGATTAAATCATTTAATCACCCTGCATGGCACTGCAGGGTGATTATTTTTTCCGGCTGTTATTCCTATCTAAATAGGAGATAAGCGATATTAGCAATACACCAAATGCAATTATTAAATATATTGCCTCGTATGTACTCATCGCTCCACCTCCCTTCATC
>JAAYPJ010000147.1 GCA_012519835.1 Clostridiales bacterium | reverse complement strand
TTTTAATATAAATCAATCTCCAAAGTACACTGAGTTGAAAGGCTTTGGGGATACATGAATGTTAGGAGTGGCTAACAGCCACAGTCTTGTAGAACTTGATAATAAAAAAGGTTATCAAGGCAATACAGGGTTTTAATACGAAAGTATTGATCCGAGTGGTTGAATCCTGTGACACCACCGCTTTATTATATATAATAAGGTGAAAAACTTGGATATATAATTGTCCAGGTTTTAGAAACCAGGATTATAACCGATGATAGAAATAATCGATTTGAGATATTCCAAAAATCCTGAATTCCTGAAGGAATTAAAGGAAAGGGCTGCAGTGGATTTTAAAGATTATGAAAGGGTTGTACAAAACATTTTAGCCAGGGTGGAACAAGAAGGCGACTTGGCGTTATTGGGGTATACGGAAAAATTTGATGGGGCGGATTTGAGTGACAAAGGAATGAAAGTGACTGATGCGGAGATAGATGAAGCTTATGGGCAGGTATCGGAAGATTTTTTGAGGGCCATACGGTTAGCTATCAAAAACATAACAAGTTATCACGAGAAACAGAGCCAAAATTCATGGTTTACTTCGTCCGATGGCATTATGCTGGGGCAAAAAGTAACTCCCATAGCCAGTGTGGGCATTTATGTGCCGGGGGGTACGGCGGCCTACCCATCTTCTGTATTGATGAACGCTATTCCTGCCAAGGTAGCCGGGGTGGGGAGAATTATAATGATAACCCCGCCAAATCAGGAAGGCCAATTGTCTGCGGGAGTTTTGGTGGCGGCAAAGGAATTAGGTATTGATGAAATATACAAAGTTGGTGGCGCTCAGGGGATAGGAGCCCTGGCTTATGGGACGGAAACCATAGAGAAGGTTAACAAAATTGTGGGGCCGGGGAACATTTATGTTGCAACCGCCAAAAGGGAAGTTTATGGGTATGTGGATATTGATATGATTGCAGGGCCCAGCGAGATTTTAGTAATTGCAGATGATTCCGCCGATGCTGAATATGTGGCAGCAGACTTACTTTCCCAGGCCGAACACGACGAACTCTCTTCTGCTATTGCTATCACCACCAGTGAGAAATTGGGAAAAGCTGTGGTCAAGGAAATCAAAAAACAGATTGAAACGCTGGAAAGGAAGGACATAATCGAGAAATCTCTGGCCAATTACGGCAAAATTATTTTGGTAGAAAGTTTGGAAGAAGCGACAGAATTATCCAACGAAATCGCTCCCGAGCATCTGGAGTTATGTGTGAAAGAACCTTTTGATCTGTTAAATAAAATAGAGAATGCGGGCGCCATACTTTTGGGGAATTATTCACCGGAGCCTTTGGGTGATTATTTAGCAGGCCCTAACCACGTATTGCCGACTAGCGGGACAGCTAAATTTTATTCGCCGCTATCGGTGGATGATTTTATAAAGAAATCCAGTATTATTTTTTATAACAGAAAAGCCTTACAGGGCGTAAAAGATGATATTATGGTTTTAGCAGAATCGGAAGGATTAACCGCCCATAAAAATTCCGTCAAAGTGAGGTTTGAATGATTATGCTGAATAGTTTAGTTAAAGATAACATAAAAAATCTTTTGCCATATAAAGTAGAGGAATATGCAGATATAATAAAGTTAGATGCCAATGAAAATAATAATGCGGCTTATTTGCTGAATAAAAAATTGGGTAGGGCTATTATGGAACTGGAAATAAACAAGTATCCCGATTCGGATTGCACAGAGCTTAGGGATATGCTTGCAGAGGAATTAAATTTGGATACCTGTCAAATAGTGGTAGGTTGTGGCTCCGATCAGCTTATTTCCCTTATTATGAATGCCTTTATAGGTGACGGCGATAAGATGCTGACCCATATTCCTACCTTCGGTATATATAAAATTGCTGCACAGATAGCGGGGGGCACAACCATAGAGGTGCCTTTGAATGAGGATTTCAGTTTTGATCTGAACAGTTTTGTAGAAGCTATGGAAAAGGAAAAACCTAAGGTTATATTCCTCACTAATCCTAATAACCCCACAGGTAACATTATACCCAAGGAACAGATAACAAAAATCGTACAACTGAGCAAGGGGATAGTGGTTGTGGATGAGGCATATTATGAATTTTATGGGGAAAGTGTAATCGATTTAGTAAATAAGTACGAAAATCTGATTGTCCTGAGGACCCTGTCGAAGGCATATGGTTTGGCGGGGGCCAGGGTAGGTTATGGGGTTGCTTCGAAACGGCTTACAGATATTTTGTACAGGATAAAACCTCCTTATAACGTTGCCAGTTTAAGCCAGCTTGCTGCTAAAATCTGTCTGATGAATAAAGAAATATTGCACGATACGGTAAGGGAAATTGTTGAAGAACGGGAAAAGATGATAGATTTGCTGGAGAAAATTCCAGATCTCAAGATTTTCAAAAGCCATGCTAATTTTGTTTTATGTAAATTAGATGATGCTAGGGGTGTTTATGATTATTTACTGGATAATAAGGTCTTAGTGCGATATTTCGGGGAAAAAGGCCCCTTGGCAAATTGTCTTCGTATATCCATCGGCACAAAAGAGGAAAATGAACAGGTTGTGGGGCTGCTCAAAAATTTGATGTAGTCCTAATGGTCACTGATGGTCACCGGGGACAGGTTGTGCGCCGGTTACTGGGGACAGGTTCCTGTGACCACAAGATTGACCTTTATGTCATCTTGAGACGGACAGTATAAATTTGGCCCCCGAAGGATCTATATTTAAAAAAGGAGCAATGTAATAAAATGAAAAACAGAACATGCAGTTTAGAACGTTCAACCACTGAAACCACCATAAAAATCGATATAAATATTGACGGCAAGGGTGAGGGCAACATAAATACGGGAATCCCATTCTTCGATCATATGCTACAGCAAATAGCCAGACACGGTTTCATAGATTTAAACATACAGGCGAAGGGGGACATAGAGGTGGATTTTCATCACACAGTGGAAGATGTTGGCATCATCCTGGGGCAAGCTATTGCCGGGGCCTTGGGGGATAAAAAAGGAATAACAAGATACGCTACCTCTTTTATTCCAATGGATGAGGCCTTGTCCATGGTGGCTATGGACATAAGCGGCAGACCGTTTCTTCATTATGAGGCAAATTTTGCAGGTGAACGAACCGGGAATTTCGAGGTACAGTTGGTGGAGGAATTCTTCAGGGCGTTGGCTTTTAATAGCGGGATGACGCTTCATATCAGAAATTTATACGGCAAAAACAATCATCATATTATTGAAAGTATGTTCAAGGCTTTTGCCAAAGCACTGGATAAGGCAACTGTTTTCGATCCGAGGGTTGAAGGGGTTTTGTCTACTAAGGGAAAACTGTAGGGTTGGCGTGGTGGAACCTGGGGAACCGGGGCGGAACCGGGGGAACCGTCCCCATGCCATATGTGGCAAACAAAACGTCCCCATGCCACACAAAACGTCCCCATGCCACATCTGAAGGAGTGTGATAAAATACATGTTAATATATCCTGCGATAGATATAAAAAATGGAAAATGCGTAATGCTGACCCAGGGTAGGTTTGATAAGGAAAAAATATATTATGAGGATCCGAAAGAAGTAGCAAAACTTTGGAAACAAAAAGGGGCAAAAGCCCTACATATTGTGGATCTGGACGGCGCATTGGAAGGTAAAAGCAGAAACCTCGAAATTATCAGAGAAATCATTAAGGAAACAGATATTCCGGTTCAGGTAGGCGGCGGTATCAGAAACCCGGAAACAATCAAAACATTGATTGATATCGGTGCAGACAAGGTAATAATAGGTACCAAAGCTGTCCAGGATGAACAAATGCTTAAGCAGGCGGTAAATGCATATGGGGAAAAAATTGCTGTAGCCATAGACGCCAAAAAAGGCTATATTGCAATAGATGGCTGGACCAAAACGAGCACTGTAGACGCTCTGCAGTTTGCTAAAAGGATAGAACAATTGGGGGTAAAGACCATTATTTATACAGATGTAGAAAGAGATGGAATGCTAAAAGGGCCCAATTTCAAAACGATTAAAGATATGAACGATAGCGTATCCATGGATGTCATAGCATCCGGCGGGATATCTTCCATAGATGACTTGGAAAAATTATCGGAAATCGGCGTGGCAGGAGCCATCGTTGGGAAGGCTCTTTACGAAGGAAAAATAAATTTAACTAATTTAAGGGTGGTATAAAAGATGAAAGAAAAGAGAATTATTCCCTGTCTGGATATAAATAACGGGAGAGTAGTAAAAGGTGTAAAATTTGAAAATTTAGTCGATGCGGGCGATCCTGTTGAAATTGCAAAAGCCTATGAACTGCAGGGAGCGGATGAACTGGTACTGTTAGATATTAATGCAACCGATGAAAGTAGAAAAATAACACTGGATGTTGTAGAAAAGATAGCCGGTAGCATATCTATTCCCTTGATAGTGGGGGGTGGGATTAAAAGTGTGGAGGATTTTAAGCAAACATTGGAAAGCGGTGCTAACAGGGTTACCATCGGTACGGCCACCGTTTATACGCCTAACATTATCACAGAATGTGCAGAGGCTTTCGGCTCCTCAACAGTTGTTGCATCAATTGACGTAAAACTCTACAAAGACGGTGTTTACAGTGTGTATATAAATGGCGGCAAGGAGGATGCGGGACTGGAGGCGATAATCTGGGCAAGAACGGTAGTAGGGCTAGGTGCCGGGGAAATTTTATTTACCAGTATGGACAGGGATGGCACCAAAAACGGATATGATATCGATATCACAAGAAGAATCAGTGAAATGGTGAAGGTTCCTGTGATAGCTTCCGGCGGCGCCGGCAAATTGGAAGACTTTTATGATGTTTTTGTGGAAGGAAAGGCGGATGCGGCTTTGGCGGCTTCTTTATTTCATTTTGGGAAGGTCAATATTGGGAAACTCAAAAAGTATTTAGTTAGCAGAGGAATTCGTGTGAGAAAGGCGAGGGCTCGGGAATGGACAAATTAGAAGGTTTGAAATTTGACGAAAGGGGTTTGATACCTGCCATAGTGCAGGATGTCGATACAAAGGAGGTCTTGATGCTCGCTTATATGAATGAAGATTCCTTAAGGAAAACTCTAGATACCGGGGAAACCTGGTTTTGGAGCCGTAGTAGAAAGGAATTGTGGCATAAAGGGGAAACATCGGGGCATATCCAGAAGGTAAAGAGTATAAATTATGATTGTGACGGGGATACACTTTTAATTGAGGCGGAACAAAAAGGGGTGGCATGCCATACAGGGGCCAGAAGTTGTTTCTTTAATCTTCTTTATCTTTTTGAAGAAGATAGAGAAGAAAAGGCAACCCCTGATATAATAGAGAAATTATATAAAATTATTACGGACAGGAAGGAAAATCCCAGGAAAGATTCTTATACAAATTATCTGTTAGACGAGGGACTGGATAAAATTTTAAAAAAGGTTGGGGAAGAAACGGCGGAAGTTATTATAGCCGCCAAAAATCCTGATAGGAATGAACTGATTTATGAAACCGGCGATTTGCTATATCATTTATTGGTCTTGTTGAGGGAGAGGGATATTGCACCCAGAGAAATTTTCGCGGAGTTAGGCAACAGGTTTAAATAAGAACCATGTGGATGATAGGCTGTGCAAAATTACACTTCCCTTGCTTTTTTATCATTACTGTAAAGACCCTATATTTTTATCACCCCGAAATGGGTAGGATGAGTCGACCTTCGAGGGATCTATTCACAGGAGCGATACTTTTGGCCGCTACTGATGAAACATATCCAGTAGTAGCATAACCTTCGAGGGATCTATTCACAGGAGCGATACTTTTGGTTCAAAAAACAGTGAAAAACCCTAGTTTCTAGGGCTTTCACTATTTTTCATTTTATCTGGGAATACAAACCACTTGGCCTATCTGCAAGGCATTCGGGTTCACACCCGGGTTAGCCGCTACAATAGCACCTACCGTTGTGCCAAACCTTATAGAGAGAAGGTAGAAGGTGTCACCGGCTCTAATGGTATAAGGTGTTGTTCCCGAAGGACAAGCATGTGGCGGTGTAACCCCACAATTTACACCAAGCGCGGTCCAGGTTCGTACACCCACTATTCCGTCTATGGGAATATGTGTATCCCTCTGGAAGGCCATAACAGCTGATTGTGTCCTGGGGCCAAAAATACCGTCGACAGAGCCGGGATTATATCCTTCATTTATTAAGAGTTGTTGCAGGCGCGCTACTGAAGCACCCCTGCTGCCTATACTTAACGTAGGACATGCTCCTGTCGGAGGCGATGGAGGTGTGGGCCCTCTAGGTATGCAAATTACTTGGCCTATGGATAATCTGTCCGGGTTAACTCCCGGATTGGCCGCTAACATAGCACTGAGAGATACGTTATGAGATATGGACAATTTATAAAATGTATCCCCGGCCCTGATTGTATATGGTGTAGTACCGCCGGGGCAAGATTGCTGGCTATAAACCATAATTTAATTCCCCCCTTTAACTATTGTTGAACTGTTGTTGAACCATTGTATGTGGCAAACAAAGCGTCCCCATGCCACATTGTATGTGGCAAACAAAGCGTCCCCATGCCACACCATGCCACAAAAGCGTCCCCGTGCCATTCACACGCCATGTTATTATATAGGAATGCAAATTATTTGGCCTATTTGCAAGAAATTCGGGTCCACATCAGGGTTGGCTTCGGCAATAGCAGTCACTGTTGTGCAGAATTTCGTGGCAAGATTGAAGAAGGTGTCCCCGGCCTGAATAGCATGAGGCATTGTTCCCTTGGGGCAAACAACCGGCCTAGGGGTACAGTCTACACCAAGTGCAGTCCATGATTCAATATCTGCTATTCCGTCTACATGAAGACCTGCATCCCTTTGGAAGGCCATAAGAGCGGTCAGTGTATCAACACTGAAAACGGGGTAGTAACCTCTATCACTCAAAAGTCCCTGTAGACGCCGTACGGAAGGGCCTAAACTACCAAACCTCAGTAATGGGCATAGTGGTGAAGTTGGCGGTGGCGGTGGCGCGGTACTTGCAGGTATACAAATTACCTGGCCTATGCATAATCTGTCCGGGTCAACCCCCGGATTGGCCGCCAACAAGGCTTCAAGTGATACATTGTGGGACATGGCTATTCTAAAAAATGTATCCCCCGCTTTTACAGTATATGGTGTAGTATCGCAGGGGCAAGAATGGTCGTTACAGAACATAATTCAATTCCCTCCTTTAACTGTTGTTGAACTATTGTTGAACCATTGTATGTGGCAAACAAAGCGTCCCCGTGCCACATATGTGGCAAACAAAGCGTCCCCATGCCACAAAATCGTGGTACACTATAGTATATTAAAGGAGTGGAAATTGGTGCCCATTGTATTAAATTGGGCGATTGGCGATTTTCCTTGGAATAGTAAAATAAGGGCTCAAAAACATCCTTAGAAATTTCATTAAAATCATTGACATTGCATAGACATCCTTATTATACTTATTTCTAGTGACAAAAGTTTATCGTGAAAAAATCAGCAAAGAATGAAGGGGGTATTCGAGTGAGCCAAAATATAATTGATTTAAAAAATATAACTAAGATTTTTGATGATGAAACATTGGTTTTGGATAATATCAATTTATATATCAGAAAAAATGAGTTTTTGACGCTATTGGGGCCGAGTGGGTGTGGAAAAACTACTACGTTGAGAATTATTGGCGGATTTGAATACCCGACTGAAGGGGATGTTTTTTTCGAGGGTAAAAGGATCAATGATTTGCCGCCGTATAAAAGACAGATAAACACGGTATTCCAAAAATATGCCTTGTTCCCCCATATGAATATATTTGAAAATATAGCCTTCGGGCTTAGGATAAAAAAGATGCCGGAAAAAGAGATCAAAATAAAAGTGGAGGAAATGCTACAGCTTGTGGGATTGCAGAACTTTGCAAAGAGAAGTGTGGAATCCTTAAGCGGAGGGCAACAACAAAGAGTGGCCATAGCCAGGGCCCTGGTCAACGAGCCGGAAGTGCTCCTACTGGATGAGCCCCTGGGTGCTTTGGATTTGAAACTCAGAAAAGGTATGCAGATAGAACTTAAGAAAATTCAACAAGAAGTAGGAATCACATTTGTTTATGTAACACATGACCAGGAAGAAGCTCTCACAATGTCGGATACTATCGCGGTTATGAATGAGGGTAAAATACAACAGATAGGCACACCCGAAGATATTTATAACGAACCCAAAACCGCGTTTATTGCGGATTTTATAGGGGAGAGCAACATAGTAAAAGGAATCATGATCAGGGATTATCTGGTAGAATTTGCAAACAGGACCTTTGAATGTGTAGATAAGGACTTTGGAGAAAACACGGAGGTGGAGGTTGTTGTAAGACCGGAAGACATTGAAATAACCTCAGCCGAAACAGGTATGTTAAAAGGCGAGGTGATAACAAGTACATTTAAAGGTGTTCACTATGAGATGATTGTCAAAGAAAACGGAAGACATTGGATGATACACAGTACCGATATGGCGCCGGTGGGAAGCTATATAGGTATGAACATAGGACCCGACCTGATTCACATTATGGAGAAGGGGGCCTGATTATGAAATCAAATCAAAAAATCTTGGCTTACCCTTATGTAGTGTGGCTGGTCATATTTATAGTTGTCCCGCTGATTTTGGTGCTCTATTTCAGTCTCAGCTTCAGGGATGGAGGCCTCACCTTGGAAAATTACAGGCGATTTATGACCCCCATTTACGGGAAAGTACTTTATAGGTCCCTGAAATTGGCGTTTATATCGACCGTATTTTGCTTGATATTGGGTTACCCCATGGCTATGATTATTGCAAGGGCGGACATTTCCAAACGTAACCTGATGGTTCTTTTGTTTGTATTGCCCATGTGGATGAATTTTCTGCTCAGAACCTATGCCTGGATGACTTTATTGGGGAAAAACGGGGTCATAAACAACGTGTTGGGGTATTTCAATCTTCCGACATTAAACCTTTTATATAACAATGGTGCCGTGATTTTAGGCATGATATATAATTTTATCCCCTTTATGGTACTGCCTATATATTCGGTTCTCGCCAAGATGGATAAAACTCTGATAGAGGCCGCTAAGGACCTGGGGGCAAATGAAATCACCGTTTTTAGAAAGGTGACCTTTCCGCTAAGCCTTCCCGGGGTTATAACGGGTATTACTATGGTGTTTATGCCGGCTGTTTCGACCTTTGTTATACCGAAGTTGCTCGGTGGCGGACAGTTTATGCTGATAGGGAACCTGGTTGAACAGCAGTTTACCTATGTTTACGATTGGAATTTCGGTTCGGCAATATCTATAATAATGATGATCTTTATTTTGATAGCTATGGCTATTACAACAAAATATGAAGACCCTGCAGAGGAGAGTGGTGGGCTATGGTAATTAAATCTATCAAGAAGGTTTATACGTATTTGATGTTTCTGTTTCTCTATGCCCCCATAATCACCTTGATGATATTTTCCTTTAACGAATCCAGATCCAGGGGAAAATGGGCCGGGTTTACCTTGCGATGGTACAGGGAATTGTTTCATGACAGTGTGATAAAAAATGCATTTTATTATACAATAGTAATTGCAGTGCTTTCGGCAGTTATTTCTACTATAATCGGTACAGTAGCCGCAGTAGGGATTCATAACATGAGTTTTTTAGGTAAAAAAGTGGTGCTCAATATAAATTATTTACCTGTTTTAAATCCCGAAATCGTTACAGGTGTATCTTTGATGACGTTATTTATATTTTTCAAACTACAGTTGGGGTTTTTATCTATGCTGTTGGCTCATATCACTTTTTGTATACCATACGTTGTATTGGCTGTTTTGCCAAAACTGAGACAGCTTAACAAACATTTGGCCGAGGCGGCTTTGGATTTGGGCGCTACACCTTCCTATGCATTCAGAAAAATAATTCTGCCGGAGATTATGCCCGGAATAGTCACAGGCGCTTTGATGGCATTTACACTTTCTATAGACGATTTTGTGATAAGTTTTTTCACGGCAGGCAGGGGGGTAAGTAACCTTTCAATAACTGTTTATTCTATGGCAAGAAGGGGGATCAATCCCAGAATAAACGCCCTGTCCACACTGATGTTTTTGGTGGTATTGGCCTTGCTACTGATTATTAACAAGAGAACAGTTGACGATATATCTGCAGAACGTCACCCCGAGCGCAAACAAAAAGCCTAATGTGGCACGGGGACGCTTTGTTTGCCACATGAATGTGGCACGGGGACGCTTTGTTTGCCATATACAATAGTTCAACAATGGTTTTTATGACCTAACCCGATCCGACACTCAGTTAATAATAAATAAAATATTTTCAATTTAATGAGACAGCCACGAAAACAAAGATGCATCAGCGCACAACGCAGTTAATAATAAATAAAATATTTTCAATTTAATGAGGATATTAACAAATAGCAAGTATTATATTTAAGACCTGAGTGTCGGATCGATGGTAGGTCAAACGCGACGGGCACCAAATTTGCACGACCAAAGGGAGTAAGCAAATTTGTGTTGCGAGACCGCAAACGATGGTTTAACAACAGTTAAAGGGGGTATAAAAAAGTGAAAAAAAGTATTAGGTTATCAATCGGGTTTTTAGTTGTGATTACAATGCTTTCCGTTTTGGCGGGCTGTTCCTCCGGCAAGAGGGAGACATTGACCGTATACAACTGGGCAGACTATATAGACGAGTCTGTGCTGAGACAATTTGAAAAAGAATACGGTGCGAGGGTAATATATGAAACGTTTTCAACCAATGAAGACATGTACGTAAAACTCAAATCCGGTGGCGCCGGCTATGATGTGGTGTTTCCATCGGATTATATGATAGAACGTATGATAAAAGAGGATATGCTGGTAAAAATCGATATGGACAATATTGATAACTATAAATATATTGATGATACATTTAAAAATCTAAGCTTTGATCCCCACAACGAATATTCGGTACCATATCTGTGGGGAACCCTTGGAATACTTTATGACGAAGAAGTGGTTACAGAGCCCGTAGACAGCTGGAATATACTATGGGACGAAAAATATAAGGGCCAAATTTTGATGTTGGATAGCCAGAGGGATTCCATAGGGGTTGCACTCAAAAAACTGGGTTTCGGCCTCAACGCTGAAAATGTAGAACAATTGGAACTGGCAAAACAGGAATTAATCAAACAAAAACCGTTGGTTATGGCATATATTGTAGATGAGGTAAAGGACATGATGATCGGTAGGGAAGCGGCGCTTGCCGTAGTCTGGTCAGGTGAAGCTATGGAAGTAATGACAGAGGCCGGGGGCGGTTTTAAATATGTAGTGCCGAAGGAAGGAAGCAATATTTGGTTTGATAACATGGTAATTTGTAAAAATACTAAGAACAAGGAGCTGGCGGAAAAATTTATTAACTTTATGATAAGGCCGGAGATAGCTTTCAAAAATACTGATTATATAGAATATTCAACACCTAACACCGGAGCCATGGAAATGTTGGATGAGGAACTCAGAAACAACGAAGTGGCCTATCCTTCTGAAAGAATTATAGAAAACTGTGAAATATTCCTGGATCCCGGAGATTTTCTAAAAGAATATGATCGTGTCTGGACCGAATTTAAGGCTCATTAACGGGAACAGAAATCGAAAGCCGGGGTGCCGGGGTTACAAAGGGTCGGGTATACCGGCAAACTGATTTCCGACCTCCAAAGGGCGAACGCGTATGTCCGTCCCTGCAATAAGACAGATAAATCATAGTAGGTAGGGCAGACCCGCGTGTCTGCCCATGGAGAGGGGATTAAATTGGAATTAGATATTATAGAAATACAAAAATTGATACCGCACAGATACCCATTTTTATTGGTAGACAAGATTATAGATATGGAACCCGGTAAAAGAGCAACAGGTATAAAAAATGTAACCATAAATGAACCGTTTTTTCAAGGACATTTTCCTGAAAAACCTATAATGCCCGGGGTTTTAATAGTAGAAGCGATGGCACAGGTAGCCGCAGTTGTCTGTATGGGATTAGAGGAAAATAAGGGGAAACTGGGCGTGTTCACAGGTATAGATAAGTGCAAATTCAGAAGGCAGGTAGTGCCGGGGGATACAATTCGTATGGAAGTTGAAATGACAGCCCTCAGGCGGGGTATCGGCAAAGCGGAAACAAAGGCATATGTTGGTGAGGAATTGGCCTGTTCCGCAAATTTGACTTTTGCGTTAATTTAATGACATAGGTGGGACAGAACTCCCGTCCCCTTGTCCCACTCGGTGGGACAGAACTCCCGTCCCCTTGTCCCACTCAACGCGTGTTAACGTGTTAAATCCAAAGGATTCCGGAGGTGAAAATCATGAAAATACTCATCATTGAAGACGAAAAATTACTGGTAAAGGGTCTGAAGAAAAGCCTGGAGCAAGAGGGGTTCAAGGTATCGGTGGCCTACGACGGGCAGGAGGGGATAGAAGTATTTGAAACCGGGGGTTTTGATTTTGTCATCCTGGATCTGATGCTACCCAAGCTCGATGGTATTTCCGTATGTCGGCAGATGAGACAGAATTCCGATGTGCCCATAATCATGTTGACAGCCAAGGACGGGGATATAGATAAAATACTCGGCCTGGAACTCGGAGCGGATGATTATATGACCAAACCGTTCAATACTAGGGAGCTCATTGCACGAATCAGAGCAATCACAAGGCGGTTAGAAAAGATCGAAAAGAGCAATAAAGCCCGGAAGAGTATCTATAAATCCGGAAACTTAAGGGTGGATATAGAGTCCAGAACAGTATACAGGGATGATCAGAGGTTTAAAGATGCAATGGGGCCGACAGTAGACATGGAATCCGGAACAGTATACAGGGACAATGTCAGAATAGAATTGACTCCCAAAGAATTTGATATATTGGAGCTTTTAATCAGAAACAAAGGCAGGGTTTTCTCCAGAGAGAAAATTTTCGAATTGATCTGGCAGGAGCCGTGTTTGGATACCCGTACCATAGACGTACATGTTAAAAATCTCAGGGACAAACTCAAGGAATTGGAACCGGATACAACTATGATTGAGACAAAATGGGGAGTAGGGTATTATTTTAAAAAGGACTGATACCATGTTTTCATCTATCAAGCAAAAAATTATCTTGATATATATTTTCTTAATACTCATTCCCCTGGTCATTATAAATTATACGGCCATCGAAAACATCAAACAATCTACGTTTAGAGATATAGAGGTGGATTCCCTTAAAACAGCCAACATTATAGGTGACCTCAGCAGAAACAATATGGACAATTTAGTAAATTTAAAGAGGATAGTAAAACAGTATTCATCCGCATCGGGGGAAAGAGCCATCATATTGGACAAGGACGCCCGTGTATTGGCAGACAGTTTTCATACCCTGGAAAATGAAACTATCCATAATAATGAAATAAAAGGGGCCCTCGGTTTAGAAGAAAAAATTGGGTATTATAATGAGGAAGATAAAAATATTTTGCAAGTAGCGGTGCCTGTATCTGTTGTAGTAGAAGAGCAGCGTCAGGCGATGGGCGCCGTTCTTGTATCCGTAAATATAGATGATGCTGTTAAGCATGTTATGGATTTCAGAATTAAATTAATCAGTATTTCCGCAGGTGCGGCGGCAATCGGTATAATAGTTGCCGCTGTGGTTAGCGGTAGAATATCCGCCCCCATAGTTGAGCTTTCAGGCGCAGCCAGGCAAATTGGGCAGGGCAAATTCGGGTATACCGTGAATATCAAAGGCAAGGACGAAATAGGAAAACTGGCGGAAAATTTCAATCTGATGAGTAATGAACTTTACAGGATAGACCAGGGCAGGAGTCAGTTTATCGGGGACGTTTCCCATGAACTCAAAACCCCGTTAGCATCCATTAAAGCGCTGATCGACTCCCTGATTTACGGTAAGGACGATATAGAAACGTATAGGGAATATTTGGCAGATATAGATTCGGAAGTAGACAGGCTCACTAATTTGATACAGAAATTGTTAAGCCTGACCAAAATCAAGGAACAAGGATTGCATCTGACGGAGGTACCTCTAAAAGAATTGACAGAGGACAGTGTTAAAATAATTAAGCCCTTAGCACAATCTTCGGACGTACAGATTAAAGTGCACATACAAAATAATCCCACTGTATTATGTGATCCTGAGAGAATAACGGAGGTATTGCTCAATTTAATAGACAACTCACTTAAATATACGGATCCGACTGAAACAGGGAAATATGTTTATATTACAGGTAGGAAAATGGCTGATTACTATTTATTGAACATCGAAGACAACGGCATCGGAATCGAGGAAAAGGATTTGGAATCTATTTTCGGAAAATTTTATCGCTCGGACCTTTCCCGTTCACGAGATACGGGCGGGGCGGGAATCGGGCTTTCTATAGTTTATAATATTTTGGAGGCGCATGGTTGGCAAATAGAAGCAAAGAGTGAATTGGGCATAGGCACAACTTTTGAAATTAGAATTCCTAATAAATCTTTGTCGATTGCTTAACTATTTTTTAATATTTCTTAACCGGACTTTTAAAATCATATACTATAATAAAATTAACCTGTTATGGCAGCCAATTTTTTATCGGACATCCGGGTAATTATTTATCAAACAATGGATAAAACTGATAAAAATATCATATAGAAAAAAGTGAGGAGATGAAAAACATGAAAAAACTAATACTATTTTTGTTGGTGGTAGCCATGATATTTACATTAGCTGCATGTAAGCCCAAGGCGCCGACGGAGGACAAGAACGGCACAGGCAATGAAAATCCTGCGGGGGACAACATCATAGTAGATCCGAATCCGGAAGGTGAGGTAGTAACAATAAAATTATATTTTGCCAACCAGGAATATATTATGACCGGAGATAGTAATTTGGATCAGATTATAGCAATTGAAAGGGAAGTAAAGGTAAAGGAAAAACCTATAGAGGAAGTTATATTGGAAGAATTGAGAAACAAACCCGAAGATAAAGGATTGGCAACAATAGCTGAAAGGATAAAGGTATTGAGCGTTGAAACGGCGGAGGGTACAGCTTATGTAAACTTATCCGGGGAAAACCTGCATGGCGGTTCCTTGGAGGAGTCATTGCTGTTGCAACAAATTGTGTTTTCTCTGACGGAACTCGAAAAGATAGACCGGGTACAGTTTTTAGTGGACGGCAGTAAACGTGAAACCTTGATGGGACATATACTTATAGAAGAGCCTTTGAAAAGGCCGGACATAAAATAAATGCATAAATTTTATCATCCCGAAAGAGATAGAACGGGTTTGACCTACGAGGGATTCACGCTTGGGATTGATGCTTATGGCATAAAACCGGGTTGCAGGGCGGTCTTTGACCGCCTATTGTTATCTTTTTTATCGTAGCCGGTAGCCGGTGCAGACGATTCCTATGGTCTGTAACCGGGTTGTAGAGGCAGACCTGTGTATCTGCTTCGGGGATTATCCATATCCAGCCCTCCTATGATAACGGATGCAATAGCCTCAGCCATAGCCATAACAAAACTGAGACGAACATTATGTATAACAAGGGCAACATCAGATTTATAAGCCTCTACTATTCCGACAATAGTAATATCCCCTATGGCAGGTAATTTTTTTCCCACGCCCTTACCCGGGGAGAGGGGGCCCCTTCTTACTATGATGTTGCCGATTTCATTTTTATGACCTAAAGAAGCATCTACAGCAATTACAAAAGCTTGTGGATGATTTATTTTGATTTGTCTCAAGTTATTATAAATATTGAGAGCATGCACAGGATATTCGAGTGTGCCGTATACAGGAAAATTTACATTTGACCTCTCTAAGATTGTGCCTGTTAACGGTGCAAGAGAATCACCTATACACTTATCTGTGCCCACGCAGAATACGAGAGGATTTTCCATAACATTCAGGGATAAGTATTTGGAAAGCTTTCTTATGGATAAAGGAGATTCAAAATGGCCTATACAGTCCGAAATGTCCTTGATATATCTATTTATTTGCATATTTTAAAAAACACCCCCTATAACAATATATAGGGAATGTTTTGATATTATTCCAAAGACTGCTGTTATGATTTTGGTCGCGCAAATTTGATGTTCGTTGCATTTGGTCTACTGACAGTTTGCTCTGTAAACCGGATCAGGTCATAAGTTTTACCCACGAGGGTTCTGTACCTAAAGTTAATTCTTCCGTTTATTTTGACAAATTACAATGCTTGATAATCAATTTATCAAGTTCCTCACTTAATTCGCGAACCTCCTCAGGTGTCCTCCCGTTGTTCAAATAGGCTGCCAATTTAGCCTCTATTTTTCCAATAAGCAGTTTTAATTCTCCGGTTTTATCCATAATACTCAACCCCCCGATAAAAAATTTGATTGCCAACAAAGCTTGATTTTTAATGTATTATATCATATATATGTTAATTCTGTATTAAAATTCTGTTAAGAATAATCATATACCCGAACCCACGGCAATATTTATGTCTATATAATACGCTACATGTTATTCGGAAACAATAAATGTAGCGGAGGGGGCGGTAGAATGGGGATGCTATTAAAAATAATTGTCGACGAGCTCACAGTATTGTTTATTGCGACATTACCGCTCGTTGAGCTTAAAGGCGCCATTCCTGTCGGGGTGTCCATGGGTATGAATCCTGCACACGCTACTATTTTAGGTATTTTAGGCAGTTTGATTCCGGTTCCTTTTCTGTTGTTATTTTTGGAACCGATTTTTATGTATCTGAAGAGCACGGAGTTGTTCAAAGGACTTGCGGATAGAATAGTAAAAAATACAATGAAAAAGGGTAAGAATGTAGAGAAATATAGAGTCGTCGGGCTCATAATTTTTGTTGCTATACCCTTGCCGGGCACCGGCGTATGGTCGGGCAGCCTGGCGGCAACACTATTTAACATACGGCCGAAACATGCCTTTCCGGCTATTGCCTTGGGGAATTCCATCGCGGGTATTATTATATTTATACTCAGTTATATTGTGGTGAATATTTAAACCAAATAACCATTGACACTCAATATTGCTAATGCTAACATTAACCTTAGCAATGATCAGGCGCGAATTTTAGTTGCTTTATTGAAGGCGGTGGGTGGACGGGCCTTAAGGAAAAAACTAGGAGGCAAAAAGATGACGAAAAGACTATTCACATCCGAATCGGTTACTGAGGGACATCCGGATAAGGTATGTGATCAAATTTCAGATGCAATATTAGATGCTATTTTGGAAAAGGATCCGATGGCTAGGGTAGCTTGCGAAACCAGTGTTTCCACGGGGCTTGTATTGGTTACCGGAGAGATAACAACAAGCTGTTATGTTGATATCCCTAAAATAGTCAGAGGAACGGTGGAAGGGATAGGCTATACCAGAGCAAAATATGGTTTCGATGCGGATACTTGTGCGGTATTGGTCGCCATAGATGAACAGTCGACAGATATTGCAATGGGCATAGATAAATCCCTTGAAAGTAAAAGAGGGGACAATAAGAATGATCTGGAAACCACAGGAGCAGGGGACCAAGGATCAATGTTCGGGTTTGCTTGTAACGAAACTCCGGAACTTATGCCGTTGCCTATTTCTCTTGCACATAAATTAGCTAGAAGGTTGGCAGATGTAAGAAAAAATCATACATTGGATTATTTGAGGCCGGATGGGAAAACCCAGGTAACTGTAGAGTATGACGACGATAAGCCGATACGGGTCGATACAATTGTCATATCCACGCAACATAGTCCGGAGGTGGACAGAAAGACAATTGAAAGGGATCTGATAGAACATGTTGTCAACAAGACTGTTCCGACTAATTTGCTGGATGAAAACACAAAATATCTTATCAACCCGACGGGACGTTTTGTCATAGGCGGTCCACAGGGTGATGCGGGATTGACGGGAAGAAAGATAATAGTGGACACATATGGAGGATATGCCCATCACGGCGGGGGCGCTTTTTCGGGAAAGGACCCGACTAAGGTAGATCGTTCAGCGGCTTACGCCGCCAGGTATATAGCCAAAAATATAGTAGCGGCAGGGTTAGCCGATAAATGTGAGGTAGGATTGGCCTATGTTATCGGAGTAGCAAGACCTGTGTCTGTGTCGGTTGAAACTTTTGGGACCGGTAAAATAGATGATTTAAAATTGGTGGAACTTATTCATAAACATTTTGATCTACGGCCGGCAGCTATTATCAAGGGTTTGGATCTGAGAAGACCTATATATAGACAAACTGCAGCATATGGGCACTTTGGAAGAGAGGATTTAAACCTCACCTGGGAGAAAACCGATAGGGCCGAAGCGTTGCGCAAGGATGCGGGAGTATAATATAACAATTGTTTATTAGAGGTTATTATAGGGGCAGACGACCAATGTCATAAAGCTAAGATGCAAAAAAATGTAAATGAAAATATTTTAACAAAATTGCAGAAAAGTCGAAAAAACACTTGACTTTTTGAAAAAGCCCCAACAATCGATTTGGATACTATTTTAATA
>JAAYPJ010000021.1 GCA_012519835.1 Clostridiales bacterium | reverse complement strand
TGACTATCAAGGACATGATTACACAATTTACAGCTATATCGTTGACGTATCCGGTCAGGGATGTGAATTCACCGTTTCTGCCCATTATGTCAAATCCCGCATTACAAAAAGCCGATATGGAATGGAAAATCCCATTAAAAATAGCCGTTGAGGTATTCATTTCAAAGCTGAATCTGATTGAAAGTATCAGGGCGCCGATTCCCTCAAACAGTAAAGTGCCGATTATAATATTCCGAGCCAGTCTTACTATACCCCCTATATACCCTGTACTGATAGAATCCTTTAAAAGGCTTCTGCTCCTGATTCCAATCTTCTTACGCAGTACCAGCATAAACATTGTTCCAATCATCATAAAACCCAGCCCTCCAATTTGGATAAGCGTTATTATGACAATCTGACCAAAGGTTGAAAAGTGGTTATAGGTGTCATATACTATCAGGCCGGTGACACAGGTAGCAGATGTAGAGGTAAAAAGTGCATCTATGAGAGGGGTCCCAAGCCCGTCTCTTGAGGATACGGGTAATGATAAAAGTATTGCGCCGATTATAATAATGGCCAAAAAACCGATAGCACCCAATTGAACATATAATATGTTGGGTTTACCCTTAAATTTCACTGTCCACCACCTCCTTTATCAGGTTAAACATATAACCTATATCATTATCCAATGTAATAACCTTTTCCATATCGAAGCCGTCGTATATTTTTAGATTTTCATTATTATTACATAATGACACTATATGAGGTATGGAACAGACCTTTTTCCCGATCGCACTGATCATCAGGTTATCAACATCATTATTGGAAAGAGCCAACAACAATGAATATTCATAACCAAAATCCAGTTCGTTGTAGTATTCTATGAATTTGAGTTCTATGTCCTTATCATTGCAATATTTTACAACTGATTTAGCCAACTCATTATTCCCAAATAATAACAAGCTTTTCCCGCCGGTTGATTTTTTGTCAACATAATCTGTCCCGGTGTTAATGACGTCTTTTTCTATAAATATATCAATTTTGTTCATTATAAAGTATCCAAAAATAATGTAACCGGTAATAGCGAGAATGATCAACAGAACCATCGTATCATCTCCTTTTAATAACAGTTTAGTACTATTGTTATAAATTTTGTGTTAAAATTAGGAAGATGATATAAATTTTCTGTTAACACAAACACGGGCGCAAACACGGGGACGGTTCTCCTGTTTGAGGCACTGTTTGAGGCACTTTATAGATCCTGTGAATGGCGAAAACGGGGTCAGGCTTGAATAATTTACTTATTAAATTATTCAAGCCTGACCCTGTTTATAATATAACAATTTAAAAAGAAGCCGGTCACCCGACTTCAATAATTGCCCCCTCAATGCACCCAAATCCGGAACAATAATTTCCCATATGAAGTTTAAACTTATGCCCCCATTCCCAAAGTGATGGGAGTATGTAGACCTATTCAACTATTAATTTATGAGAAATTTTAACGCCTGCATCTGCAAACAATATCCCTACAGGACACGTTTCAAGCGTTTGGTTAAGTACTCTGTCTGCTTTCTTAGGGTCAGAAGTTTTAATTTTAATTATAACATCTGCAGTTTCTATAGTCCTTTCTCCTTTTGTAGCATTGATTTCTGCTTCTAAAGCTTCAAACTCTAATCTTGATTTTTGAGCTATCAGTACAAAAATAGTAGTAATACACCCTGAAAGACCCATGAGCGCTAATTCCAGTGCAGTTGCACCTACATCGTCCCCACCTTGATTTTGTGGTAAATCTACTACTGCTCCATGTCCCCTGCCATTATCAACTTTTGATTTATATCCCCCTGTCCATACTGATGTTGATTTCATAAATACCTCTCCTTTATGCTTATTTTTATATATCCGAATATCCCAATATATACATGCTATCATATACCCATAAATCTCTGTTCAACTCAAAAAATTTAAAAATGGGGCCGGATAAATAAACTATTCAAATCTGACCCCGGTTCCTTAGCTTTTTTATTTTTCATATATTATAATCCTAACCCTAATCCCATCACTTATGAATATCGTTGTTTTGATTAATTAAAATTTACATCCGTTCCTCCAATAACAACTGATTCGATTTTGGAAATATCCAGTGGCAAAGTCGACATATATTTAAGTCTGATTTTCCCACTGTCACTGTAGCATATTCCCGGCCCCATCTCTTTAATACTTCCATCAGCCATTTTAACACTGATAGGTACTGTCATGGATTTATTAAATTCACCATGGCCCATTAAAGTTATCCCCAAAGGCGATACCTTAATATTCTTTATGTTCAGAGTATCATATTTAATACTGCAGCCGACTTGCAATTCTTCGCCGACAGATTGAATCTTAAACGTGGCTTTCCAGTTTCCTGTTATATAATTGCCATGTGAAACAAAGTTCCCCATAAGCTTTAAATCCCCAAGGTCTAAATTTGATATATCGAAAATGTATTCTACATAATCCCTTCCATATTTGCTCCTACCTGATTTATCTATTCCAAAATAGATATTAGCCACATCCGTACATATGGCATTCCCCGTGGAATCGACCAAATATATGTCCCCATGATCATCGATGCCATCCCCAACCCATTTGGTTTGCACATGAAGACGACCGTCAACAAAACCAACATTAGATATATATGCGAAATCTATTTGGGGCAGGATAATTTGCTTTTGATCCGGTGTCAGGATTCTTATTTCCCCTTGGGATTGTAATTTTTCAAATAAACCGCCACATCCGCCGCCTGAAAAACCGGCCTTCGTATCCAGTGGGATTGTTTGTAGGTCCCCCGCCTTTTTAACATCCGAAAGATTAATACCGGTTTCAACATTATCAAATTCCAAAAGATTGCTTAAAAATGAATCTACCTGAAAGCGCATTTTTCTACCGTTCAGCTTTTTCCCACCGTTAGCTTGCATACGCAGGGTTGCTGTTCTGGTTGTTTTATCAAAATGAACCATTTGACAGGTAGCTATATGGGTTCCGGTCAATCTGTAGTTATAAATATCCAGGGTTTCATCAATTCTGTCCCCTACCAGATCCTTCATTGTAATATAAATAACCGCCATTTCATCATCATTCATGGCTCCCAATACTTCCATTTTAATACCATTGTCCTCACAGGCAATTTCTATGGGTTGCAATAATAACATAAAATCGGAACCCACTATCGGTAGGAGATTTTTAAAACCCGGAATTGTTGCCGCCATTGCCCCGATTGAGAGTATAAGACAAAGACAAACCGCCAGTCCGACAGAAACATACCTTTTAAAGCCCCATGCCGGGCCCTTTTTTCTAATCCTCTTTTCCACTTCCGAAACGATATCATATTCAGGTGTCTGTATGCTGTTCAGAGCATTTTTTATAGTCCTTTCGTCATAATCATACTTCATTTTTATTTCCCCCCAATTGCTTATAATAAGAATCGGTTTCCTGTAACGCCCCAGACAATTTTTTCTTTGCTCTTTCATAGCGTTTTCTTAATGTACTACTCGATATACGATAGATTTCTTCTAATTC
>JAAYPJ010000146.1 GCA_012519835.1 Clostridiales bacterium | reverse complement strand
TTTTAATATAAATCAATCTCCAAAGTACACTGAGTTGAAAGGCTTTGGGGATACATGAATGTTAGGAGTGGCTAACAGCCACAGTCTTGTAGAACTTGATAATAAAAAAGGTTATCAAGGCAATACATGGTTTTAATACGAAAGTATTGATCCGAGTGGTTGAATCCTGTGATACCACCACCTTATTATACATAATAAGGTGAAAAACTTGGATATATAATTGTCTAGGTTTTAGAAACCAGGTCTAGAAATTGATTGTAGGTTTAGATATGGGAGGAACTAACATAGATGCGGTTATTATAGAAGACGGAAAAATACTAAAAACAGTAAAACAACCTACTAATAGAGATGATTTATTTGAATCCATTTGGGGCACCTTAAGCATACTTCTAAAGGGTTATGATAAATCCAAAATTAAAAGAATAAATTTAAGCACCACGGTATCTACCAATGCGATTGTGGAAGAAAAGACTTCGCCGGTAGGTGTTATTATTCAGTCCGGCCCGGGTCTTAACAATAAATTCTTAGCTTGCGGTGATGAAAATATGTTTATTTCCGGATATGTGGACCATCGTGGTGAAATAGTTAAGGGCCTTGATTCATCAGAAATACGAGAAGGTGTCAGACTCTTCAAAGAGAAAAATATACAACATTGTGCTGTAGTTACAAAATTTTCTACCAGAAATCCGAACCATGAAATAAAGATAAACAATGCAATAAAGGAGAATTTCTCTCATGTCACGATGGGACACACCTTATCAGGAAAACTGAATTTTCCTAGAAGGGTGTTTACTTCTTATCTGAATTCTGCTGTGTATGACACCTTCAAAGATTTTGCTCTTTATATTAAAAAATCCCTGGAAAAGGAAGGAATAAGCGCACCTGTATTTATATTAAAGGCTGACGGCGGAACAATGAATCTGGATGCATCGGAAAAAAAACCGGTGGAAACAATCCTTTCCGGTCCTGCTGCCAGTTTTATGGGGATCAATGCTATGCTTGATACCGATAAGGATGCTGTTCTTCTGGATGTTGGGGGAACTACAACAGATATATTCTTTCTTGTAGACGGTGTTCCTTTGTTTGAACCTCTGGGCATAAAAATAGGTCCCTACAACACCCTGGTAAGAGCCATATATTCTGTCTCTATAGGTTTAGGCGGGGATAGCGGTATTGATATAAAGAATGGCAATATTAAAATAGGCCCCAAGAGAGAAGGTGTGCCCTATGCCCTTGGCGGCCCAAAACCTACCCCCACCGACGCAATGATAGTCCTGGGCAATATAAACGAAGGCGACAGGGAAAAGGCACATGAAGCTATGAAAATATTGGGCAAACAACTGAATTTACCGGTGGAGGATACGGCAAAAGCAGTGCTTGAAACTATGGCTTCTATGATTAAAGACAAAGTAAATGAACTTCTACAGGAAATTAACAGTAAACCTGTCTATACCATAAAGGAATTATTGTATGGCAAAAAGGTTGAGCCAAGTCTTATCAATATTATAGGAGGCCCTGCGGATATATTGGCCCCTATCCTGGAAGAAAAATTTAATCTGCCCTGTTATTTTCCCAAAAGTTATGATGTGGCTAATGCAATCGGTGCCGCTCTTGCAAAAACTACCACGGAAATAACTATGGTGGCTGATACCGAACGACAGATACTTTCTGTTCCCGAACTGGGTGTATATGAAAAAATAAGCGGAAATTATACCTTAGGCAATGCCAGACAAAGGGCTGTTGAACTTCTGAAAACATCCGCACTGTCCCTGGGTGCCGAAGAGGATACCATAGAAACCGAAATAGTGGAGGAAAGCAGCTTTAATATGGTGCGGGGTTTCTTTACCGGCGGCAAAAATATAAGGATAAAGGCCCAAATAAAACCTGGACTTGCCCAGGAGTTAAGAGGTGAAATAAATGATTAAATCTGAAAATAAATTAGGGCTTGTGTTTTTCCCCGCCTTCGATTGGGCTATCAGCAAAACTCATCCGGAAAGGGAAGAAAGACTTTTATATACACAGGATCAAATTTTTGAAGAAGGAATAGAGGACATAGAAGGCATAAAATTTTATAACCCAATCATAGCTGAAGAAAAGGACATCGAAAGGGTTCATTTCTGTGTTCCCGATGTGAAATCCAGAGTTACACAGTCTCATTTAATATCGGCAGGGGGGGCTATAAAAGCCTTTCAGACAGTAATGGACAAAGAAGTGGATAGGGCTTTCGCACTTGTCCGCCCGCCCGGACATCATGCTCAAAGGGTAGTATACGGCGATAGAGGATTTTGTATAGTAAATATAGAAGCAATAATGCTGGAAAGAATACGCCAACAGTATGGCCCCATGAGGATAGCAATAATCGATAGCGACTGCCATCATGGTGACGGAACCCAGGATATATACTGGAACGACAAGGATACCTTGTTTGTTTCTTTCCATCAGGACGGCAGGACCCTCTACCCGGGCACCGGATCTGTAGACGAATTTGGCGGCCCCGGCGCATACGGATATAATATAAATGTACCCCTTCCTCCGGGAACAGGTGAAGAAGGTTTTTTATATACGCTTAATAATGTGGTTATGCCCATACTGGATGACTACAAGCCGGACATTATTATAAATTCCGCCGGTCAAGACAATCACTACTCGGACCCTATCACAAATATGAATTTTACAGCGCAGGGATATGCAAAACTTAATGATATATTAAAACCCGACATCGCTGTCCTTGAAGGGGGATATTCCATAGAAGGGGCGTTGCCTTATATCAACCTGGGTATAATACTGGCCATGGCGGGTCTCGATTATTCTCATGTTAAAGAACCTGATTACGATAAAGACAGGTTAAAACAACCTGAGAGAATTACGGAATACATAAAGCAGGAATGCGAAAATGTATATAACTTATGGAAAAACAAGGACAACTTGAGACTTCAAAATTACAAAAAGACAACCCATGTGGAAAGATCCAGACGGATTTATTATGATACGGATGGAATATTAGAAAGTCAAACACAAAGATTTACAGTCTGTAAAAAATGTTCGGGAGTGAATACAATCAAATCCAGGGGTGATATCGGATACAGCATATTTGCTATAACCATTCCGAGGGATGCCTGTCCTGATTGTATAGATGAAGGTTATAAGATATATAAAGATATTCCTTCCGGTACATATACAAATGTATATTTACAGGACAAAGTGAACGATATTTATCAATCTAAATAACAGAATTAATTAACACGAATAACGCAGGGACGGTTCGAGACTGCTGAAAAATGCCCGTTTATGGTATCTGAAGGTTATGAATTTATATTAGTGTAAATGGAATAATCACCCATGAATTTGTTAATACTATTATTGTAGCATAAACGGGGCAACGCTGAGGAGCGACCCCACGCTTGCTACGGCTTATACGGTGAAACAG
>JAAYPJ010000145.1 GCA_012519835.1 Clostridiales bacterium | reverse complement strand
TTAAATTTAATATTATTTCCACATCACCCATTTTTAAATTTGCTACACTTATACCATCAAGAATTGTTTTAGTATCAGGAAAAGTTACATTGCATCCCTCCAATTTAGCACTGTTATATATATTTTCAACTATTAATTTTTTAGCCAAAAATATATTTTGTTGTAAAGTTAGGTTGTATTTATCTTTAAACATTTAGGCATTTCTCCTTCTGATTCCCGGCAAGCAAACAGGGGACGGTTCTCTGTTTGTCCTGTTTGTCACTCTATAGTAAATTCCATCAAAACAGTTTCACTTAATCTTAAACCACCATCTGATAGTATCTTATCGCTGATAAATAAATAGTATCTCTCTTTAGAAGTATAGGGATTTTGGGTCCTAATTGTAATTATATTTCCCTCATCCCTGCCTTTATCGTATTCAATGTCTATATCTACTTGATTTCCGTAATCGTCGAAAATATAAATTGAATCATCTATGGAGTCAGAATCTATTTTTTTATTAAATTTAATATTCCATATTCTTTTAGGTGTTACAGGTTCAGCAAAGGTTTCCCAATTTTTATCAACCTTTAAAACATTTATTGATATTGTATCTGCCTTCCCGCCGTCTCCGATTGTTGCTGTTATTGTTGCTATGCCCTCATCAACAGCTGTAACCAATCCATTTTTATCTACAGTTGCTACAGACGGGTTATCAGAAGTCCAATATACATTTTTGTCTTCAAAATCCACAGGTAAAATTTCATATTTCAATTGCTTACGATGCCCTGTTAATAATTTAGTTGTATCGTCTTTGATTGAAATACTTGCAGCACTCCTTGCCGGAACTATTTGGTTTACAGCCTTGTAGAAATTTAGTGAATTGTAACTTGTTTGAACCCCGTCTATAAATTCAATTTTATCAGATGATGTATTAAATAAATTTTTTATATTTTGTAGATTCAATAAAGGATCCAATGCTAATAATGCAGCTACAACCCCGGATACAATGGGTGCGGAAAATGATGTGCCGCTTTCATAAACATATGAATTGTTTTTGGATGTGGTGTAGATTTTCATTCCGGGTGCAAAAATATCTATTTTATCATTTACATTTGAAAAATATGAGATATTACCGTCTTGTGATATTGAACCCACCGAGATAACATTGTCATAGGAAGCCGGATACATATAGACACCGTTTTTATTATTTCCTCCCGCAGCCACCACGATAATTCCTTTGTCTATTGCTTTTTGTATAACATCATTTTCCGTTTGCGAGGGTTTTTGGCTGCCAAAACTTAAGTTAATTATATCAACATTTTTTTCCGTAGCATATTCTATAGCCCTGATTACATCTGAAGAATAACTGCTTCCCCCGGCATCGGCTGTCTGCAGAGGTAAAATTTTTATTTCTAAATTTCCCGCCACTCCCGCAATGCCCTTACCGTTATTTGTCACAGCAGCTATAGTCCCGGAAACAGAGGTGCCGTGCCCATTTAAATCATATGTATCGCCATTATCCAATATGAAATTATATCCGCCCTCGGCTATTCTGCCCCTTAAATCTTCATGATTCAAATCCGCACCTGTATCTATGACTGCCACAGTAATTGGCTTTTTTTGAATGCTGCCAACAATCAAATCCCACGTTTCTGCCGCCATAATCCAATGTAATCCCCATTGTTCAGGATAGTATGGATCATTAGGAATATTATTGAGTATATGTAATTTTCTATTTTCCTCTATATAAATAATAGTACCGTCTTCCTTAAGTTTTTCCAATTTTTTTATATCATCAATGTGTACTACCTTTATATCGCTCGCCATACTTTTGGGAACATCGTCAGAATAGACTGCTCTTATTCCTTCATTGTTATATTTAACAATATAGGTATTTTCCCGCGTTTTCATCATTTCACGTTCTAATTTTATCTTTGCATTCACATCATCGGCATAAACATTGTTTAGGAACAAAATTACCGAAAAGATACATATACACAATAATTTAACAAACTTATATATTACAGTTCGCCGGAAATGGTTTTCATTCATCATATATGGATCACCTTCCTGAAACCTTCATCGCTGAAGCGGAAATGCATCGGAGACAATAAACTGTGTAAAAATAGCACATTTTGATAGATTGGCTCCATTTCATTTTTATTGTATCATAAATTTATGCTGTTTAGATAAGTTTTTGTTAAGACTGGAAATAAATTGATACCTAACAGAAACAATGGTATATGGTTATGCCGGCAAAATTGTCTCCTATCGGGTTGAAGGGGACGTACCCGAATTGTCACCATCCCTTTTTCAAAAACCGCCTTTTTTCTATATTATCAAGCACTTTAGAACAACCTTCCCAATCTAGTGTTTTACATCCCTATTATATCTGTTTTCAAAAGGATGCTTGTCCG
>JAAYPJ010000020.1 GCA_012519835.1 Clostridiales bacterium | reverse complement strand
GTAAAAACTATTGCAATACCGATCGGGCAATGGCAATTGGGCAAAAATATTGGGGGGAAGGAACTAAAAATTGCTAAAGGAAGTAAATCAAAACAGACGGAAGAAAAAGTAGATATGCAGGAACTGATAACCGAAAGCGAAATAATCATCCCCCTTTTAAAGGCTCAAGAAGTAAAGGGCACCTTCGCAAAGAGCAAAACCCCTCCGCCTGATATTGAAACCGTGTGGAGCAAAATAAGTGATAATGCCATGAACGTACATAAGAAGTGGAACGTCCTGGAGGCTCAGCTGCCGGTAGAAAAAACGTCCCAAGAAAAAATAAATGAGTTTGAAAAAATATTGGATGATTTAACCATATCCATTATAGACAAAAAGAGGCTTGGAAGCCTAACACAGGCTAATGAACTTACAAGAGTCATAGCCGGTCTCAGGAACCATTTTGACGGCATGGGTAACAGCAACGTTTTTGAAATGTACTATCATGTCAGGGGTGTTATTTTATCCGCGGCTATCGACGACTACGCGGGTGCCATAAACCATCTGAACGAAACTACTAAAATTGGGGATTCCATGAGGCAAGACCTGGTGAAAAAAGGTTCCAAGAATGTGCTCAAAAAATTTGAGCTGTCGACGGAAGATTTAGGAGACCAGTTAGTAGATGAAAATTTCCAACTAAGCCAAATAAAAGCACCTATTGTTATTAAAAACATTAAACTCATCCAGGATGCATTCGAAACAAAAAAACAGTCACGATGATGCCCGATTTTGTCATCCTGAACGAACAAGGCGAAAGCCCCACATTTTGTCATCCTGAGACGGACAAGGCAAACCCGGGATTAGGGGATGGCCTGATGGAGGTGAAAGCCCCACATTTCTGTCATCCTGAGACGGACAGTATTAACGGCGCCCACGAAGGATCCTAGGTTACCTGAGGCCTTGGCCCTTGATATCCCCTGTCCAAAAAGTAGGAACAACGACACCTGATTTTGTCATCCTGAGACGAACAGTATTAACGGCGCCCATGAAGGATCTCAGGCACCTGGAGCCCTAGTCCTTGATATCCCCTGTCCAAAAAGTAGGAACAACGACACCTGATTTTGTCATCCTGAGACGGACAGTATTAACGGCACCCGCGAAGGATCCTAGGTTACCTGAGGCCTTGGTCCTTGATATCCCCTGTCTAATATGGTACAATATGGAACCGGGGAATTATAAGAAATAACGAAAGGGTGACTATTTATGAATGTTTTAGAAGCCATAAATTCCAGAAGGAGTATACGTAAATTTACAGGGGAACCTCTAGATGAACAAGACTTAAAAACTATATTGAGGGCCGGATTCCAAGCTCCCTCGGCACATGGCCTGGAGCCCAGAGAATTTGTTGTGGTGAGGGATGCAAAAATTATAGAAAAGATTGTACAATTTCATGGACATGCAAAAATGTTGCCTCAGGCAGGCTGCGGTATAGTAGTATGCGGCGACAAAACAAAACAGGATGTATTCGGCTTTCTTATATCCGATTGTTCCGCTTCCGTGCAAAATATGCTGTTGGCGGCCCATGGCTTAGGTTTGGGAGCCGTCTGGTGCGGGATTTATCCCAGGGAACATCTGATAAAAGGTATGGCGGATGTTTTAAACCTGCCGGAGCATATTATTCCTGTCGGAATGGTTGTGGTGGGTGTAAAAGATGAAAAAAAATCAGCCATAAACAGATATAACGAAGGTAAAATTCATTATGACAGGTGGTAACGTCAAATTACCACCTGTTGTTTTAATGTCTATTTCGGGATGATGCCCCACTATGTTATTCTAAACATTGGCAGGAAATTCTAAAATCGGGATCCTTCACGGGGTCCATTTATACTGTCCGTTTCAGGATGACACCCCGTTATGTGATTGCTATGAAAACACCATAATTTTGTCATCCCGAGACGGACAGAATAATTCAGTCCCCGAGGGATCTATTTAGGGATTACATTATTTCGTTACGTGGTTGTTATAAAAACGCCACAATTTTGTCATCCCGAGACAGACAGAATAAACCCGACCCCCGAGGGATCTATTTAGAGATTACATTATTTCGTTACGTGGTTGTTATAAAAACGCCACAATTTTGTCATCCCGAGACGGACAGAATAAACCCGACCCCCGAGGGATCTATTGAAAAATTGCATTGTTTGCTTCTACTTGGTTAACCTTCATAATAACCTATGACCTTGTTCTTGATTATCTCAAAATATTCGGATACGGGCTTTGCATTTAATTCTTCCGTTATTTCATCGTCGTTGCTGAAAATTCCTTTCACCAACCCACAGAGGGTATCCGTATCCGCATTTTTATACGGTATCTCTTTTAACACACTTTTTATCTTATCTATGTCTACCTTGTTATTTTCCACACCCAAAATATCATGGAAAATTGCATCCTCGAAATCGTATACGCCGCCTATAACAAACAGCGGTTCTAAATCCTTTTTATCCTCGTCAGTGCCCATATATAGGTGTCTTATGGTATCGAGTAAATTTATAACCCTATCCGCTTTTTCCGTGTTTTCTATTTCGATGCCATCATTCTCATCTATGCCCACCTTATCCAAATCAGCAGATATCGTATATGTATAATAGGTTCTATTGGTTCCGTCCTCGTTTTTGATACTCTCCAGAGAAACAGCATTTGAAAGCCTCACTATCGCCAGGCGTATTTTTTGCTCTTCCGCATTTTTCACATATCCAAAAAGGTCTACCTCCGGATATTTATCTATAGTCGCCTTCAGATCGAGTTGCAACACCGTTTTATCGGCCCCTATTTCCTCATGGTCTGTTCCTATCTGATTGACAAAGTTATACCTCAATGTCTGTATAGGTATATAGGTATGCCGGTACAACTTGCCATCTATTATCCTTCTTCGGGATTTGATATTTTCGTCAACCTTTTCGTCATCAGAACTTTCTATCTGAAATATAATCGCCATAGTCAATCCCTTGATTTCCATCGATACACCGCCTTTCCTTTTTATTTTTACCCTTCATCACTGAACTATTTAAGGATCTGTTATATTTTTTTCTATGTATAAGTCTATATTAAATCATGGCGTTTATCAATGTGTGTTTATCGGCGGATGATTTGATGTCTGAGACTGTTGAAAAAGTCCTATTCTTATAAAATTCACCGTAAGGTGTCATTGCTATGAAAGCTCCACATTTTTGTCATCCCGAGACGGACAGTATAAGTTTGGCCCGCGAGGGATCTGTATTTAAGAATAATTCTTTGGTTTATCGTGGTGTAGGTAATACGTGTAAATTCTGAGCGTAGCGTAGAATCTGTATATCAAACCAATCAAGATTCTTCGTAGACACCGTTAATACTGTCCGTCTCAGATACCATAGAATGACACGAAAAATAGAAAGGTGCCTTTTCACACAGCCTGATGTCCCTGTATTATAAATAATTGTTATAAAATTATCATACAAAAAGTTTAAATATAGAAAATAGTGGTATGGTAGTATAGAATACATAATTGTAACATTTTTTGTTATCATAATATGGAATACACGAACAATTATAGTGTAACATTGTTAATAGTAAATATTAAGGAGGATTATTAATGAAGCATTTTAAACTGTTGCAGAAATATTTATCAAACACGGCTGTGCTTATTGTAAAATTCCACAATGTCCATTGGAATGTGGTAGGCAAAAATTTTATGCGTGTACATAGTTTTACAGAGGAACTGTATGATAAATTAATTGAGGACTATGATGAGGTGGCGGAATTATTAAAAATGAAAAACGAAATGCCGTTATCTACCATGGCTGAGTATTTAGAAAACACCACTATCGGTGAAATTAAGGCAAAGGATTTCTCTATAGTTGAAGCCCTGGAAATTGTTAAAAAAGATCTGGAAGCAATGAGAAGCCTGGCAACCGAGGTCAGAAATACAGCAGACGAAGAAGGAGATTTTGAAACTGTAGCCCTGTTTGAGAACTATGTAGCATATTTCAGCAAAAATATCTGGTTTGTAAGTGCTATGTTGAAATAATAATCAGAAAACATCCCCGGCCTGTTTGGCTAGGGATGTTTTCCTGTATTATACAATGAGCGATAGCAATAGCTATCGCTCATTATAATATTCCCTGAAGTTTTATTCCTTAAAAAAGGTATTATAAACTATAACAGCGGCTTCTGCCCTATTTACAACCTTAACCGGTTCGAAATTTTCATCGGCAACACCCTTGAATGCTCCCTGGGCCTCAAGCCAGGCCACTTCCTTTGCAGCCCATTCGGCGACTGATGCCTTATCTTCGAAAGGAGTTTTGTCCATGATGAACTTAGCCATTTTTTCTTCTCCGACTAATTCAGCTTGTATAGCAGCCCTTCCCACAGCAGTTGCTAATTCTTGTCTGGTTATAACTTCATTCGGCGCAAAAATATTGTCCGAACGCCCCTTAAACAAGCCTGTTTTAAAAGCTGTCCCCACATAGGATGCAAACCAATCTTCGGCCTTTACATCTGCGAAATTACCCTCATATTCAACTAATTCATAATTCAGCACCTCAACCATTATCTTGCAAAACTGGGCCCTTGTAAATTCTTGCTCGGGGGCATATTTATTATCCCCTACTCCATTAATAATCCCCAATTCGGCAAGCTTTGTTATTGCAGTTTTTGCAAATTCATATTCTTCGGTTATATCGGTAAATTCAACGCTGACTGTTGGCTCTTCAACAGGTTTCTCCTCAGGTTCCTCTTTAGGTTCTTCAACAACAGGTTCTTCAACAACAGGTTCTTCAACAATTTTTTCATCGTCTATAGTTATAGTATCTACCATCTTAAATACTGTTCCGAATTCTCCCTCTTCTTTCACCTTTCTATAAACGACTATCTCCTCGTTACTTGGGTCACCATCATTATCAATCAGTTCCCCATCTATTTCATAGGCTAATACATATTTTAAATCCTCACTTAAAACATCCTCCAGAGGCTGCGGATCTATTGGATACCCATCTGAAGCCTTAAATATTAACTCTGTAACACCGGCATTTATTCCCGCCTTTTCTTTTAACAAATAAGCCAAGCTAACTCCTTTGACTTTTGCAGATTTCACCCCGCCCTTTGAATTATATATGTATTCATCTTCAATTTGGTATTCGGCAGGCAAACTTTTTAAGTCCTCCAAACTCAGCTCGAGATTTTCCTCACCGGCATAAACCTTTACAGCATATCCTTTTCCCGATCCTGCATCATTTTGCGCAAATACTGCCGATTGCGACAATAGCACCATAACTAGCACCAATATAGCCGTTGCTAACTTCAACCTTCTTTTGTACATAATTCCCCCTACCTTTCTCAATTTTAAATTTTGGACATTAAATCAGGATAAAAATATAACAACATTCCTAATGGAAATGTTGTTATAGAATTTCCCCTTTCCACCAGGAGGCCTGGCCGTTTCCGGCCAAACCCTGTCGGCAAATCAACCATAAACCAAATTCACAGGTCGAAATGCTCGGAGAACAAATGTTGTATTAATATAAAACAATTTTAACATAATAGGATTTTATTGTAAAGTGAAAAACTGTAAGCCAAGGAAATCCTTGTTTTCGACATAATAATTCCAAAAACATATTTACAACTTTAGCATACCGACTTATACAGAGGGTTTATAAAAAGGGCATTCCACTCCTATACATTGTTTGTTAAACTTTTTGAATTCACAGATTATTTTGTATTTATCATACTCGTATAGCTTAATGCCAAAATTTTCGTCTACAAATTTGCTTGCCTCCCTTATAGCTATAAAGGTAGTTCTTTTACAACATCTCGGCCCGCCGATTTCCCCAATTTTCGTGAGGGCCCTACCCGTCATCTTATTGGCTGACCCCCAGCTTTCCCTTGTTAATGGCGTAGCTTCCGAAATAATGCTTATAAATAAACCTGCACCAATTCCTGCACCGCAGCTTCCATAATTCCCACACATTCCCCCGGGAATTTTTTTAGCCCTTTCTCGGGCTATCCTGAGTTTTTTCGCCTTTATATCCTTTTGCCCCGAAACATTATAGTAGGAAGTCAATAATACCGCCGGAACCAAAAAATGATGTTCCGGTCCATGCATGTTTATATTATTGCTTTTCATAAGTTCTATAGCCATCTCTACCGGATTGTCTTTGTTTGTTTTTAAACAATAATCATATATGGTATCTATTCCGTCCTTGGAATGACAAATATCGCAAACATAATGTCCGCTTTTGCAACTTGTATTACTTTTGTATATTCCGCCGCAATAAATGCATTCCAGTTCCCTGTTTTCGGTGCTATATATCAATTCTTCCCCGCATATCATACAATTTATATTATGTTTTTTCATATTGTCCACCCTTTTCTATCAATCAAACAAGGAATTTTCTTTTGCCCTACTGTCCCCTGAACCTTGGACCATCTTATTCTTCGATAGAAGCATAGATTTGCTAGACTATAAATATTTTATAATAATTCCGACAAAAAAGAAACAGTAAAAGGGTTCTTCTTTGACGAAAACCCTTTTACTGTCTCTTAGTTCTTTTTATGAGGCTGTACTATTATTAACTTTTCCAAAAATATAACTAGATATTTATGTGACAATTTGTGTACGTCCCCTTTTGTCACTACCAGCACGCACAATGTCATCCCAAAGCTGACGACATTCCCTTTTGACCAGGAATATGAACGTTGATAAATCGTATCACAAATTGTGAAATGCAGTGCTTCACTTATGAAAAAAATCGTTATTTTGTTCAAGAATGTCAGGAAAAGATAAAAGGATTGGGAGCCTCGGGATCGCTATAGGATTCGCAATCTTTCAACCAATAATCCATATTACTTTTTATTGTTCCAATCAGTACCCTATAATCTGACTCGCCAATATTACCCCGTTGCAGCATGCTATTATAAAATTTCTTTATACTTGCCGCAGTGCTTTTAATCGTGCCGGGGGTAGACCACATACACTTGCGAATAAGGAAATGCCCAAGAAAATCGTCTATTTTAGAAAAATTTGTACCACATATCATCTCCAAGGGTTCTTCTTTCAAAAGATAAGTGTTGATATAAAAATCAGCATTTTGGCAATGCCTATTTATCGTCTTTTCTTTTAATCCTGCATTAAACAAATCCTCCCTGAACCCATCCAGATAATCTGCATTTTTCATGCGAATTTCATCGCATTTTTTTTCATATTCTTCATATGTCATACACTATCACTCCTTCCCATTTTGATTGCAAGGCCTTGCAGGCAGGACAACCTCTTCCCTGATTTATTAAACTATAAATATTTTATAATAACCACAACAAAAAAGAAATAGGAAAAAGGATTCTCCTTCATGGAAAACCCTTCTCCTAAATCCTGATTCTTTTTATGAAGCTATATTATTATTGTTAACAATTTTCTCAAAAATATAACTAAATATTTATGTGACAATTTGTGTACGTCCCCTTTTGTCCCCCGTCCCCTTTTGTCCCCTTGTTTGCGTGGCGCTTTTTTATCCTCCTCAAGCCATTGATCTATGGTTGGCTTGTAAGGGTCCAACTTCGGACAGAAACGCTGCTCAAAAGCCGGTTTAGGTGCCGATTTGTTGAAATCAGTCATATCAACATACTTCTGCACAGTTTTCCAGTCTATATGTAGTTCCCTTGCTATGTGGGATATTTTTTCCTCTTTCACAAAGTAACGAAATCTGATATCCTTTATCTTATCCATTGTAAGCATGATCCTTTCCTCCTTGTAATCTTGGCCAGATACAAGGATATAATATTAGGGTTATGCCTGCAATGGTTCTTTGCAATACTATGGAATTTCCAATTGCAACACTATGGAATTTTAACTTGCAACTTTCGGTATTTTTATTTTACAATAAACATACAGCAATTTGTAAAATAAAAAAATGAAAAAGTTCAGACATCCAACTAGGGTGTCTTTTTTGGCCAAAAGGCGGGTGGTGCAACGGCAATGAATATATTTACGAATGCACTGGGGACGGTTTTTGGTGCATCCTAGTTATCTTTCTATTACATAACCATTACATTCTAGGACATTTATTGCTTTTTCAAAATTCTCTTCTTTTATTAAGACATAATCTGTATTATATGTTGATACTACAAATATTCCGACTTTGTTTTCCGCCAACAGCGTGGATAATTTTGATAAAATACCAATAAGAG
>JAAYPJ010000144.1 GCA_012519835.1 Clostridiales bacterium | reverse complement strand
TTGATTAAAGAAGGAAACGAAGAAATCGGAAACACCATGAGACGAATAGGGGTAAGTTATGCCTATTGGTATAACCGGCAATATGATAGAAGTGGACATCTATTTCAGGGCAGATTCAAAAGTGAACCGGTAGAAGACGATACCTATTTTTTAACTGTGTTACGCTAGGTTCAAACAGGAGAACCGTCCCCGTGTTTGCGCCGTGTTTGCGAAGCTCATTAGCTTCCTTCATTTGTGGTTCTAACTTGTTTGGATTTCTAGAAAACATTAGTCTATAAAAATATGTTGAGTTTTCATCAGGGAATAGTGCAGGTCCTGATATTATGAACAAAACGGACAAGGCTGTATTGTATTGGGCATTTGTGCATGCCCGATTGGGAATGTGTGGTCTTATATGGCCTTTGGTACTCATCCATTGTGGCCTGTATGACCTTCAATACAAAATGTGCTCAAGAGTATAAATTATATTTTAAATCCAAACAATATTTATAGATACAAAATATGATTTATAGGGGAGGATATCAATGAGAACAAAAGAAAGTAATGGTAATAGGTTGAATAAACATGATAAACTCATCAGAAAATTGCAGAAAGAGGTAAGGGGGTTAGTGAATCGAGTTGGGGATATTGAAATGATGGGGGCAATGCATATTGACAGCCATATTAAGGATGATCTAGTTACTACGAAATTTCCGGGTTCGGATAAATACCTGTATACTTATGATGAGATAGCAGAAAAACATGGCGTTCCAAAGAGTAGGGTCCAGAAAATAGCCGAAGAAAATGACCTGACGCGCAGGAAATTCAAGACTATCTGTTAAAATTTTTCATCTAGTTTTAGAAAGGCCCCCAGGAATTTGGAAAACTGTCTAGTTAATATCTTTCCTCAGTGGATGGGCAGGCTGAAAACTAAAAATTATACAACCAAGGTCTGATTTCTATATTCAATAGGGATCAGACTTTCTAATTTCTTCTGTAGTCATTTGATGTTGCAAAAGTTAATATATTCATAAATTTTTTGTTCTGGCTCACCGAAGTTTCTAAATTTATGCTGATAAAATGCTTTTGCATAAGCTTGTATTATTTTGTCGTTTTGTGTAGAGTAAAAAATAAAGGAACAATTGGGTAATATGTCGAAACAAAATATATTGACCTAAAAACAACAAATTAAGGCATAATAATTGGACTAAAGGTATGATGATGTTAATTATGATATCTGATAAACATAATACATTTTATGTCGGGGATTTCTAGCTCTAAAAAGGATTGTATTTATCAGGGGCAATCCTGTGATAGTACAACAGTTTCAGGTTTATAATAGCGATCTTGTGACCTGCCACCGTACCAGGACTATTATAGGCCCTATCAATGCCGATATATATGCGCAGGTGGTTACAGTTTTATTGGGAAAGGGGGAATCCAGGAATGCGTATGGCATATGATACTGTTCTTCAGTCTGAAGTTTCCGCGGAACTGGCTGCCCAAAATAGCGGATTTGAACCGTATCGTTATGAATGTATTTGTTGTGGGGAAGAAGTATTTATTGCTGCAGCCCACAGCACAAAAGTAACTGCGCATTTTAGGCACCGTAGTGGAAACAACGATGTTGAATGTGAGAATTATCTTGGTAAATATAGAGAAACAGACACTAATTCTAATTTTAAAAAAGGCAATCGGGAAAAAGCAGAATTTTATTATGATAATATAAGCAAAACCTTTTGTTTAGCTATTAAATTTGACGAAGATGAAATTCAGGATTATGAACAGCAGTCTATTGATTTGCACTTAAGGACAGAAGGTTCAGATATACCTTTTTACACCTTGAAAATTAATGGTTTGAATTTTTCACCGGATGTTCCTACCCTGATACCCTTGACCGATTTCTCAACCAGCTACTATTTATCTAATACATTGGATAGGGAAGAAAGAAAATATAATTTTATGAATTGTGATAATGCACCAATTTTTTTAAAGATATTAGGCAATGACTATGATTTTAAGGCGAAATTAGTTCGTAGCAACATAATATTTACGAACACTAAGTATTTTGTGGCATTTCAGGGTCAATATTCATTACCCCAAGGGGTTAAATCTTCTAAAGGAGTGGAAATTGAACAGGTTTTTCATTTTGAAACAATGAACCGTAAATTTTCGGGATTTATTTTTTCAATAAAACAACATGGAATACCCTTCATAGATGATTTGTTAAAATCCTGGGGCTATAGGTTAGAAGCCTCTGAAACATTAACACTGCTTTGGCCACCAACATACTTAATTGATGATATAAATGTTGTTGCATCGGATCACGTCTTTATCTTTTCGAGTTTTGAATTACAGGCCCGTGGAAATATCAATGTGTGTTCGAAAGAAATCACAAAACTTTCATATGGTATTTCAAAGGTAAGGCTTAAATCCAAAACAAAAATATCTAAAAAAAATGCTGAGATTGTTATTGATAAAGCCATACCGTCTATTGATGATTACGATGCGATAACATCTTCTAAGAACTTCACGGAAAATTTCAATGTGCCCAGCGATGGCGCATACTATCTTTTCAATAATTCAGGGGTATCTCCTTTGGTTAATGGACAAAATGTATTTTTAACACCCAACAGTTTTATTATTCAATATAAATCTAATTATCCCGTAGGCTATATTTTTCCTTGTCCTCAAAAGGGACAAACTGAAAAGGAGTTGCTTGAGGATATTCTTAAACATTACAAGCGAAATGAGGATTTTGATTCAAATAAATTTCACAGGTTTATACCCAGTGAAGCCATTTCTAAATACATTGAAAGGTGCAAGACTGCCGGGACAATCAATTCAGTTGTTATGCAATTTATTGAGGAGGGGATTTTATGAATTACCTTTCCACGTTAAATGAAGATGAGATAGGTTATATTTGTTCAGTTATACCACATCAGCATACAATTGATTATTTTAAACAAAATCCCGAAGAGTTTGCTAAAATTCGTCCAGGTTTTCGGGCAATTTCCATTTCCAAAACAGACTCGGGTAAGTTACTGTTTAATTATCGTGATCGGGATTTTATTTCATCTTTTATTGAGAGGCATATAAGTAATTGGCTCACGGAAATTAAAGAACATTTACAAGAATGCATAGATGATGGGGATGATAAGAATTTAGCCCTGATACGCACTCTTCCTTTCTGTTATTTTGCCAACAATATATGCTTATATTTTAAGCTTGTCAATGAGGAATATTCGGGAGAGTACATTGCATTAATGGATGCGGCTATTGAGGTTTTTAGGGATGCTACTGAAAAGCAAGAAAAATTAAAAAACGAAACAAAAAATATTGGATCTGAATATGAGAAAGTACAAGCGAAACTAGACAGAAAGGCTACTACCCTGAGCAAGAACAAGGAAGAACTTTCGAATAAATCGCTGGAAATTGATTCGCTCGAAAATAAAATTTCTTCCCTTGAAAAACTTTTAGCCTTATCAAAAAAAGATAAAGAACAAATCAAGCAACTCAAAAAAGAAAATGAAAAGTTACTCAGTGAAACTAACGAACTTTCGATTGAAATAACTGAAGTTAGGAACAACAATTTACTTCTTGAGGAACAAATAAGGGACACGCTCAAGAAACAGAAAAAATATATTGTTGAAGCACAATATCCTGCACCGGATCCTAAATGTCCCTGCGACATGGATGAATTCAAGGAATATTTAGAATACAACCTTACTGATATCGGAATGCCCAATGATGTTGAATATTTTCCATTACTCATTTCTCATTTAAGTAAGATTCTTTTTGGGGGTATTCCCATTATTGTTAACCATATGGTAGGAAAAAATCTTATTAAATGTGTAGCAAATACATTGATAGGAAAACCAACCGTAAAAACAATGGTATATAGTAAAAAAATAACGGTTGAAGAGATAAACAGGTTTCTATCATCGTCAGGACGTATTATTTGTCTAGAAAATTTTATTGGTAATTACAATGAAACTGAATTTATCCCATTAATGGACAGGCATAGCGATAAAATTGTTTTCCTGACAACCGTTTATGATAGGACACTATATTATTTATCGAAGGAGTTTTTGCGGTACTGTCACTACCTTAATGCCAACCGTATAGGAGTGTTATCTACCAATATTATGTTATCTGAAGATCCTTCGACGATTATGGAACATAGTTATGTTCCTGAGTCCACACCGGGAAAGAACCGGTTTCAAGATATTTACAGAAACATACTTTATGAGCTAAGTTTTCCCGGGAGTTTGATTGAATATAAGTGTGAATTTGTATCCTCCGAACAGGACCTATGTCAATCATTAACATTTGATATATTACCTTTTTGCACAGATGTGTTAGGAATTAAACCATACAATATGTCGGAGCGATTACTCAGGTATGCAGGAATAGGGGGAAGGTGTCCCCAGAGCAATCTACTTGTGAGGTGGTTTTCCTAATGGATGAGTTTTTAACTACCATGTCAAATGATATGGGGATTGATCGTTATGAAGGGGAATCTGATGATTCATTTATTTATCGGCTCTGTTATTCGTCATTAGGACAATGGTGTCTGCATATAGCGCAAAATTCTTCCGCTGAGGTAGTGGGAACTACAAAACATAATCAGACCATTGTTATGAATGAGTTGTTGCAACGCTATATTGAATTGTTTCCTGGAATTGTTGATAAATTTATTAATGTTGGCAATTCCCAGGCCAGTTTTCCGGTTCATATTCGAAGGGTGTATGAGGAGACAGGATATCTTTTAACAGATGAAAATAATAGGAATCGGGTAGCCAATTTTGGGAGGACCATATGTGTAGGCAATACTTATCTGTTCGTGGGCATTCCTCATGAAACATTTACTGTTAACGGGTTGGGTGTGTTTGCATCACCAACAAAATTTTTATCTTCGGCACGTGAGTTTTTAATTAGAGATGGATTGACATGTGAAGAATATTTCCAGGAAAGGTATGATACTACAGATTTTTATGAAAGGGATATTGCCATTGATGAGTTGCAATTTTTTAACCCAATGTCGACCGATGTTCCTTCACGCTCGTGGTCTACAAAAATGATTAGAAATTGTTCAGTTGCTCGGGAAGGTGTGTTAGGCCCGTTCTACAGGGTGTTGAAGGAACCTAATAATTCGTTTTTATTTGCAGATGAGATAGTTGAGCCACAAAGTGATAGCTTGACCTCCTATGAATACAGGCGATTGTATTTTGCTATAAAAGCGCATTATAATAATCCGTTAAAAGCATGGGTTGAAAGGCAGGACCGAAGGTATTCGAGGCTTAAAATTGGTGGCCATTTGCCCAATCGGGAGTACTATTATTTGTTGCTTTTGTCTTGGCCATTAAATAATGCCTTTGATAGGGCAAACTTCCTGATAAAAAATGATTTTATTCCAGGGGTAGCAGATGTTCTTGGGAACATAGGGATTATAATTAAGGGGGGTAGTACTTATGTCTAATTCATATAGTATACAGCAGTATTACCAGATAATACGTGACAGATTAAAAAATTATATAAAATCAGATTATTTGGCTAACAGTGAAACTCTACTTCTTTATATTGAGGATATTTTGGGTGAGCACTGTCCTGAATATACTAATATTGCGCGTGAATTTTATATTGAGACTTCAGCGTCGTATAAAAAGATTGAAGGGGGAATCGGAAATTCTGTATCCATTGATGAAGGTATAAAAGAATCACTATTGAAACTTATTAGGAAGGATCTTGGGGTATTTTCTGATCCCTTTGAACATCAGGTTAAAGCATTAGAATATTATTTGTCAGGGAAGGACTTGTTCATTTCTACGGGTACGGGTTCCGGTAAGACAGAATGTTTTCTTTGGCCTATAATAGCCAGGTGTTTTGACGAGGCCAAAAATCGTCCTAACGATTTTAAGATGGAGGCTGTACGTACCCTTATTATTTATCCCATGAATGCCCTCGTGTCCGATCAACTCGCCAGGTTTAGAAAAACCATCGGCGCTGATGAATTTCGTGATGTTTTTACCAGGGATACCCATGCTATCCGCATACCTCATTTTGGTATGTACACGGGTAGAACACCGTACTCTGGTGATGCAAAACCGGCGAGTAGTCGTGAGCTAGCAAATACATTCCGTGAAAATTATTTAGTAGATGAAACTGCTGATGTGGATACACAACAACAGCAAACCAACAATATAGAGGGACTTAAGAGCATCGACAAATATCCTGCAAGATTTGGTGAAAATGGGATGAAAACATTTATTGAAAATCTAGAAAACAACATTCACAGTCCAACACCCTTTGATGCTGAATTAATAACACGTTTTGAAATGCAAAATTGTCCACCGGATATTTTAATTACAAATTATTCTATGTTGGAATATATGCTTATGCGGCAACGCGAAGCGAACATATGGGCCAAAACCAAACAATGGCTTGATATATCAACCGACAATAGACTTCTTATAGTTCTAGATGAGGCACATATGTACCGTGGGTCTGCAGGCGGGGAAATTGCATTATTATTACAGAGGCTTTTTTCTCGTTTAGGTGTTGCAACCGAAAGGGTGCAATTCATTCTTACAACCGCAAGTATGCCCCAAAAAGAACAGGAGGCCATTAGCAATTTTTACTCTGGACTTACAGGCAAGGAGGATTCCTGTTGTAAGTTTCTATTTGGTACAAAAGAAACTGTTTCGGGGGAACCGAAGGTAAAGACGGATACTAAGGTCCTATCTTTGGTTGGTTCTGAACAGGTGCAAGGGGAGGAAATAATAGCTAGGATAAAAGATTTCGCTAAAACGGTTTTTCATTATGACTTGCCAGATAACATCAGTCAAGGCCAATCACAGGAATGGCTCTATGATAATTTACCAAAATATCAAGCATTTGCTACGTTAAACAAACTATGCCGTGATGGGGCTAAATCGTATAATGAGATTAAAAGGGAATTGTTTGGGGATAGTGAATATGCTGAAAGGGCCCTTAACACTCTGTTGGTCTTGGTTTCTCTCGCCGCAAAAGATGGGAATGTTCTTTTCCCGGTAAGGCTTCATATGTTCCTGCGTGGTTTACAGGGTTTATATGCTTGTTCTAATCCTAAATGCACTCACGCAAAATACTCAGAGGATGAGGGCCTTCCGTTAGGTAAGGTCATCTCGGTGCCTAGGTCTAATTGTGAATGTGGTGGGCGAATCTATGAGCTCGTGAATCATATTAGATGTGGGGCCTTATATTTCAGAGCCTTTATTCAGAAAAATGACGGGCAGCCGTATTGGTACATATTTCCCACGCGTGGGTTGAGTGGAGATGCAAGTTCACTTCACGAAATGTTGCTTTATATAGTACCGAAAAGGTATCAAAAAAGGAGAAAAGATAAAATTGGCGCATTAGATCCATTTACAGGGAAACTGTATATATCGCCCCAGGACAATGATGATTTTTTGACCGTAATTTATAATGACGAATTTGATGATAAAACACAATCGTATACCTTTGGGGTTTGTCCAAAGTGTAAAAAACCCATGCCACTAAAAAAACCTGTTAACTTTTCCACTAAGGGCAACATTCCGTTTTATAACTTGACAAAGGCGCAATTCGAATTGCAACCTATAAAATCATCTAAACTAATAAATCAGGGCAGGAAGGTATTATTGTTTTCTGATTCTCGCCAGAATGCAGCCAAACTTGCGTTAGATTTATCAAAGTCAGCGGATGCGGATGCTTTTCGCCAGGTGATTATGCTTGCATCACGTCTTTTGTGGGATGATGAAGGGGAACATCCACTATCAGATTTATATCCCGCGTTCCTGGATGTTTGTATTCAAAACAAGCTTTCATTTTTTAGTGGTAACAGTAGGAGAAAATTTGAAGATGACAAAAGATTGTTTGAAAAGAAAAAAAGCAGAGCCGAAAGGCGCGGGAGGGTTATTGAATATGCAGCATTGGCACGTGAATACCAGGCGTTGCCGGATGACTATTATGAGCAATTACTGACCTTTTTTACAGAAAGCCCGCGTTCATTTAAGGACATCGGCATCGGCTTTTTAGCTCCTGTTTCTTCTTTACTTGATGACTGTATATATGATTTAGAAGATGAAGGATTGAATATTGATAGGGAGACACTATATCAGCTACTTGTGTTATTATTCTGGGATGTAATGGATGATAGTGCTGCTATAGGGGAAACAATTCCCGATAGTATCAGAAAAAAATTGCCCGGGCGAAGCAAAGCATCAGAATTTGGGCTGAATATGGATTTTTCGGTTGCTTTAGACAAGGGGGGATTTATTCAACGAATTAAAGAATTTCTAGAAATTGATGATACTTCAATAAAAAAAGTATTAGATAGGGTGCGTGACTTATTTTTTGCACTCTCTTCGAATGGTAGATACTACATAAAATTGGCTGCAGTAAAAATTGAAATTACTGATGAAGACTCTATTTGGTATCGTTGTATCAGTTGTGGCAGGATTTCCCCGTATAAAATCGGTGATTATTGCGGTGTTTGTTTTGGCTCGAAAAATGTAGTACCAATTAGCTCTGCAGACCTGTCTCGTTTTGACTTTTGGCGTATTCCGGTCCTTAACGCTTTGAACAGATCTGAATCTATTCATACAATTAACACTGAAGAACATACTGCACAGTTATCGCACAAGGAAGCCAAAAGTGATACTTGGAGTCGCACAGAAAAATATGAAATGCGTTTTCAGGATATTAATGCCGGTGAAAATGGGGAGGAAGCAATAGATGTCTTGAGTTGTACGACAACTATGGAAGTTGGTATTGATATTGGTTCGTTGACAGCTATTGGTTTACGTAATATACCTCCCATGAGGGAAAATTACCAGCAACGTGCCGGGCGGGCAGGACGTAAAAACACTGGCATCTCCACTATTGTAACATATGCCTCCGGCGGGACTCATGATAGTTATTATTTTTTGCATCCTGAGGAAATGATTTCGGGCACACCCCGAAAACCATGGATTGATTGTAACAATCCTAAAATCAGACAGCGCCATATGAATATGTTAGCAATAAATAGTTTTATGTTTTCTGATGAAATGAAAACGCAGTTTGACAGTATAGTTGATATAGGTATAGTTTCATTTTGCGAGAAGTTTGGTAAGAATTTTATTGAGCATACAAAATCAATGGAAATGACAACTGATGAAACCATTAGGCAGTTTCGTAGAATAAGCCAAAACGTTTTGACAGAAGGCAAGTGTAACGAATATATAGATGACGATAAGGAAACCTCAGCGTTTGATGTTTTTTATAGTGAGGGCTTTATACCATCATATTCATTTCCAAAGAATGTTATTAAATTTTATGTTGAAAAAGAATCTGAGAGGGGCAGGAATGCTCCACGAGACATTCAATATGCGCCCGAACGGGATATCGCTATAGCCCTTAGCGAATATGCGCCTGGTAGACTTATCACAATTGATAAAAAAAGATACAAAAGCGGTGGTATCTATGCTAACCCCCGTCCAAGGGGATTTATGGAAAATCAGGCCGAATATTATTTTGCAAGTAAGGATTATTATAATGATATATATATATGCTCCGAATGCAATTGGTTTGGTAACCAGCCAGATGGGTCCACAGCAATGCAATGCCCCTATTGCGGTGCTTTAATAGAACATAGAAAGATGTTACGCCCATGGGGATTTTCACCTGTTCGGGGTGATGAGATAAGGTATGGGGATGAAGATGAACAATATACCTACACAGAGTCACCTTATTATTCCTATGTTCCACAAGATATACAAATGTTTAACTTTGAAAACAGTAATATCCGTTATTCAAATTTATCTGATAGAAAGGTGTTAACTGTCAACATGGGTAAAAACAAAAATGGTTTCAATATATGTAAAAAATGTGGTGGTGCTGAGGTTGCGGATACGGGTAATAATGGAAATTTCACATTTTCCCAACCATACCATGATAATCGTCCTGTATGCAGGCATAGTGGGATTGTAGCTACAAACATTTTTTTGGGTTATGAATTTTTGACAGATATGTTCATGCTGGATATCTTTTACGATTCAACAAGACTCGTAAGCAATGGTAACGCTGAAGAAAGAAGTATTCTACGAGCGGCTGTAACAACATTGCATGAAGCAATCAAAAAAGCTGTTTCACTTGTGCTTGATATAGATTATACTGAAATAAGCGGGGGCTGGCGTCCGCGTATTAAAAATGATGGTAATTCACATATAGAAATGTTCTTTTATGATAATCTTGCAAGTGGTGCTGGCTATTCTTCGTTGATTGGATCAATACTCAATGAGGTACTTGAAAAGGCAAGGCTAATCCTTTCGGAATGCGAATGTTCAAGAGCCTGTAAAAATTGTCTTGATAATTTTTATAATCAAAGGAATCATCAATTTTTTGATAGGTATTTGGGATTGCAACTTCTTGATTATGCTCAGTTTAATAAACTGCCTGAAAAATATGACATATATGAACAGGAGGCCCTGCTATTGCCTTTATATAAGCTCATTGCTGAAGGTAATGGTATCT
>JAAYPJ010000143.1 GCA_012519835.1 Clostridiales bacterium | reverse complement strand
GCTGTGGCAAAAGAAAAAAGCCTTGCTATATTTAATATACTTAAAGAAATGGAGCTATACAAAAATGCCGACAATGTTATGGTTTATATTACCCTCGAGAATGAAAACGAGGTTTCTACGGAATTTTTGATTGATGACCTTTTTGATAGAGGGAAAAGAGTGTTTGTTCCTCTGACGGTACATAAAACCAAGGAATTAATTGTATCGGAACTGAAAGACCTTGAGGAAGATTTAGAGGTAGGCAACTTCGGGGTTATGGAACCCAAGAAAGAAACTACAAGGCCTGTGGAGCCCTCTATACTCGATCTGGTTATCGTACCCGGTGTTGCTTTTGACAGGGAGGGTTTTCGTATAGGACACGGTGCCGGTTATTATGACAGATTTTTACCCGGGTTGTCCAAAAAAACCGCAACCGTATCTCTGGCCTTCGATATGCAACTGATTGATAAAGTTCCCACCTGTTGCCACGATATTGCCGTAGAATATATTATTACCGAAAAACAGCTCATCAAATGCACATGCGTAAAGGATAACACTTAGGGTTATCCTTTTAATTTTTTATTCTTTATATAATTATAGTGCTACCCGCTTTTTAGGCCGAGCCGCTCTTCTTTTTCGTACGATTCATCTCCTTAAGTTTCTTTGTTATCAATCCGTTTATCGTATTGTCCGGATATTCCCCGTCTTTGTCTAAAGTACCGGCCTCCATATCTGTCAATATCTCTATCCCTTCGTCGACATGGCCGACTGCATAAATATGAAACTCATTGTTTTTAACCGCATCTATAACTTCCTTTTTTAACATAAGATTTTTAACATTCTGTTTCGGGATCATTACCCCTTGTTTTCCTGTCAGACCGTTTAATCTGCATATTTCGAAAAACCCTTCAATTTTTTCATTGACCCCCCCGATAGGTTGTATTTCCCCTTTTTGGTTGACAGATCCTGTCACTGCAATATATTGTTTAACCGGAATTTCGGATATACCGGACAAGATAGCGTACAACTCAGTGCTTGATGCACTGTCACCCTCTATAAAAGAATAACTCTGTTCAAAACCAATACTCACCGTTAGACCCAAAGGTTGAAGTTTTGCATATTTCTCCCCCAAGTATCCGCTTAAAATAAGGACCCCTTTATCATGTATTCTGCCACTCTGATTTGCTTCCCTTTCGATATTTATAATCCCCGATTCCCCACTGTAGACAGAGGCCGTAATTCGGGTAGGTTTACCAAAACTGTATTCACCTGCACTTATGACGGCTAACCCGTTGATCTGACCAACCTTTTTCCCTTCCAGATCTATCAATAAACTGCCCTCTAAAAACATCTCCTTGAGTTTTTCCTCATATTTATTGTTTCTATATACTTTTTCGCTAATGGCTTTTTGAATATGTTTCTCCCCAATAATAGCTGAATCGTCTTCTTCCGCCCATAAATCCGCTTCATACAATATTTCAATAATTCTGTTAAACCTGGCACTGAGCCTATGCTGATCACCTGCTAATCTTGAACTGTATTCTATTACCCTTGCAACAGCGGATTTATCAAGGTGTTTTAGATTTTCCCTTCTGTTATGGGTGGCTATGAATTGCGCTATTTTATAAACATTCTCAGAATCCCTGTTCATTTCGGTGTCAAAATCTACCATTACCTTAAAAAGTTTTCTAAAATCATCATCATAATTATAGAGTATATTGTAAGTATAATAATCCCCGATCAATATAACCTTTATGTTTAATGGAATCGCTTCAGGTTTTATAGTTGACGGCACCAAATAACCCATCTGTTTATTCAGGTTTTCAATACTTATTTTTTGCGTGTTTAATGCCCTCTTCAGTACCTCCCATGCAAGGGGATTGCTTAATATGCCTCTTATCTGTAATATCAAAAAACCACCGTTCGCCAAATGCAACGCCCCGGGTTTAATCTGCATAAAATCTGTCCTGAGCATACCCAAATAACTTTTATATTCTATGGTACCCAGTATGTTGTTAAATGTGGGATTAGATTCCTTTATAACAGGTGCATGCTGTAATTCACTGTTATCAACAAACACATTCACACTATACCTGTTAAAAAAATCCTGACCCTGTTGCATTGTCATTCCTGCAAACTGTGACCTTTCATCCGGGCTTATTTGGGGTTTTTCCTTAGTTTTAAAATAATCCAGGTTTTCCATGATATCCTTTTCGAGATCGTTGATATGTTCCGTATTAGATTTTCTGTCCCCGTATTTTTTACAGAGCTCGTTTATATCATGGTTGACGATATCGTAAACAATGTCGCGTTCCAATTGTTTAATATCTTCCGAAAACTGCTCCTCCAGTCCCCTGACCTCCTTTATCAGATCAAAGGTCTCCATATTTAACTGATTAGATTTTTCCATTATCTTGTCTGTCTCTTCTCTCGATAAAGACAGATATTCTTTTTGACTCATGGGTTTACCTTCCTTCAACGGCATGGTCATAATCCCTCTGTCTGTAGAAGTAAACATAAACCCCAAGTCCTTCGATTTTTCGTTTAATTGTTGCACAATTTCCTGCCTTTTTTGGTGAAAACTCCTGAACATTTCATTTTTCTTAGTTTCATATTCGATACGTCCAAATGCTTCCGGGACAGTTTTTCTCAGTTTTTCAACCATCCCCTCTATGTCATTTTTAAAATATTTGGCTGTGCCCGGTTCAAAACACAGGGCCCTTGGCTGATCGTTATTTTTAAAATTATATACATATACCCAATCGTATGGGATAGGCAATTCCGAGGCAAATCGTTCAGTAATGGAACCGGTATAACTACTTTTACCGACACCGCTTATGCCTGCCACATAAATGTTATATCCCATCTTGTTTATCTTAAGACCGAAGGTTAGTGCATGCGCACCCCTCTCTTGTCCGATGATTCCTTCCAACGACTGTAAATCTTCCGTGGTTTCAAAGGATAAGTCCCTGATATCACATAAATTGGTGAGCTGCTCTTCTGCCAAGCGATATTCCTTATGCATAGAAATCCCCCCTTTATTATCATTATATGATACATCTTTATTTTAAACGATTAAAGGGGGGATTTCCACAACTAATAAAAAATACTGAAAAATTGGTATTTTGTTTCTGCATTCTCAGGTAACAAACATCACCTTTGCATGGGGTATAATTATTCAAACAAAGATTTAACCTGATATGTCGTTTCCTCTTCACTGATATTGAATTCTATATACCTGAAAATTTTCAGCGGGTCTTTTGTAATGTCACTGCTGTAGGTACCCGTTGAAATATATCTGACACCATTGATAATATCTATAGAAATGTCCTGTGCCTCATAAAGGACAAACACGTATTTCCCTTTTCGGGACAGTTCCGTCAATGTATCCATCAATAAATTTGCTTCCAATTTGTCCGTAAAACCGCCATCACCGAATATAGGTTTAGACATCACTACAAATATGTTTTTCTTATCCGTGGTATTGACTAATTTTTGCAACCAAGGCCATTGTTCAAAGTCTGTCTGCCTTATGCCGTCTTTTGAATTATCCAGCTGTATGATCAGGTTATCCCCCTGTTCCATGGAGCTGTGTTCCGGCCTTGCTGAAATCATCTGCTTTTTAATATTATTACTTAATCTTGAATCCACATTTCCCGTAAACAGTGACAGATTATAATTGTTGTTTATTAAACTGCCAATTCTATTTATTACAATCTTATCTAACAATGTATAATTTTTAAACCGAATTCCACTATGTATAAATAATTTCTCACCTTCGATTTCATAAGGTTTATTAAGGTTATCCTCAATGACTATACCTTCTAAAGAACTGTCAGGTGGCAAAACATCTAAAACTATTTCCGAAGCAACCCCTAAATATTCAACACCTATTATGACCCTTCCGGGCTCAATGGGTATAAAGTTTGTACCACTGAAGCTTCCTTTTCCCGATTTTAACGAAAATTTAACTTTTGAATGATTAACCCACAAAGGATTATAATTTTTATCAAATGCTCTTACATTTATCTTGTATGGGATTCCCACAAAAATTTTTTCGTCGTCAATCCCCGCTTTTATCCCCTTCAGACTGCTTTCAGGTGATGTGGATACTATTGCAACGCTGTTGATAATCTTTCTTTCAACGCCGTCGGAAGGATGGCTTATAACTTTGGGCTCAAATTCTCCCTGGCCCCTCTTCATCATAACGGTTGACCCTCCGCCATCCATTATAATTGCCTCGTGGCTTCCGAGTTCGATCAATATTTCCGCTAATTGTCCGCCGTCCACCCCCTTGTAGGATGTATGCCTGCCGTCTATTGTTACAAAAATAAGTCTGCTGCGATCCTGTGTTATGCCTATAGCTGTTCTCGGATGTGCCCCTGATACGTCCTGGGTAAAAGGTGTAACCTGTCCGTCCTTTACTAAAATAGTTCCTCCACCAAAGGCTAATTTTATGTTATCAATACCGGGTGTTATATCCGTATGTACCGTTACAATATCACCGACTTGCAAATTTTCATATAATTCATAGGCCTTTGCAGCAGAAGCCAACAATATGTACCCGTTTTCGGGAATTTCCACGGCGGGCTGACCGCTCCTTACCTCGAGTACCTCATCATTTTCAACTACCACCTCTACCATGTCCCAATATTTCTCTGTCGCCCCGGGCGAATGTGTACCCCAATTTCTGTCTACCAACATGATATCCCTATATTCCCATAGATATTTATTTATAGAACCTAACTGAATCTTGTTACCTTTATCTGTTGTAATGTAAATGTCATAGTCCCAATAATCAGCGAAAGCCTGATTAAAATTATCGATATAAAATGTTGCCAGTTCTTCCCCTATTACGGGACTGCTAATCATTTTCCCGTCCCTTATCATTGTCCCTGTGGGCGATGACGGGGTTTGCATAAAAAAGAAATCCGCATTCATGGAAGCCACAACATTGTCCTCTTTTTTAGTCATTGAGGACAATGTATCCCTGGTTGAAAGGCCTTCTTCGCTCTGTAACAATTTCAGTGCCGTGTTTTCATTATCCAAATCGAAATACACAACATTCATATTCAGCCAACCGTCTTTGGTAAAGCGGAGAACATTTTTATATGTAACCCCATCGGAGATAATTTCGTCTTCTATCTTTTCATATACTATTTGGTTGGCAAAGCTTGTAATTGCCAGGGATATTATCATTATCACAGACAAACCTGCAGACATTGTTATTCTTTTAAATCTATTCATGGTATATTTCCCCCTGTTATATAATTTTCAACCTCTCATATACTTCCATTATATATTAACAGGGGTACAAACATATTAAATTTACATTACAAAGCTCCGGCAGACTGTCCCGGTAACTGTAACCCTGAATGACACAAAGGACCCCGGGAGACAATGTAGGATTCTTATAACAATGATAAAACAAATGCACGTACACAAAAAAAGGGTAAAGAAAATTCCTTTACCCCCTGAAAAAATCCTCTACCCTTTTTGTTTCACTTCCAAATAAATCTTTTGAGGCAACTCCTTAAGTTCCGTCTTTACAATTGCATATGGATGTGTCATCGCCTGGGTGACAATATCATCCGGTTTAGGGTCCTTAAATGTTGCATGGACTATCAATCTTGTTTCCTCTTCCTTTTTTACCAATTCCAACCTTTCGATATTCACGTCATACCCTGCCGTCAGTTTTTGTCCGCGGGTGACTATCACATAAATTTGATCATCTACCTTAGCCGCCAGGGCCCTCTCCAGCATCATATACCTCGGCAGTATTTCATTAATTTTCTCGGGAACCTGTTCCTTATTTAATACCATATAGCCCACCTCTTTATCATTCTTAAATATTAATTTAGGAATAAATTTAACAAGGCCTACAGCTATCACAATAATTAAAATCATAGTAATAAATAATTTCCAATTTATCTCCGGTAGTTTTGGTATCTTCCCCATATCTCTTCCCCCCTTTTTTGCCACTACATTGACTGATATCAACTATACTTTTTGTTAAACCAGATGTGGCCTTACATTTATTTGTATTCAGGGTGGGACAAAAATATTCTAAAAGGAAAACATTATTCCGGGACAATGATCCTTCACGGTCACCGTTTGTACAGCGCGTCTCGGGGCGACATTTTATGATTATTATTTTCTATCTATTAAACTGATCACGGCTTTCACTATCCCGTCACTTGTCAATCCGTATTTTTTCATGAGCTC